>PALY01000115.1 GCA_002707085.1 Deltaproteobacteria bacterium
CCTATTACACAGGTCTACTCGAAGCACGTGCATTGCTCGGCGAAATCTACGGATTCGACGCTGCAAACATGGGAGATGATAATGGTGAGAATGGCTGGTAAAAACAGTCCTTCTTCATGGCAGGCCCTGAGCGCTTTGGCGCTCGGGGCTTTGGCCGTTGAAGTGGGGTGTGACACAAAAGAATCCAACGAAGCAAGCGCCCCTCCTGAAGAAGTTCAAGAGGCCATCGCTGACTTGTTGGTCGATGTTTGGGGGAAAGTAGTCGAACCCATTCTGACCGATGCACTCAGTGCGGCAAATGCCATGCATACAGCCAACCAAGCATGGGGTACTGCGCTTGCAAATGGTGAAGATGGCATTGCAGAACAAGAAGCCGCTCAGCAAGCATGGCACGATGCGATGTACGCATGGCAAGTGGCTGAAATGGTGCAAATCGGACCTGCTGGCTCCTCTTTGAAAGTCACAGGCGGATTGGATCTCCGAGATGAAATCTATTCATGGCCTACGACCAACCCGTGTCGAGTCGATCAGGTAACCGCCAAGTTCGATTACGAATCTGAAACGTTTTTTGATGATGCGTTGGTGAATGTCTACGGTTTTGATGCCCTCGAAACCCTCTTGTTCAGCCCAGCCAATGAAAATGTTTGCCCATCTCAAGTCAGCATCAATCGTGACGGTCTTTGGGCCGATCTCGGTGCAGACGGTGTGGCAGCCTCCCGTGCAGCCTATGCACAGGTCATTTCAGCACAAATCATTGCAAACATCACAGACATTGATGAGGTTTGGACGACAAGCTTCGCTTCGGACATCGCAACGTCCGGGGGCGTTGGCTCCTCGTTTGAATCATACATTCTCGGTGTAAATGCGATCTTTGATGCTCTCTTTTACTTAGAGACCCAAACCAAAGATCGTAAACTGGGCTGGCCACTTGGGTTGACTCCCTGTGGGGAAGAAGACTGCACGGATGAAATCGAAACACCACTTGCAGGTGGTTCACAAGATTGGATTACAGCCAACCTTGAAGGATTCCGGACACTCTTCACTGGAGGCGACGGTGGTGGAATGGATGACCTGTTGATCTCAGTGGGGAGTCAAGCAATGGTCACCAACGTAATCGCAGCCTTGGATGCGGCAGATGCAGCAACATTGAATCTCTCCATGCCACTCGACCAAGGACTGTCGGAAGAACTGGAAGCCGTTGAATCTGCCCATACAGAAGTTCGAGAAGTCACCACGATTTTGAAAAACGACATGGCGACCGTTTTGACACTGCAAATCCCATCGGAAGCTGCGGGCGATAATGACTGATGCCTTGATGCAGATAGGGGAAAAGATCCTGCAGCCGATCATTGATCCGGCCAGCCGGACCTTTGCCCCTTACCTGCTCATCGCAGCGATCATCGCCCTGATCCTTCACAGGATTCAACGTTCAGAAGGGAACCTCTCTGAGGCGTTGGGATTGTCTTTTTGGACCCAACCTTCTTCCATCCTTGACCTTCAAATTCTGATCACTCGGCGTCTGTTGGGCATCATTGGATTGATTCCAGCCGCAGGAGGCGCTTGGCTTCTGGCCGTAAAGGTGGCCACAACTCTGGACCATTCTTTTGGGGTCCCTCAAGCACCCGTGGTCCCNCTATGGCTNCTTACCCTGGGCTACACCTTGGTGTTGTTTGTGGTCTGGGATCTCAGCCGGTTCATCCTGCACACATTGATGCACCGCGTTCCTTTCTTGTGGCAATTTCATCAAGTTCATCACTCAGCTGAAGTGCTGACCCCTTTGACCTTTCACCGGGTCCACCCTGTAGAAAGCATTTTCTACATTTTCCGCAGCGTGGGTACCACTGGTATTATGGCCGGAGTGGCCTACTGGGTATTTCGTGGATCTGCGGTGGAGTTCACACTGCTTGGTGTGCATGGGGTCGGATTGATTCTCAATGCAGTTACAGGCAACCTGCGTCATTCGCATGTTTGGCTCCGGTTCGGGCCAAAGGTTGAAAAGTGGCTTCTCAGCCCAGCCCAACACCAGCTTCATCACATCAATGAACCTGCCTATTTCAATTGTAACTATGGAACTTGGTTGGCGATATGGGACCGGGCATTCAACACCCTCATCGTGGCTCCCGAAAAATGCAGTGGCACTGTGGGGCTCTCCAACCCCAATCACAATCCGCGCAATCTTGTATCTGCCATGTCAGCACCAATCCTAAGTGCCATGAGAATGGTAGCGATCCCGATCCCCATGCCTTTGGCTCGACTGCTGGCCGCCGCCCTTTTGCTTTTTCCGGGTACAGCAAACGCGGATGACGGCAAGACCGGTGATTCTGTAGAAGAAGATAGCAGTGCGTCTGATGACGAAGCCGACGGGTCAATGATCGTCTATGGCAGTCGGGGGACCCCACGGGTGGCAGGTAGCGCCCATGTCATCACCGAAGACGACTTAGAGAAGCATGAATATACAGACATTCATCAGATCCTAAGTACTGTTCCAGGCGTCTACCTCCGTGGAGAAGACGGATTCGGGCTGCGGCCAAATATTGGAATGCGAGGCGGAAACTCAGACCGCAGCGCGAAAATCACATTGCTCGAAGATGGTGTCCCGTTGGTACCCGCACCGTACGCTGCNCCTGCCGCTTACTATTTCCCGATGCCAACAAGACTGGTGGGTGTTGAAGTCATCAAGGGTGCCGCAGCCATTCGACATGGACCGCAGACCATTGGTGGAGCCATCAACCTGATCACCCGGAAAGTTCCACAAGAAACCATCGCAGCCATCGACACCGCATATGGTTTACGAAACACCGTGAAAGCACACGGCTATACAGGAACGGGCAACGAGCGTTGGGGTGTACTCGCAGAACTTTCGCATCTGTCTTCGGATGGATTCAAAGAGTTGGATGGNGGAGGCCCTACCGGCTTTCAACGGCAAGATGCCATGGTGAAAGCCCGCATTGGGACCGATACCAGCAACGACATATTCAATGACCTCGAAATCAAACTCGGCTACGGCCGTGAGATTTCCGATGAAACGTACCTCGGACTCACCAAAACGGATTTCAATGCCAACCCCAACCGACGCTATGCCGCCAGTGCAGGCGATCAAATGGAGTGGACCCGCACCCAGGGGTCCCTGACTTGGAAAATGTTGGCTGGGCAAAACTTTGATGCCCGGACGGTGTTGTACACCAACCGCATAGANCGAGCATGGACAAAGCTCAATGGGTTTTCCGACGGGACCAGTATCCACGACCTATTGTTGAATGAACCGACAGGTGGACAAGCAGAAGCCTACCTCGCCATACTGAAAGGCGAAGAAGACAATAGTAATTTCGACCAACAACTCTTCCGCGGTACCAACGACCGTCGTTTCAAAAGTTCAGGTGTACAAACCGTCAGCCATTGGAGAGTCGATGGTGACAAGATTCAAAACGAACTTGAAGTGGGCGTTCGATACCACCACGATGATGTGATCCGACACCATACAGAACAAGCACACGATATGCGTTCTGGAGAACTGGTCCGAACCGAAGAAGAAACCGCCACCATTCTGGATAGCCACAACAATGCGACTGCACTGGCCGTCCACATCCACGATGAAGTGACCATTGGACGCATCCATCTGCTGCCTGGAGTCCGGACAGAACACATCACAACCGCCACAGGAACCCGAGACTCTGGACCCGAAGACCCCCAAACACATAATGTCGTGCTTCCAGGCATGGGTGCATACGTCGAGGCCACCGACTCCATCATCATCTTGACTGGGGCCAATCGAGGCTTCAGCCCGGTTTCCCCTGGAAGTCCAGAAGAAACCGTCCCCGAAACCGCCTGGAATTATGAAGCCGGTGTTCGATACGCACAGGCCAACACAATGGCTGAAGTGATCGGGTTTTACTCCGACTACGAAAACATGACCGGCCAATGCACCCTTTCTGGGGGATGCACAGATTCCCAATTGGATACCCAATACAATGGTGGTGAGGCCAATGTTCGAGGTCTTGAAACGAGCCTGAACCAAAGATTCGACCTGGCATCCGAATTCACGCTCGATGTGGATGTGAACTACGCCTGGACAGATGCGCATTTTGAATCCAGCTTTCTCTCCGGATTCCCACAGTACGGACTGGTCGAAGAAGGAGACTTTCTTCCTTATGTTCCAGTTCATCAAGGTGGTGCCACCGTTGCTCTGGCACACGAAAAAGGACACCTTTCCGTCAAAGCAATGGGTCGTTCTGGGATGAGAAATGAAGCGGGATCCGATGAAGGTAAAGACGCCTTAGCGGTTCCCAGCAATCTCACCCTGGATGCCGCGGGTGAGTACCGGTTCAACGCACACTGGGCTGTGTACACCAGCGCCTCCAATCTCACCGGAAAACAAACCATAGAATCATGGCGTCCCTTTGGTGCCAGACCCACAGCGCCCACACAAGTCATGGCCGGCATCAAAGCCAAGCTATAGTCTTCCCGCAATGGAACCAAACAGCCGAACTCCAGGTATTGTTGGAACACTGGGTATCGCCCTGCTGGTGTTGGTCCCCATCCTTGGTCTAATCAACGCAATCGTCAACCGACCCGCAGACCCCTTTAGCGGCGAAACCCCAAGCCTGGAGCAATTGATACAAGGCGCGCGCGTCTGGAAACTGCTGCTTCACTCGGTCTTGTTGGCAATGGTGGTCGCTGTGGGTTCGGTGATGGCCGGTGGCTGGATGGCCTGGGTGGAATACCGCACCCGATTCAAAGGACACCGGTGGGTCACCCTCCTGGCCCTTCTTCCCATGGCCATGCCAAGCTACATTGTGGCTGCATCGGTCCGTTCAGCATTGTCTCCAGGGGGATGGATCGGTGATGCGCTTGGGCTGCCCCAAATGACCGGCGGCATTATCGCCGCACTCGTTCTCATTGCCGTCACAGCCCCGCTCAGTCAACTCATCATTGGCGCTGCTCTTCAACGCTGCTCTGCAGCAGAAGAAGAAGCCGCCAGAAGCTTGGGAGCCTCTCCTTGGCGTGTTTTCACCTCCATCACAATGCCTCAGTTGCGATCTGCCGTTGGCTTTTCAGCACTGATTGCGCTGTTGTACGCAATCAGTGACTTTGGGGCTGTGGCCGTCTTGGATATGCCCGTACTCACATGGAGGCTGTACAGCGCAGTGGAGGGCCAAGAGGTCGCAAAAGCCGCGGTTTTGGGTGGGGTACTCCTCCTCGCCACACTGCCACTATTCGTGATTTCCCGATGGATTCGCGGAGAGTTCAAAGCACACAATGTCGCCAACCCACGACCGGTTGTGCCGCAACCATTGACCTCCCTGCCACTCGGAATCTCCGTGGCCACATTGATGCTGACCGTGGGTTTAGGACTCATCATCCCCATCGTCACACTCGGCAGTTGGGTCGCAGATGGTTTGAGCAGGAATCTGGCATTCGTGAACCCGATGGTCTCAGTCTGGGACACCCTGTTCGCCGCCATCTTGGGTGCATTTGTAACGTTGGCATTTGCATGGTTCCCAGCCTGGGCAGTGGCAAGCAAACAACGCAATCGAAAACGTGGCGGACTCCTCGAAGATGCAACCTACGTCACATCCGCACTCCCAGGCGTCCTTCTGGCTCTCGGGCTGATGGCTGCAGCGCTTCAAGTTACCCAATTCCTGCCACCGGGTGCATATGCAGGACTTCTGGGTACCGGCCTGCTGTTGATGCTTGGCTACTCGACTCGATTTGTGGCAGAAGTATTTGCGCCGCTTCGAGTGGCGTTCCTGTCCTTGGACCCAAGGCAAGATGAAAGCGCTCGAACTTTGGGCGTGTCTGCATGGATACGATGGAGAAAAGTGACCCTGCCCGCCCTAGCACCAGGACTTGCTGTGGCTTGGGTGATTGGCTTCAATGCCATCGTAAAAGAGCTTCCCGTCACCCTTCTACTCGGCGGAGCCACTGGGCTGAGAACCCTTAGTTTCCGGGTCTGGGACAGATACAACGAATCTCTATGGCACGATGCCGGTCTTGCAGGGCTATTATTGGTCTCCTTGGCACTGGGTTCAGTTCTCATGACACTTTCTTGGAGACGACATGCCTGAGGTTCCCTTACAAATCACAGGTCTTGGTCACCAGTATGGAGCCTCCACGGTTCTCGAAAACGTAGACTTAACCATCGGTAACGGAGAGTTCGTTTCACTGCTGGGACCATCTGGATGCGGTAAAACCACACTCCTCCGCTCCATTGCTGGACTCCTCACGCCTACGCGTGGTGAGATCAAACTGTCTGGAAGGTCAGTCTGCAGCGATGGCCAGAACCATGTCGAGACAGAACGGAGAGGCGTAGGCTTGGTGTTTCAAGAGTACGCTCTGTTTCCACACATGACGGTGACTGACAATGTGAGCTTTGGTCTACCCACTATGGATAGTCAACGGGTTGCTGAAGTCCTGGACTGTGTTGGCATGTCGGACTTTGGTGAACGGTATCCGTCCGAATTGTCGGGTGGCCAACAACAGCGTGTCGCACTTGCAAGATCACTTGCACCAAGACCATCTCTGCTCCTATTAGACGAACCTTTCGCAAACATCGATGCGATCCTTCGGGACTCGCTGGAGCGAGAATTGCTGCGCGTAGTCAGACAAGAAGGTGCTGCCGTACTGCTTGTCACTCACGACCAACAAAGCGCACTGTCTATGTCCGATAGAATCATGGTCCTGGATGAACACAGCAGTGGATCATCGGTACTTCAAGAGGGAACACCCGCCATCATCTATCAAGCGCCCGCAACCGAATCTGTGGCGACACTAACGGGAGAATGCAGCATCATCGATGGTGTCGCGAATGGGAAATCAGCAGAAACCATTGTGGGCGTAGTGCCACTCGCTACCGATAAGACCGGCCCCGTCCGTATCGTTGTCCGACCGAACAGCATGCGCTTTAAGCCAACAGAGGGAGGAGACTTCCAAGTTGCCGACATCCGCTATACAGGTGCGACATATCGCCTGTACATCACCGGAAAAAACGAACAGTTCGAAACAGATTTGGCTGGAAGCGAGATTCCACCAACGATTGGGACAAAGGGTGTTTTGGAGTTCTGCCACCCTTGTTGGGCAATTTAAAGCAGACCGAGTTCCGCCAGCATCGCTCTTGTGGGTGCCAAATCCGCCAGGTGATTTTGGTTTACCTGCGCGAGTTGACCTGGTTTTAAAGGTGGAACATCGACATGGGTCGAGATCCCAGGACGTGTCGGGTACTCAAAACCCTCTTGGGCAAAATAGTTTTGCACCGTAGGACTAAGCAGCCACGCCACAAACGCTTCAGCAGCCGCTTTGTTTGGCGTACCCAAACGAATTCCGACACCAGAAACCATCAGTATATTTCCCAGATCCTGTGAATCAGGGAAACTCCAGTTTTGTGCTTTACGCCCATCTTTGCTGAGGCGGTGAAGATAGTAATGATTCACCCAGCCCAATTCGATGGCCCCATCTTGAGCCGCAACAACTTGCGGTGAGTTCTTTGGGTACGATGTGTGCAGGTTGGCCTGAACCGCCTGCAGCCATACGCGCGTTTCTTCCTCTCCCCAACCATGACGCAGTGCGCTGACATGGGCGTGAAAACTTCCATTGGTCGGAGACCAACCCAATCGCCCTTTCCATTTGGGATCCGCCAGATCCTTGAGTGAACGTGGCAAATGATCATCGGAAAGTTTGTCTTGGTTGTACACCAACACCCGCAATCGACCACTTGTCCCCACCCATTGCCCACCGCCATCTTGAAACTGAGGGTCGACTTGCGAGAGCGTGGCCTCCTGGAGTTCTTCCAACAACCCTCTCTTGCTCAAAACTCCGAGATGTCCGGAGTCCTGAGCAAAAATGATGTCGGCTGGGCTTTGGTCACCTTCCGTCATTAGACGTGTGACCATCTCTGCGGTGTTGCCGTACTGAACTTCCACTCGAAAGGGCGCATCATTGGGAATTTGCTCAAAAAGCTTCCCAACCAGTGATTCACCTCGGCCACTATATATCGTTAATGTCACCGGCTCTGGGCCGACTTCTATCGTCTTGTTTGGCTCGCCTTTCCCACACCCAAAAAGGGTGAACAAGCTGAGTACCATGACAAACATTTACGGTTCCTTCAGTTTTACTGCTCGTAATCTCGGAGCATCTTTGTAATTTCCATTGTGTGGAGTTCTTCTTGGCCAATTTGACCACGCGCATACTCTTCCAGGTAGATGCTCGAACCCTCCACAACTTTGAGTAGATCCTTGTATAAGCCCAAGGCTTCTTTCTCATGCTGCAACGATTCGTTGAGCAATGCTCCGATGCTGTGCTGATGGGTTTCCTGAATCTGAGCAATATTGACTGTGGGATGACCCTCTAAACCCGTGAGGATCTCCCCTGCTTGTTGAGCATGAACCAATGACTCCGCCGCCTGCTCGCGAAAAAAGTCAACAATCGGAATCCTGTTTGGGCCACGCACCATCAACGAATAGTGTGTATACCGAACCACACCGGCCAATTCGGCTTCGATGATGGCGTTCAGTAGGCTATGGGTGCTGTCGAGATCTAAGTCGTTCATGATGCCTCCAAATAATTGGATGACGTCCCTAACGCGCTGAAGGCAATTTCGATGAAGAGAGCAGCATGAATTCAAGAATTCGGATGTGTACTGGAAAGGATTGTCGTAAACACAAAAAACGCTGTGCTTACTTGAGCGCTAACTTGTCCTCGTGTGCCGAATTCGAAACCATCAAATGCCAAGATATCTGCAAAGGGGTGGTGATTGTCATCGACCACGACGGTGATCGTTTCTGGATGAAAAAAATGGGCGGGAAGAAGGCCCGCACAAACCTGCGGCGATTTCTTGCAGATGGTCATATGACCAAAGGCTTGAAAAAGCGGGTTGTAAAGGTCAAACATCGGAACCTCAAACCACCAAAACGAAGCGTCTACGTGCAACAATAGGGGAGTACTCACAATGGAGGTCATCCTGTCACGCGGTCTATCCATAGGAATCATGCTCTCGGTGGTTTCCTGCAAAACCCCTGAGTTTAAGGCCGAAGATGAATCCATCTCAAGAGATGACCGTTCTCCTGTACGAGACACGGACGGGACTGTAGCCACAGGTACACCACGCACACCCACCGATACCGGTGACACAGGCCGAGACCCCACGCTCGACTCTGATGGCGATGGAATCTCTGACGAACATGAGGGGCGATACTCAGGCTCGCGAGCAACCGATACCGATGGCGATGGTATCCCAGACTACCTAGACCTCGACTCGGATAATGATGGAATTTCCGACAGTGCTGAGGGCGTTCCGACCACGTCCTCCGGTTTTCCTCCTGACACCGACGGAGACGGGATTCCAGACTTTCGAGACACAGACTCCGATGGAGACTTTATCGAAGACCGATGGGAGTCCACCGCTGACTTGGACGGCGATGGGAGGCCACAGTGGCGCGATCCAAGGGCGGATGTGCCCACACCGGCCATCAACTTGATCGCAATTTCAACCGAGTTCAATGCGCCCGTTGGCATCGACTACCATGAAACCTCTGACACCGTCATCATGAGTGTGAACTACTCGGGCGGCTTGCCTTATAATTTTGAGCGGGTTTTGGATGACGGGAGCCACGTTCAGTTTTCCACCTTTTCGGGCCTCACCAACGAGGTAAAAATCGCGACGTCTCGCACCGAAAATCCTGGTGGTTTTGAGCCAGGTCTTTTGTTTGTGGGCAATGGAGTCGATGGGCAAATCACCCGTATTTCCTCTGATGGCTCCACAATCGACAACCCATGGGTCGACCTTCCTGGTGATGGAAACGGCCTCATGCGAGGTTCACTTTTTGTTGATCAAAGTGGTGAATGGGGCGGTGATTTGATTGTGGTGACCACTACAGGCGAAGCTTGGCGAGTCGATTCAGATGGGAACCCAACCCTGATTGCCGACTTGGGCGGAACCCATTTGGAAGGTGTCATCACCGTTCCCCCCAGCGAAGCCCGATATGGCCCCTTGGCCGGCCGCGTCATCGCAGGTGCTGAAGGGGAAGGTCTGCTGTACGCATTTGCCACCGATGGGACCTGGGAAGCCTACGATCTTGGCGTCCGCGTCGAAGACATCGAACTGATCTTGCCCAACGAGAACTTCTTTGGTGTGAACTACGGAAGCTCCCGACTTGTGGGGACCCCATCCGCCTATTTTGCAAGCATCACCGGAGACATCATGCTTACCCAAGAGGGGGTAGACCCGGAGACTTCCGGCTTGTACCGACTGCACTGGACCGGTGAATCACTGGTCGCCGAACTGTTCCCTCTCACACCAGAATCTTATGTGCCTTCCCAGTGGGAACACGTGACCTTTGCTGGGGCCGGGATTCGAGAAGTCCCCGATGATCTTGCTGGAGGCTGAGTCCATCAAGTGGTGGGAACAGGCTCATCTGCATCATCAAAAAACAGAAGCCGTTCAGGCCACCGAAGGGCTGCCAAACCCCCACTAAAGCTTTCTGTTTTCCCCTGACTCCGCTCAACGAAGCGACGCCCAACGCTGTAATCCACACAAAACACGTTGTTGCGGGGACCTGTCCAGTCCGTAGGCGTGGCGGTCGACCAAGGATCAGGCTTGCCTTCCACCCATGCGTTTTGACGACGACGCCAATAGTGACCCACAACAACCGCTTGTTCATCCTCGTAGTGATTCCACCAATCAAAACGGCGCACAAAACGCCACTTTCCACCGACAAAAAACACTTCTTCAAAGGGAACCCGGACCTCACGTCCACTCGTCAACACCTTGATTGGATGCAAACTCTGTCGATCCTGCGCCGCTTCCGCATGCGCAGGCAAATCACGGGTAGGTGGAATATCCAAACGCTTCAAATCACCAAACTCGGCACGCTCCGCCTTTTCTAATTCCCACAGCCCTCGCCGCTTAAAGTCCATGTGGATGTCTTTGGCCCACTGGCGCCCCAACGAAGCGACGTCCCCTTCCACTGGCAACTGAGATACCGCTTTTTCATACCAGCACGCATGCACCACGCGAAGGTCTTCCCGTTCCAAGACCAACGGCATGGTCGCAAAGAACGCTCTAAAACGCTCCGCCTGCTGTTTTGTCGCCTGAACAGACGGGAAAATATGGTCCACAACCTGACCATTTTCCTCCGTTTGGTACGAATCCGAGGCATCTCCTCTAAACCAGCCATTCCCCTCTTTTTCCAAATCGAAAAGAATGTTCAACTCATGGTTTCCAAGTACGCATTGGGCGACTCCTTGGTCCACCAACCTCATCACGAGTTCCACCACGGCGGGGCTATCTGGACCCCTATCCACCAAATCACCAACAAATACGATGGGTCGCTCTGCAACCCCTCGTTCCGGATCACACCCCAAACGCCACAGTAGGGCCATCAGGGCGTCGCTCTCTCCATGAACATCGCCCACGATATCAATGGGTCCGGAAAATAGTCGTTGGTGAAGAACAGGCATGTATGAATGTGTATCATGCAACCCGAAACACACACTGGGAGTTACACATTCAGTCCAACCTGGAGTCGAACTAAATGCTCTATACGTGCATATCCATACTATTTTCGCTCTCCTTTTCAACGGCCAATGCTGGCAAAGTCAATGAACGAAACTGGAAGGAACACCCAGAAATAATGGAAATTCGGCGACTGAAAAAACGTGTACAAGATGGCCAAACGCTACCCGGATGGTCCTTGGCAAGTAAAAGCGTCGACTGGTGCGAAGAAAACGGTGTGTCGAAAAAAGAAAAATTGACTGACAACAATGGAGTGATTCGAAAATACAAAACAGAGGGGGCACAAGGAACTACAGCCTTTTGGACGGAAAGCATCTATGGCCCCAAAGGTACGCTTCGCTGGCTGTTTGTTCGCATATTTCAAATGGACTCTGAAATCGCCGGAGAGTACAAAATATTCTTTGACTCTACGGGGTCACAGGTCTGGAAATTGTACAAACACACAACCGAAGGAAAGCCAACAAAGGACACTCCCTTGTCCACCGACTGGTTTATCAAAAACCCTTCAATGGAATGGGAAGCAGCCTCCACATGCCCTCAAATGAATGGGAAACCTGCTGCGGGAACACCATAAAACTACACTTATCTGAGGCATACACAGTCTGACCTCTTGATATTTAGTGCCGCAAAACTGTACAATCCTCCAGTTATTTTACCCCCCAAAGAGGAATCTTATGAAAACGTTTGGATGGTTGAGCATTGGACTCGCGCTTTCGCTCGCGACCGCATGTTCCGACAAAGAAGATGAAGACACAGGCTCCGTCAATGCGGATGCAGATGCAGATGCGGATGCGGATGCGGATGCGGATGCGGATGCGGATGCGGATGCGGATGCGGATGACACAGGNNGCAGTGANGACACAGGTGGNGACGACACCGGCGGTGACGACACAGGCGGTGACGACACAGGCGGTGATGACATCATCGATACCGATGGTGACGGCATCTCTGACGAAGAAGAAGGTGATGGACTCATTGATACCGATGGTGACGGTATTCCCGACTCCGAAGACACCGATTCTGATGATGACGGCATTCCTGATTCAGAAGAAGGCGCTGGCGACACCGATGGTGATGGGCTGTGCGACTACGTCGATACCGACTGTGATGACGACGGTATTCCCGACTCCGAAGAAGGTTCAGGCGACACCGACGGTGACGGCGATGCTGACTATGTCGACACAGACTCTGATGATGATGGAATCTCCGACTCAGAAGAAGGCTCTGGCGATACCGACGGCGACGGTGACGGTGACTACGTCGATACCGATTCCGATGGCGACGGACTCAGCGATTCGGACGAAGGCGCTGAAGACGTCGATGGCGACGGTGATGCAGACTACGTCGATGAAGACTCGGATGGCGACGGCATCTCCGACTCAGAAGAAGGNCTCGACGATGACGGCGANATCGCAGATACCGATGGTGACGGAACNCCCGACTTTGAAGACACAGATTCGGATGGTGACTCACTATCAGACAGTGAAGAGTCTACAGAGACAGGAACTGACCCATACGACGCCGATACAGACGGCGATGGCTCCAGTGATGGTGTAGAAGTGGTTGTGGGTACAGATCCCGTCGATCCAACCGACAGCCCGGATGACACCGTTCACTATCTGGCTTTTGGTGAAGAAATAGAGGTCAGCTTCGACCTTGAAACCGAAGTTCAGGAAGTGGACGTCGCCCTTCTTTTGGACACCACGGGGTCAATGGGTGCAGAAGCCACGGCGATGGCTGCCGAGTTCAGTGCGATTGTAGATGAACTATCAACGACAATCGACGACGCACAGTACGGATTCGCGACCTACGATGACTATGCATACAGTGGTATGGGAGATTATAGCTCTGGAGACAAACCGTTTGAACTGCGTCACCAAGTAAGTGACGACATTCTGTCGGTCCAAGCACAGTTGGATGCTACACCTCTGCATTACGGTGTCGATTGGCCAGAATCAACCTACGAGGGACTCTATCAAAGCCTCACAGGAGTTGGGTACGATCAAGGCTGTGATGGTGGCTACGACGCGACCACAGACGTCATGCCGTTCACGTCTTCAGCCACTGACCCATTCACAGGTGGCGGTGGAGAGTTCTACGACTCTTCGCTATCCGGTGGTGGAATGGTGGGTGGTTTCGGATTCCGTGAAGAATCACTTCCTGTGATTCTCTATGCAACGGACGCCCCCTTCCGTGATGCTGACGATGCGGCTTACAGTACGCCTGGCGGTTGCCCACTGGATGCTGGTCAATCCGACGTAGAAGAAGCGGTTGCGGATATTGGCGCCCGGTTGATCGGTATTGCCACACAAAGCACTGCACCGTCGGCAGAAATCGAAGAGCTGGCTCTTAGCACAGGCTCTTTGTACGACGAAGATGGTGACGGAGTGGCAGCTGAAGCATTGGCGTTCTACTGGACCGGTGGTTCCGCCGCCTTCCGTACAACCATCGTCAATGCCATTCAAGGCATGCTTGACTCAGTCACCTTCAGTGAAGTTGCATTGGAAGTCGATGGAGATGCTTGGGGGTTTGTCACTGACATTTCTCCAGAGGTCTATGAAGATGTTGTGGTTGGTTCCGGTGGACTCACCCTCGACTTCACAGTCACCATCGAAGGTGTGGTTGAAGCTTCTGCAGATGACACCATCTTCACGATGACCTTGAACGCATACGGTGATGGCACCACATTGCTGGGTAGCCAGCCGCTCACCATCGTAGTGCCAGGTATCTAAACCGTACCTGCTCAAACGATATCGCCGCGTCACCCGATGGGAGACGCGGCGATATTCGTTTTGGATGGAATAAGATTCTATGGAAGACCCACGGGTTGGGTCATCATCATTGACCCGGGAGTTGTGGCTGCTCAAAGGCAAACCGTACTTTGAGTTGTAAGTCGTTTTCGCTCACTTCTATACGAACATCATCAATGCCCATCTTAAGTTTGAGCGGCCCTCCAGCAGGCGACACCATCTCTTCCAGTTGATCCTTTTTTACCAACGGTGTGGCGTTGAATCGTTCCGTCTGTTGCGCAAGCAGCGTCGCCGCTCCCTGTGACAGCGCGCGAAGCACAACGTTGTCACCCAGATCGATAAACGGATCTTGAACATCGCCCACCACAGCACGCTTGTCTTTGTCATAGCGAATGTTGCCCATATGAGCCGTGGCACCCACGCGCTTTTCAATGGTGAATGGAATCTCTACCGCGTCACGAACCAGATAGGCCGTCCCATGGATGGTCGCCTTTAGGTGCGCATCGATACCGATTTTCTGCGGCGCGTAATGAAACTCGGTGCCTTTATCGTCGATCTCAACGACCCAGTCACCCTCGACCCGGAACATCTCAGAAACCACTTGGTAGACATTCTCACGGTTGTTCGCCCACGCCTGAGCAGCCCGATCCTTGGCTCTTACAAGTGTCTGTGGCGGTTCGCGGTCTTCAAGCAAACCACGAATGCGCTGACGCACCCCGATCTGCTTCACACCCGAAATCATCACCTTGCCCAGGTCAAAGGTGCCTTCACGTACCTTCAATGGCAGTGCAGCACCCACAAGGTCATCCCATAGGGCTTTCCCGATGGACAAAGACAAGTGATAGTTATCGGTCAGTTCTGCAACAGCAGCCATGGTCCCTCCCGGCTTCCGCTACAATACAGCGGAGCCGGGTGAACCTTCTACCCCTGAATCAAACTTAGTTGATTTCTGTGGCGCGGAAAAAGTAGGAAATCTCGACGGCAGCCGTTTCTGGAGCGTCGGATCCGTGTACTGCATTTTCGCCAATGGAGGCTGCGTACAACTTACGAATGGTGCCTTCGGCAGCTTCCGCAGGGTTGGTGGCGCCCATGATTTCGCGATTCCGAAGAATGGCGTTGTCACCTTCAAGAATCATGACAACACATGGACCTGAAGACATAAAGTCTGTGAGTTCACCAAAGAAAGGGCGACCTGCGTGAACCGCGTAGAAGCCTTCTGCTTCGCGCTTGGAAAGGTGGACCTTCCGCATACCAGCAATGCGCAATCCTTCTTCTTCGAAGCGGGCTACGATTTTGCCGATGTAGTTGTTCTTTACAGCGTCGGGCTTGATGATTGAAAGGGTGCGCTCCATGGAGTCCTCCGTTTATGGATTTGGCGCGCGGTCTAACGAGCCGGAGACTTAGATGCCATCCCGAGTTGTAAAAGCAGTCACCAAGGACCACGAACCGTACATCGATAGAAGCTGGCCATACAGTTCACGATTGCCGACTGCCCAGCCTCAAGACGAAGGCTTCCTTGGTTTTGTGGCATATCGTTTTGCTTGAACACCACTTCGATTTGGTATTCACCAGGCGGAATACGGCCCCCATTCAAACGACGAGAGCCTGACACCAGATGAACCATGGAAGCATCGCCGGTAATCCGTACAGCTGCCGTAGATAGCGCAGGTGGCGGCTGTGGTGCGGGTTCGGTCGCAACAGGTGCCTCCTCTGGTTCTGACGCCTCTGCCTTTTCTTCGGGCGGCGGCGGAGGTGGCGGCGGTGGCGGAGGCGCAGGAGGCGCCTTTGTTTTCGTGGGTGCTGGCGTGGCCTTTGGAGGAGGTTTGGCTTCCACAGGGGGCGGTGGTGGTTCTGGCACCGGTGCGCCTGGAACTGCCGCTGATGGCTCCTCGTCCTCTATCGGCAGTGGTTCTACCACCTCTGCCTCTACTTCTTCTGGCTCAGGTGCAGGCACTGTAGGCTCCTCTACAGGAACGACAAGGACCTCGGTTGGCTGCTTATCGGTAGACTGAACATCCGTTTGTTCCACTACTGGCCCGTCATCAAAGCTCAACAAGCCAGTATACCAAGCAGCGCACAAGCCAACCCCTAAACCAACGATGGCCATAAGGACAAAGCGACGGCTTTCCGATTCCCCACGGGCCGCACGAGACCACTCTTTGTCGATAGATGCAACAGACTTTTTGTCGAGAGCCAACATCCGGTCCCACCGATCAGCCTGCTCGTCGGTCTCCAAGCGTGTAGCCATCGACGCTACTTCAGTGGGTTCATCTTCGGTATCGGGTTCTTCTGGCAGTTCTTCCTCTTGTTTCCATAAAGAAGAGGAATCGTGATCGTCGTCCGCCGACGGCATGGCAACCACTTCATCTGTTGGAGGCGGAGGAAGCGTACCCAACACCACAGGTGCTGATTTGACTGGCGTTGAAACCACCGCTTCTTCGTCCGATGGCTCCTTTAAAGTGGTTTCTGCATTCTCCGCAGAAATGGCCACACCTTCAGGCTCTTTTTCTTCTGCAGCTTCAGGCTCTCCTTCTGCTTCCGCGACAGCTTTAGGAAGCTCCTCCTCTTCAGGCTCGTCCTCCTCTTCAGACACTGTCACATCGNCGGGTGCATCATCTTCCTCGNACACAGTCACATCGCTGGGTGCATCATCTTCCTCTTCTGACACGGTCACATCGCCCGACTCGTCTTCCTCATCAAGCTCTGTAGTCCCCGTGACATGTTCCAGCGTGGGGTTCACCCAACGGATCCACTCATCTTGAGTTGCCGCCAAAGCACCCAACTCTTTTTGAAGCTCTGAAAGTGTAGGCCTCTGGTCAGGGCGAAAAGACAGGCATGACACAATCAGTTCAACCAATTGTTGTGGGGTATCTCCAACACTCAGTTGTTGGCGAGCCCCATTGATCACATTCGACTGCGCTTCTGAAGTGGTGGCTGGTCGCTGAGGCCAACGACCGCTCAGCAGCAAAGTGAGAATACCGCCCAATGCATACACATCATTGGGAGTCGTCAGCATCCCGCCCATAAGTTCTGGTGCCGCATAACGAGCAGTCCCACGCTCTTCTCTGTAAATGGGATGATCGCCATCCACCGCAGTACCCGTCGGAGTCAGGGCCCCCATGACACGAACTTGGCCGTCATTATCAATACAGACCCGTGTGGGTCCAAGCAGCCCATGCACCATGCCTTTGGCCTTGGCAGCCACCAAAAACGATGTGAGTTCACGCCCAACATATGCAGTAATTGCTGCTGGCAAACTGCGGCGCTTGGACAATCTCTCTAAGTCCTTGCCATCCACCAGTTGCATGATCACCGCTGGACGATCAGACACCCGAAACAAACCCTGACAACGAACCAATGCCGGATGATCGACACGCCTGCTGGCCTCGATTCTCTTGGACATCGCCGTGGCAACCCCATCAAGATCTGTGAGATCGTAATGAAGGATGGCTACCGCAAATTCTGTTTGGCCTCGTTCCACATCCGATGCAACATAAATGGTGGCCAGATCTCCTGACCCCAAAGATGCTTTCAGCTTCAACGTTCTTTCTGGCCAATCGGTCACGCTAAAATTCTCCCACCACAAAGGCAGCCACACCAGTGGTCACAGAAACAGTCGCAGCACCAGCGCTTACCCACACCAAGGTGTTGGTGCGATCGCGCAGGCTTTTCAACTCTGAATCAGCCGTCGTGGGATCCCAAAAGCGAGTCTCATTACTGGCAGCAACTGCATAAGTCACACCCGATACGGCAGCGGTTACGGCCGCTATAGAAGCCAGCGGTACATTCACTGAAATTGCAGGACCGGATCGCTTGGCTCTCGAAACAGTCGCCGAAGTGTTTCGACGAACTTGGCCTGCTGTCTGCATTCCACGCCCCATCGTATACCGCGGTGGCTCTACACCAATCCCAACGACGGCCGATATCTGAACTCGGCCCTCGCCATCCAAATGTTGGAACACGTATGGACGATCCTTAGGAAGCTCCAATGCCACCTTGCCGTCAATGCGAATCACGCCTTCCATGGGGCGAGCCACCGGATCACCCACCATGGGAACAGTCCCTTGGGCCACTTCGAAATTGACCCGAAGCGGGTGTCCATTTGGAGCCAATCCTTCCGGCAACATGTAATTGGGCGCAACCTGCAGCATGCTCTTGAAAAACCCAACCGTTTGGGCGTGATTCCCATCCAGAAAACTGCCCAATGCCTCCATTCGATAATAAGCGGCAGCCTGGCCGGGCTGAACGGGTTCACCCAAACACGCAACACCCCGCTGAGAAGCCCATCTAGCCTTCCGGAATGCTTCTTCATCCATCTTCGAAAAAGCCACATCAGCCAAAGAGATTTGCTGCGCCAAATAGGCCGTCGACCGAACATCGGGACACCCTTGGCGAGCCATGGCTGTTGAACCCAACAAGGCCCACACCAGAAACAAGCGAATCACAGGCCACCTCCAAGCAGCACATAGACCATGCCAACATTTGAGTCCGAGGTGTCCGCACCTTCAGCACCAATCAAAATGTCCAACTGGCCATCTCCGTCATAGTCGAGATTCCCCAACAGACTGCTGCCAAGCTTGTCTCCGGACGATGACCCCAGAAACTGGGCATCCGCATCGTCCTGTGTATAGCTGCCTTCCGTAAATGGTCCTGCATACAAGAATACTGCACCAGCCCCGGAGCCGGGCGCGCCTATTGCCACACCCTGAGCGCCTGCTCCACTTACGTCACCGGTACCCGCCAGCGAAGCACCAAAGGATGCATTGTTGTCCAGCCCTCGGAACTCGACCGCTGCGATATCGGTAATATCGGCATTTGCCAGCTCAGTAATCAAATACACGGCCCCGCGTTTTGTGCCGTCTAGATTCCTTTCTGGAGCGCTGACCAACAAGTCCGGTGTTCCGTCTTCGTTGATATCACCAGGTCCATACAGAAACTCACCCGTGCGCGCGCCAGCGCCAACACCTGTGATAATGAAGTCTGCTTCGTCGGCCGTAAACTCCATCTCCATGCCCGAACCATCGTCTGCCAACAGGCTCGAATCAAAAACGTACACATTGCCCGACGAAGAGTTCGATTGGCGCGCCCCAACAACAAGATCGGGCAAGCCATCACCGCTTACATCTCCGGGAGTGGTCACAGCAACGCCAAACTTGTCGCCGCCCACAGAACCAAACAATCGAACGTCCACAGAACCTGGAAGCGCGGTATCCAGCGTTCCAGGTTCAATCGGTCCGCGAACCAGTACAACTCCGCCCGTTCGTTCACCACCGTACTTGGCATCCAGACTTCCGATCATCAAATCATCGTTTCCGTCCCCATCCAAGTCACCAATGGTTCCGAGGTCGCGACCCAAGTAGGAATTGCCAAAGGCACCTTGAACAGTCACGTCGGGCACATTCAGATCTGTATCGGCCGTAACGGGTCCAAAATAGAGATAGGCCGCACCCGCCGAAGGCCGAGCCGTGATCGAATATGAAGGGTCACCCAAAAGTAAATCTGGGTTTCCATCCCCATTTAGATCCCCAGGAAACGCAATGTCACGAGAAATCTTCGTCGACAAATCCGATGGGGTTCGATGGTCAAACTCATCTAAGGAATGACTTCCCAACTGAGGACCTGAAATGAAGGTCACGCTGTTTGCACCATAGGCGCCCACAACCAAGTCGGTATCCCCATCTCCGGTGATGTCTGTGCCATATGCGATATCTGCCCCCGCCAGTCCTCCACCAGAGACGCCCATAAAAATGGCGTCGGCATCGGCAGCCTCTCGCTCTCCCAAAAGACCACAACCGGACGCCGTTCCATCGCAATTGTTATCGATGCCATCGTTGCACTCTTCAATGGCATCGGGATTTATCGAGCCATCGGTGTCATCACAATCGCTTTCGCTATCCAGTGTGTAGGGTGCCTCGGCATCGCACAAGCACGCTGCATCACTTCCACCAAAGCCATCCTCATCCGAGTCTGCAAAGAAGTCGGTACACCCCAACGCTCCAAGGTCGTTCAATGAACCTGAGCAATTGTCGTCCACTTCAGTTTCGCAATCCTCTTCTGCCCCCGGGTTGATATCCGCATTCGCATCGTCGCAGTCGCCCAACTGAGCCGTTGTCCCATCAATCGCTTCGCAAGACTCCACAGCATCCGAATCAGAGCCATAGCCATCTCCGTCCGCATCGACGGCCCAGGTGGCTCCTGGGTATTCGTTGGGATCAGCATCGTCACAGTCATCCGCATTGTCGACCATGCCTTCCGGCACGTCACAGGATTCAAACGACACATCCGGATTTCCAAACCCGTCCCCATCTCCGTCCCCATAGAACATCTGCATGTCGGCACAGTCTTGCCCACCACTACCAGAGCCTGTTCGCTCAGCGTACTCTTCATCTGTGATGTAAGCGCAGCCTTGTAGCAATAAGGCTGCTTTTATGAACGGCGTAAACACAACTCCACCCCTTTCTCTGAGTGCGGACCGCTCTAACCGAGTCGAACGCCCAATGATATGCGTTTCACATGACGGACACTTTTGAGAAAAATCAACGCATGCGGTTGGACGATCTGCTGCATCGTTTTCAGCAGACAGCGCGGCAAGAACCGTATGCCTACGAATGGACCCACCACACAGACGGTGGGCGCCATCCAACCCATGTGGTCTTTGGCTGCATGGTTCACGGAAACGAGGTGGGTTCCTTGCCCGCTGTGGTCCGGTTGGTTCAAGCGCTCAACGAAGGTCAGGTCCGATTTGGTGGCAAAGTGACCCTATTCATCGGAAACCCAGAAGCCGCCCGCGAAAACCGTCGCTACCTGGAAGCCGACCTCAACCGAGTGTTTCTGGACACTGGAAAATCACGACACGAAGACCAACGCGCCCAACAAATCATGCCCATTCTCAATGACGCAGATGTGTTCATCGACTTTCACCAAACCATCCTTGGTACCGCCCAGCCCTTTTACATCTTTCCTTGGCAACGGTTGGGCTGGCAATGGGCCAGGGCTGTTCAAAGTACAAAGGTCTGGGTCACACGGGACCCCAAAATAACTTTTTCCAGCGGATCGAAATGTACAGATGAGTATGTGGCGGACCGAGGCAGACCCGGGATCACCGTGGAACTGTCACAGAAGGGCTTCACCGATCAAGCGGAACAAATCTGCTGGAACACCATGATCAATGCGCTCAAGCAAGCGGATGCAGAGGCCAGTGGCACAGACATATCTGAACTGGCAATCCAACAACCCGAACTCTCGTTTTATCAAACGACGTATTCAGAGCCGTTTTCAAACCCTGAAATGACATTGCGACCTGGGCTGTTGAACTTTCAATCCGTTCAAGAAGGCGAGCAACTGAGTGCCAGCGACACACCGAAGATTACTGTGCCTACGCCGGGAGCCATTCTGTTTCCCAAGTATCCAGAGCGGGAAAACGGACTTGCAATCGACCCAAGACCGAACGAAATCTACCGGTTGGTGACCCCTATGGATGAACACCCAATGAAGCTGTGGGACACCGACTGATCTGGACATCAGGGCCACGAAAATGTGCGCTGAAGAAAGACCCAAACCCAGACTTATAGTCCCAACACACCTTTGATCAACGGTTTTGCATGCTCTTCAACTGCATCCAAACCATGCGTCCAAGCGAAATACAAGGCAACACCTGCAATCCCCGCTGCAATCGGAGCAAGCAGGAGCCCCCCCAACAACACAAAACCATCCTCTTCCAAGATTCCTGCAGCCAAAACAAAGATCACAAAACTGGGTGCCGTGTTGGTCAAAGGAATGGGTAGGGACATGCTCAAGGACATCAACATCACGACGAAGCCGACCAGTCCCAAAAAGAACCGATTGCGTGCCAAACTGGACCAACGTGGCCGAATAATCCACTCGACAAAGCGCAGCGGAAGGCCCGCATTCCGAACGGTCCAGTCCAACTTGCTTTTACTCAGTGAACGCTGACGAATGCGCTCTGGAAACCACGGAGTGGTTCTTCCACGCATCATCTGAATCGCCAAAGCCGCCATCATCAAACCAAATGGCGTCGCGTAACCTGGCGCCGGAACCGGCAAGGCTGCCGGAAGCGCCAGTATCAGCAGCACCAAGCCAAAACCTCGATCGGCGATGCTGTCCAACAACGCACCAAAAGTGACGGTGTCAGAATCTAAACCTGCAACAAACTGTTGAAGCTCTTTGGACAAGCTGATGTGTTCTACGGTTTCAGACATGCCGAGGCTTTAACCAACCACGATCAAAAAGGTGGCGATTCCCACCAGCAACAGCCCAAACAATCGATCCACCCACAGCCCTTGTGTCGCCAACCATCCTGCAGCCCCCGTGGTGGCCAACAGTAAGGCTGCAAATACATACCAAGCGATATCGATCAGCATCGCCAAACCTGCCACTCCAGCCCGTTCAATCGTTGAAGCATCCACAGGTAAAAACGAACCCAACAAGGCCAAGAAAAATACGGCAATTTTGGGGTTTAGAAAAGCCACTGTGAAGCCTTCCACAAAACCCGTCCGACCACCGTTTGGCGCGTGTTCATTGGTAGACTTGCCTGCGTGTCGCAGAGCTTGAGCCCCCATCCAAAGCAGGTACAAGCCGCCCACAACTTCTATGGCTCGATTGACTCCCGGCACACTGGCAACCAAAGCAGAAACGCCAACAACAGCGCCAAAAGCATAAATCCCAACACCGATGCCATGCCCCACACCGGTCATCACGCCCTGCATTCGGCCACCGGACACTGTGTTTTTGATCACCACAGCCAAGCTTGGACCCGGTACAGCAGCGCCTGTGAAACACACAGCAGCGATCGATATCCAAGCAGAGCTTTCCATCATGGGCCTAACGGAGGGGAAATTCAGACAAGACTGATGCCATCGCACGGTACAGACCGCTTCGCGGATCGTCCACTCGATACAAGAACCGGAACCAATCATGTTGTGGAACCACATCGGTCAACAGCGGCACCAAAGTGCCTTGCTCAAGGTCTTCATGGATCAAGTAGCGAGGCAGCACCGCCACACCATCTCCCGCAAGTACACACTGATGAATGGCAGCGATGGTCCCCATCTGACGGAAGCCCCTGAACGAACTCGCCTCGATGCGGTCATCCACTTCCGACACATAGTGAAAGAGCGGCAATGATGTTTCGGTGTCCACAATCACATGGTTTTGGGCATCGTCTGGACTCTCAAAGGGCCACTTATCCAAGCGCGACTTGGAACTCACAAACACATAGTCTTCGCGATGAATCCGAACGCCTTCAATCTCGGGTTCTGAGATGCGACGAGAACTGATCGCACAATCGATTTCGTGCCGATGCACCCGCATACTCAGGTCCTCTCCAGAGCCAAAATACAGATGAAAGGTCACATGAGGAAAACGAGATTCCAACAACGGAAGGGATGGCTGAAGCCAAGACAAGCCCAACTCATGACGCGTTCCCACGGTGATATCGACTGGAGCGGGACCCAACTCACCTCTTGCAGCTCTCACACTATCTGCAGCAGCCGTGAGTGTTTCTTGCGCCCTGGACAACATCGCCAGCCCCGCTTCCGTGAGTTCGACACGACGGGTAGTTCGCACAAACAGATCAACCCCCAACTGCTCTTCAAGACCCTTGATTCGTTGCCCAAAAGCTGCGGGTGTGAGACCCACTGCACGACTTGCCGCACGAAAGTTCAACGTACGAGCCGCTTCCACAAAACATCGCAATGACTCGGTATCTGGCAACATCTAAAGCCCCCTCGACCATTCAGGTCTAAGCGGAATCTCACCAGAAATCGCCCTGTCCAATGTCTGTACAATGCGCGCCTTGTCTGTGGGCAGACGACCACCAAGCGGCAAGTAATTGCTGGCGTGATTGGTACGAAACAAGGCGTTTGAAAGGTTGGACTCACCGACCATTGTACGCAATTCGGCCAATAGTTCTGGAACTTCCGGCAACGTCCACCCGCTGTTGGACTGCGTGCGCGCTAGGGGGGTGCCTGGCACCACAGTAAGCGTCAGTGCAGATAGAAAATCCGGATCCATTTCGGTGGCCAGCGCTGCTGAACCACGGGCGTGAGCATCGCTTCTTTCTGTTCCACCGGCTCCCAGCAGAAAAATCGCACTCATCTTCATGCCGGATGCCTTGGCTTTTTTCGCGGCGTCCACATGACTGTTGTACAGATACTTGTCCTCGCGACTCGCACCGCTAGGCCGAGGGCCTTTGGCCAAACGCCGCATGGTCTGTTCATCTCCAGATTCTGGACCGATGTACAACAAAGAAAGTCCCAGTCCGCGAAGTTCATCCAATTCCGCGTCGGTCTTCTCCAAGATGTTTCCACTGGTGGCATAGCAGCTCACCTGCCTCAAACTGGGAAAAGTTTCGCGTGCATGCTCAAGAATGGCACGCCAATGATCCATATCCAGAATCAGCGCGTCCCCATCCGCAACAAAGAGTTTTTCAACAGAGTCGCCATAGGTCATGCCCGCCATCGAGATGTCTTCCAAACTCTCCTCGATGGGGCGCACTCGAAACACAGGCTTGTCTCTGTACATGTCACAGTAGGTACAGTTGTTCCAACTGCAGCCTATGGTGGCTTGCAGAATGTAGCTGTGGGCCTCCGATGGTGGCCGATAGAGCTTGCCGGTGTAGCGCATGATGCAAGACCTCTTGAACGTCTAATCCATTCCCATTGGACAGACCCAGGACCTTCAATATGACACGCTAAGAAGTTGGAACGGAAGACGACAAAAATACAGTGATTCTTTTAAGAAACCGTTTTCTCACGGTCCAACAATGACTGCATGACCCGGGTTGCCTCGGCATGCAATTCGGCAATTTGTTCCTCTTCATCCCGTGGCACATGCGGTGGTGGAACAATGGGTGGTGCCACGTAATGGGTCAGTTTTACGGGACGAGGAATCAAGGTACGACCCACCCCTTTGGCCATCGGAAACGGAATCCGAAAATGCTCATACAACTTATCGGTCAATCGACTCTTGCGTACCGAGTAGATGTCATCGGCCGCTGGGCATGCCGCAAGAACCAGCGGAACTTGCGCCCGAAGCGCCAACCGACAAAAACCCCTACGGTTCTCCCAGCGAACAGTTCGCGCTTCATCACTGGGCCGAAGGGATTCCCACATGCCACCGGGCGACACAAACACGGCATGTCCTGACTGAAGGAGTTGAAAACCTGACTGGGGGGATGCGGGTCGAATGCCTGAATCCCACGCCAAATCTTTCAAAAATGGGGTCTTGAAAATGAGATCGTCCCCAAGCGCAGTTCCCACCCGACCCGTATGTTCATAGATTTCCAAGCCATAAAGAAACCCATCGTAGGTGGCCAATGAATGATGCACCACCAACAAACAACCACCACTGGGCGGCACATGCTCAATCCCTTCCACCGTGTGCTGGTGATACCGCTTCACGGGAGCAAGGACCTTTCTCCACCGCTCAATCACATCCTTGCTGATGAGCAGGTCCTGTTCGTTTTGATCCACCATAGGGGCCGCAATAGCGCACCTTCCACACCCAGACCACTACAGTTAGAATCAACCCAGATGGAAAATCCCGAACTACAGCACGGCAATGGTGGAACTGTCTTTATTACAGGTGCGACCGGACAAGTCGGCGGTGCGATTACACGCGCCTTGCTTGACCAAGGGCGAACCGTAAAGATTTTGGTGCGCAATCCATCCACCCTCCAGGGCTTTCAAGATGCAGAAGTGGTGAAAGGAGACCTCTCCAATCCACAAGTCTTGATCGATGCCATAAAGGGCTGTGTACAAGTCATTCACATCGCTGGCGCCATTTCCTACGATCCCAAAGATCGAGACCATCTGTACGCTACCAACGTCGTGGGAACGCAAAATATGTTGGATGCCGCAGCCGCCAACAAAGTAGAGCGATTCGTCTACACCAGTTCGATCGCAACCATTGGACACGTACCCTTTGGCACAGTCGGTAATGAAAGCAGCCCATACAACTGGGAAAAAGCCAACAACCCCTATTTCGATACCAAAAAGGAAGCAGAGGATCGGGTTCTCGCAGAACAACGGATACCCTGCATTACACTCAATCCTGGGATTGTCTTCGGCCCCGGAGATCTGGGACATGGCGCCATTCAGATGATGCACAAAAGCGCATCCGGTGCGGTTACAGCCGCGCCACCAGGCGCCACCACTATCGTCAGCCTACAAGATGCCGTCGCTGGCCATCTTCTGGCCCTTCAACATGGACGGCCTGGAGAGAAATACATCCTGGGAAGCGAAACCATGACGCTTCGAACCCTGTTTGACCAAATCGCAGAGGTGGTTGGCGTCGAGCCTCCAACACGCACAATCGGTCCCACGGTATTTCAAGCTGCGGTTCAGTTATCAAACTGGTGGAGCCAACTCAGGGGAACATCTCCCAAAGTCCGCCCCAACACGGCCGCCATTTTGGTCCAAAACCGACAATACTCTTGGGAAAAAGCGAGTCGCGAACTTGGTTATACGCCCACTGCGGCTGCGTCTTCACTCACTGCCTGCTGGGAAGGAGGAGGTAGGACCTCCGAACCCCGGTAGTGAGTCACAACTTGCAAGGCTTCCAACAGTTGGTCTGTGTCTTCCGGAAGCCCCAGCGTAATGCGGAAATGATTCGCCATTTCGGGAGCTGCGAACGGACGCAAGCGTACACCCGCGGCGAGCATATCCGCCAAAAACTTCGTGGTTGTGTTGGTATCTGGCCACTTACACAAAATGAAGTTTGCTGAGGACGGGTACCAGGTAATGCCATCAATCTGGTCTAATGCCTCGCCAATCCGAGCTTGTTCTTGGGCGCACAAGGCGCGAACATCTCTCAAGTGTTCATCCGCATTCCGGAGTGCCGTCACGACAACACTCTCTTGCAGCTTACCGACTCGATAAGGCGTGGATTTCTTTTCCATACGCTCGATGAATGACTCGGGCGCAATCAAATATCCCACGTGGATCCCAGCAAGGCCGTAGGCAAAAGAAAAGCTACGGGACACAAAGAGATTGTCGTACTTGGGTACTAAATCGCTCACGGGCTGATGAATCTTTGGATCCATATACTGGACGTACGCTTCATCGACCCAAAACGTGTTCTTGGGGTACCGTTCCACAAGATCGATGATCTCATCGCGTGTAACCAACAGGTTCCCAGTCGGATTGTTGGGGTTCGGCAAATAAACAATGCAAGGCTTTTGAATCGCTGCTTCCAGTTTCTTCAGGTCCAGTTGGAACCCATTGGCTTCGTCCAACACGATGGGGTGAATCCCAACACCGCCACGGATGGCACCGTTCACGACCTTTTCGTATGTTGGGCTAACAATCACCATCGTTACGCCAGGGCGACCGACAAGGTGGCTGGCCATACGGGTCCAAGAAGAGCGGATGTAGTCCTCAAACAGCATGTGGAATGCCATCTTCAACACAGGTCCTGAGCCATTCTCAATGAATACGTTGCCTGGTTTTACACCATCACGTTCACAAATCGCATTGACGATGTCAGGACATTCGCCAGCGGAATTGTACCGTCGCAAACACGATCGGTCATTGAATTGCGCCAGTGTTTCAATACACTGCTTGGGCATGATCGAGCCGTCATTCAGGCTCATTCGGTTTACACTCATAAACGCCCCCCCAAAAATGGAAATAAAGTAGGCGGTAGGCCGCTGGCTAACAGAAGCAACCAAGGTTCACCAGAGAAACCACACTCCTGACCTGCAGATGGCGCACGATCGACACATTCAAATGAACGTCCAAACACCCCAAAAATCCGAAGTTATTTCTGCCATAATGGCCGCCATATGCAGCGAATTGGATGCTGCAGAACGCATGGCGAAAAATGCGCAAGATGAGGCTACACATAGCGATACGAAAGCCGAAGGTAAATACGACACTCGCGCCACCGAAGCGAGCTATCTCGCACGTGGACAGGCCCAAAGAATCCTAAATCTACGAGAATTAAAGTCCTGGTACGAGCGGTTTTCACCCAACCAAACGGCGTCTGAAATTCGTATTGGGGCCTTGGTTCTAATTGAGAACGAGGACCAAGAATGGCTATTTTTGGCACCCGCGGGTGGTGGGAAGGTCATCGTCCAAGGAATACCGGTACTCGTAGTTTCCCCGACTTCTCCCATGGGAAGAGGGATGGTTGACATCGAAGTTGGTGAGTCCTTTGAGGTCGATACGCCGCGGGGTGTAGTCGAATATGAAATCGTCGCATGCACCTGAAAAAGGCTCGACAACAAGGGATCGAGCCGCATGCTACCCTATTGGGAAGGGAGACCACCTATGAGACCTTCAGGCTGGATGATTCTGACCGCACTGCTGTTCGCAGGCTGTTCTGACAAAGACGATGACACCGGGACAGTTTCTGACGCCGATGCCGACGCCGATGCCGATGCAGACGCCGATGCCGATGCCGATGCCGATGCAGACGCCGATGCCGATGCCGATGCCGATGCAGACGCAGACGCAGACGCAGACGCAGACGCAGACGCAGAG
>PALY01000116.1 GCA_002707085.1 Deltaproteobacteria bacterium
TCGCAAGCCTCGCGGCGGCGGCGGTGGTCGCGGCGGCGGTGGCGGCTACGGCGGCGGCGGCGGCGGCGGATATGGGGGCGGCGGGCGGCGCGACTACTAAGCCATTGCTTTTGTGAATCGGTCCACTCCCCTGGGGTGGGCTTGAATCAACCCAAGGGCCGAACCAAGAATGATCTTGGTTCGGCGTTTGTGTTTGGATCTACGGTATTTCACACACCTTGGACGCTGGAGCAGACAAAGCCCGCCACCTCATGACCATGGGCGCAAATAGAACAAACTGCCGAAACCACCCTATTTAGGGATACGAATGGTGGGCTTCCCTTTGCGGCGGCGGCGATAAAGTACCAGTGTGTGACCGATCCTCTGCACCACTACGGCACCCGTTGTTTCGGCCAATTTCGCACCAGCATCGATAGCCTCTTGCATCTCTGCATCCGTCAACCTGACCTTTAGCAGCTCATGTTGTTCCAAAGCTGCATCCACGTGCTGCACCAAGCCATCGTGGACTCGGTTCACACCGATAATCACCGCTGGTTTCATCGAATGGGCCAGTCCACGGAGGTACCGCAACTGTTTGCCTCGGAGGGGTTTCTCACTCATGCCGGAGCGTGTAACCCGGACCATCTACAGATCGCTCCATGAACCTGTATCTTCACGTGGATTTATGGTCTGATATCAACCAAAATCAGGGTTTAGTCGGAGCCTCGTAGTCCGATAGAGAGTCGAGGACTTTCTTTCGGTATGCACCCATCCACAACAACCTCGACAGCGGCTGCGAATCAGAAGCTTGTACAACTGCTGCCTGACACCTGGGATCGGGCGTATGATGTCTTGTTGATCGTCGGAGAAGGATCCGGATCATTGGCCACTCCATTCGTTGAAGCGGGACTTCAACGGGTGATCACCATGTACCCACCACCATTGCAACCGGAACCATTCCCCACAGGATCCATTTTGGTTCGCACGCGCCAAGATCTGACTCGAACAATCAACCTTTTGGGGGGCCAACGCCCTCGTCAGTTTGCGACTGTCCGTACACCAAAGTGCAGTCTCGATAAAACCACTACTGACAATATTGCCGCTTTATTGAAATCACTGATTGAGCGCGGTGAAACAAACCGACTTGTCCAAGACGAATTGGCACCACTGTGGGCCAAAAATAGCGTCCAAAACATGCCGCGAATCGCACAAAACCCCATGGTCACGGATGTGCAGGATGCTTTTAAAGGAATGCCCTTGGTCATCGTAGGTGCAGGGCCATCACTACAAAAGAACATTCATTTGGTGGCTGAACTACAACAGCGCGCAATCATCTTGGGCGTCAACCGAACCTTGACCTCTTTACAAAATGCAGGGGTATGGCCAGATCTGGCCATGGCACTTGAAGCTCAAGATGTGGGCTGTCACTTCAACGGCATTCAAACCGATCAAATCGCTGCATTGATTCTGGCGGTTACGGCCAGCCCCAACCTGTTTGATTTGAACTTCCCTCGCCTGCTCTCCTACAGCGGAAACTTAGAGGCAGACAACTGGATGTTCAGCACAGAGGACAATGCGAAAGAACTCCCCTCTGGCGGCTCCGTATCTTGTTCCGCCCTGAGCCTGGGTCTGTTGTGGGGATGTGACCCCATCATCCTATTGGGCCAAGACCTGTCGTTTCCCGGCGGCGCGTACTACCACTCCCAAGGTGCTGATGGTTCTACCAAAGCCATCCACAACAAAGAGTCCAATGTCTGGGAATTACAGGGCTACAGCGAGGACCTCGCGAATACGCTTCACGATCGACTCCAAGGATCAGCGCCGCGATTTACCGGCACACAAGTACCCGGCTATTACGGCGGCACGGTTCCAACATCGACCGATTTCGCAACCTTCCGAACCTGGTTCGAAAACACAGCTTTAGACCACCAAGGCCAAACAAGAATCATCAACTGTACCGAAGGGGGCGCGTTTATCGGCGGTATGGAACATCTGGCACTCGCAGACGTTCTCCCTACCCTGCCGATCCTTAAACGAAGCATCACAGATGTACTGGACTCCCATACCGTTAACGCGGCCACACAATCCAGAAATCAACGCATGCGCAGCCGTACAAAAACGATTGCCCGCGACCTGGACCGCTCCATTGAGCTGGCACGCACCTGTGTCCGCCTGATCGATAAATCAAAACGTTCCCCTTCTCATTTGGGTGCATTGCAGCAGGCTGAATCCTCCTTGAAGATTTCATTGAAGAACCTGAAGGTATTGAGCCTGATGGACCAAAAAGAGATCCGGAATGCATCCGCTCTGGGACAAGCTGCCAAGAACATGAAGCAGTCTCTGGCAGCGGCACGCAGCCTCTACTCCGTGGTGATTGAACAGGGTGAACAACTAAGGGCATCCCTTGGGGATGCCCTCTCTGAGTTCGACAATCAATAGTTATTACCGTTGATTATTCAGCGAGTAAAACCAGTTCATTGGGGGATCTGCGCAGCTTCTTTTTGATTGGAAGCTCTTCGTCATAAACCTTCTTGATGCCATCACCCATGGCCCGGTCGATGACACGAATGTCTCGGACCAAACGATTCAAACCTCCAGGTTCAACACTCGCGGCATGGTCCGACCCCCACATGGCTCGGTCCAAGGTGATGTGACGTTCCACAAAGCAAGCGCCGAGCGCGACCGCAGCCACTGTCGTCTGAAGCCCTGTCTCATGACCGGAGTAGCCAATGGGTACGTCAAGTTCATCCAACAATGTAGGAATCATCCGTAGGTTGAGCAGTTCGGGTTTGCATGGGTATGCGCTGGTCGCATGAGCGACAGCCAAATTGGCTGGATCGAACAATCCTATCGCATGCCGGATCTCTTCCATTGTCGACATACCCGTCGATAGAATCACTGGACGACCTGTGGCATTGATTCGCTCCAACAAACCATCCTCGGTCAACGAAGCACTGGCAATCTTATGGGCCACAGGTTCAAACTGCTCAATGAATTCCAAGGAAGGAATATCCCAACAAGATGCAAACCAGTGAATTCCACGTTCCGAACAATACCGATCGATCTCTGTGTATTCATGCTCGCCGAACTCAATGCGGTGTTTGTAGTCAATGTAGGACATCAAGCCCCACGGTGTCTCACGCATGATTTCGCGCTGATGAGACGGGACGCACAGATCAGGAGTCCGCTTCTGAAACTTGACTGCATCACATCCAGCAACCACCGCAGCGTCAATGATGCGCTTGGCGGTTTCCAAAGAACCGTTGTGGTTGATGCCAATCTCTCCGATCACATAGGTCGGATGACCCGGCCCAATTTTCTTATTTCCAATTGTAATCATCTGGATGCCTCCATCTGCTCTCGGGCAGTGTCGATGATGAAATCCGCCAACTCCCGAATGGCACCTTGACCACCAGAAGAGCGAAGGATGAGGTCCGCAGAGTCAAGGACCTCAGGTTGTGCATCAGCAACAGCTACGCCACACCCCACTGCCAACATGCAGGGAATGTCCGCAAGATCATTGCCGATATAAATCGTATTCTCTGGACGGCAACCTTGGTTTTTCAACCAACGCAACAACACAGGTCTCTTATCCGTGACTCCATGAATACAAGGGATTTGAAGTTTTTCGCAGCGCGCTTTGACCACAGGGTTCACCTCGGCTGAAAGCACCAGCATGGGCAAACCCGCCGATTTTAATCGGGCCAGACCCGCACCATCAGATCGACTGCAGCGAACCGCCTCTGTACCATCCTGAAATACAATCACTGCATTGTCGGTAAAAACACCATCGAAATCCAAGACCAACGCATCGGGATGCAAGGGTAAAACGTGACCCACGTCATTTGTTCTGCGCGCCTCGATCAACGCTCGGGCTACAACCAGGTCAGTGGGTTCATCAATCTCCCAAACCCGTTCACGTGGCATGACATGCATTGCAATTGAACCGAAAAATCGGTGACCTGAAGCTTTAAGCCCCTCGGTCTTCATCACGTATACAGCCCCAGTTTCCACATACTCGGCCTCTCGGTCCTGACGCCGCTGACGAATGCGGTGATCATGATTGATACCAGTACAACGACCCTTTTCTGCCTGACGCCACAAGAACTGATGACAGGGTGCCACTGCAAGGGCAGAATCGGCACCTGCGTTTTTGAGGGCGCGAACCGTCTCATCAATATCGAAACCCGTGGTCAGCGGAGAAGTACATTGGAGAAACACGGTCAGTTCAGGGCAGACCCCATGTTCTTCTTCTAAACGTTCCAAGGTATGGAGCAGAGCCGACTCGGATGTAGACAGATCACTCGCCAGAGACTGGGGACGAATCACCACTTGAGCGCCAGCAAGGGCCGCAACCTGGGCAATCTCTGGATCATCGGTAGAAACCACGACCCAATCCACTTCTGNGGCATCTCGAGCAGCATCAATCGTATGAACAATCAATGGCTTACCATCCAGCATGGCAACATTCTTTCGAGGGATACCTTGAGACCCCCCTCTGGCTGGGATGATGGCGACACTTCGCATGTTCAAACCTCTCTATGGCCGTGCACAGCCTGCGGATCCGTTCGACTCCGGTTCGGTCAGAGAATCGGGATCTTGAGGGTTTGTTGCTGGTCTAGTAGCCGAACAGTGCAAAATCGCGCTGATAATAGTCCTGTAGCTTGCAAAGCAGTGACTCAGGCGGCTGCGTCTTGCTTCCCTTTGACCGGTTAAAACCAGGCAATGGCGCCTGAATTCGCAACCGTTCCGCCAAACGTCTCAACGGTAGCTCGGCCTCTTCCATCTTAATGAGGAAGTCCGGCCCCTGTTCAGACCGCAAATGGGTGGTGTACTTCCACTGAGGAGCCAATGCATAGGGTTCCAAATTCGTCATGTTTTGGAAATAGGTATCCATGTCCCAGCTTTTCAATTCTGGGTACTTCGCGAGATAGCCACCTGCGTAATCAGACTTACAATGGAAATGGTAGCTGGACACAAAACGAGAAACGGGATGTCTCACCACAGCAATGGTTGTGTAGGACTCCCAGACCAGTCTATTGACCATCAAGGTGGGAAATCGATGGTCTGCATTATCGACCGGCAAACCCAGCCAGCCCTTCAAACTGGTACCCATACATTTGGGGTTGTGAACGAAGCACACCTTTCGGGTGTGATCCAAGTTCATACTGTGGTTGTACAGCGCGATCCGGTCTGACCGAACTTCATTTTGAATGATCTGCAAAGCCAACTTTCGGCTTTGTTCATTGAGCGCTTCCAAAACCATTCTCCCGTATCGAACCCTCTCATCGGCTCAATGCAGAACAGTCTTGATAGAAATATCAGTCGTCTTTGACGCGCCGAATACCGATCTTGCCTCTCCGGGCTTTTCGTTTGCTCTGCTTGTCCGCATCCCCGAGTTTATACAAGGCTGGNCCTACAGGNTCAGCAATTACCCATTTCCGTCCATCCGCTTGAAAGGTCATATCCCCACTCTTTGGCTTGAGTCCCAATCCAACAAATGCATGACCATTGATGTAGATGAACGAGGTATCCAAAGATGGGTGAGCCGCCTTCAGCAATGCCAAATACAGCGTCGCTTTGGAGTCGCAATCACCCTTGTTCTTCGCCAACAAGGAAAGTGGCGGCCGAAAACCTTTATCGCGACCCCCTTTGCCTTTTTCATATGGAATCGTCTGTACAAAAGACAATGCCTTTACCGCAAACTGGCGACGCCCCAATTGTTCAGCACCCAACGCTGTAGCGAGNGGTTCAACATCATCCGAATACCTGTAGGCATGCTGGGCATGATTGGGAATGATCTTGCCCCGTAGTTTTGTGAAACCATTCTTCTTCATGTACTTCCGAAGTTCCTTCTTCTGTACATCTTTGGCGCCCTTCGCAGCCTTTTTCAATTTCTTCCGGCTGCCCTGCCCCGATATCCGAACACCGCCACTGGTCGCCTGGGCCTGAAGCTTGACGCCTTTGAGCGTCTTTCCATACGCATTGATTGCTTTGGCGATCTGAACATTCGCTTTCCGCTTTTGAAATTGAAGTGGGACCTCAAGATCATGCTCAACCGCTGTAGTAGGAAGTTCAAACTCTACTCTCCGCTTCTTACCGTTTGCATCCTTCCAGCGGACATCAAATGACCAATCGTCCGCACCCTTTGTCACCTCGCGTGCCTTCTGTTGCGCATGGGCAGTTGGAACAAAAATAGCCAAACATAAAAGTAGAACAAACTGTAGTTTCATGAGTTGTGACCCCTTCCAACGTCAGGCAGTACGACGACATTACTCCAATTTTATTCGCAATGACTGATGAAACTACGCACTCATTGCTGAAGGAATCACAACGGTCGGACCCAAAGTGGAAACCTCACAACCAAAAACGCTCACTTCATCAAACCGACTTCAGCAATGTCCGCCCGGAGAACAGAGTCGACCTTGAATCTTATGTTTGGTCTGTTCCAGGCTTGGTTACAGACCATACAAAAGGTACAATCACGAACACACTCAACACGTACCCAAGGAAGGCTGTTGCTTGAACTGCGCCTAAGTCGACAAAGTAAAACACAGCTTGAAATCAAGCTGAACTACAGCTTGTCCGAGCAGATCAAGAAGCACAAATACTTCGTCAGAATATACGTCTTCGTACCCAGAGTTTTGGCACTCAACTCGACCAACTACCCCGCATCCAGGTTCTATTCGGACACATCTACATTCATCCGCATGAGCGCCCCCCAACTGGACCTGGCCCATGTAGGCAAGAAGAAACACATCAAACCGTGGTCTGAGGAATTCAAGTCCCAAATCAAGAAGTTCACAGACGGTACGCATGGAGATGAGAAAGCCACCGAACACAGCCTAAAAATCCTCGGATGTGTGTTCAAGAGTTCGATTCGGGACAAGCGACTCGAAACAGAGAAGACCATCAGCGAGGCAATCGACAATGACAACTTTGATCAAGTGTCTGCTTCCCTTGATCAGTTTGCTACAGAAGTCGAATCGAGCCTAAAACGAATCCAAAAACTGGGCGTACTGTGCGAAGCCGATCATTTGCCATCCAACATTCAGGACTGCTGGCGCGGAGTGAATGAGTACACAAGTCTCATCGCAGAAGAGGCGCTCACCAGCCTGGTTTCAGAATTTGAACCCCATGAAGAGAAATGTAAAGCCAGTTTTGATCGGTTGAAAGACTTGGCAATTAAACAATATGAGCATCGAAAAGAGTGCGGTTTTCAAACGTTCCTAAACGATGAAAAAACCAACGAGTATCTACCGCATCGTTGGCGAGTCCTAAAGCGCTATATCGGCTCGGCACTCTACCTTCGCGTGTCACGAAGCGAGGCTGGAAAACTACAAAACGACATCATTGCAATGGTGTCCGCAGCGTTGGCCATGCTCTTCGCCACCATGGCTATTTTGGCCATCCAAAGCCGCTGGGGCGTGTCGCTGAGCATGGCATTTGTCAGCACAATGGTCATGGCCTATGTCGTGAAAGACCGCATCAAAGAACTAGGAAAAAGGCACATTCAAAAACTGCTGCCCACATCCCTACCCGATCATAAAATCACGATCACTGATGACGCCGAAACATCCATTGGGGTAGCGACAGAGTCCTTCAGTGTGATGAACCCGAAAGATACACCGAAAGAAATACAAGCACTCCGTCTTTCCGATCTGGAATCCAGACAGGCCATCAAAGGACGGCCGGAACATGTCTGGCGTTACGAAAAAGATATCGAACTCGCTCATGAAGCATTGGCTGCTCAGTTTTCCGGTGCATCGGGACTCACGGATATCATGCGCATCAACCTTGAAAGCATGTTGTTTCGCATGAACGATGCTTGGGAGGTTTACCGTCACGTCCATCCCAGAACTCGCGAGGTGTGTGAAACGCGATGTGCGAGGGTCTACCACGTCAATATCATTTTCGAATTGGGTTCAGATGCGGGTGAAACTACGACAATGCGGTCCCGACTGGTGTTGAATAAAAAAGGAATCCAACGAATCGATGAAATCAAAGATGGTGACATCCTGCTCGATATCGATACAAGCAATGAGACTTCAGAACCCCAAGACTTTGATGACTAAACCGGTCAACTGACGGAAGCCTGAACGCCTGGGAACGCACCAACCACCATGCCAAGAATCGCTCTGCTCATCGCAGCCATATTACTCGTCTACTTTCCAGTATACGAACTCGGGTTTGTCTCCGATGACCATGGGTTGATCACCAATGAATTGACGGGCATCGCTCAACAGTCAATCGCCAGCGCTTTCGGACAAGACCTTTGGCACTTTCAAGAAAATGAGTCTGGGTATTATCGGCCATTGATGACCCTAAGCCTGCTGCTAGACCACACGCTTTGGGGTCAATGGGCTGGCGGCTATCACCTGCAATCCCTGCTTTGGCACATTGTTTCNGTGACCGCTCTGTTTGGAGTTTTACACTCCCTGTTTGGTTCATCCAGAGCGTTTATCGGTGCGGGTTTATACGCATTCCACCCTCTCGTTTCTGAAGCCACATGTTTCATTTCCGCGCGAAACGACAGCATGGCGATTGCGCTGGGATTGTCAGCCGTTTGGCTTACCATCCCAGCGAAGGCATCTCACAAAAGGTGTGTGTTGGCCGCGGTATTCGCCGCTGCTGCATGTCTTTCAAAAGAGACTGGCATTGTCATCTTGGTACTTCTACCTCTCATTGATTGGGCAAGGTCTTTGGGCTCTCGCGGCTGGTACCGGTACGGGGCCATCGCACTGGGAGGAACAACGGCCCTCTTTGTTCGAGAGATCTTTGGTCCTGGACTCCTCCACAGTCCCACAATGAATGGCGCTGAACTCCTCCAGTCAGAGCGCGTCTCCGTACTCACAACCTTGTTTGGAAAACTCCTCTGGCCCACGCCGTTGACCGACAGTCTCCACATTGCCTATCTGCAGTCACCCCCGATACCGGCTGCGGCTGCGGCACTATTTTTGCTGGTCTTTCTTGCCTGGGCGGGTGGCCGATATGCTCGTGTCGGAATTCTGTTTGTTTTTGTGGCAATCCTTCCATGTATTCCCGCCATCGCATCCCGTTTTTTGATCGGTGAGAGATACTTGATCATGCCATTGGTTGGCTGTGCATTTGCCTTGGCGGCTGTCTTGCCCAACAACAGGAAAACCGACATATTTTTCCTGCTCTTTTTACCGCTAATGTGGGTTTCCAACACTCGAGTCTTGGACTGGAAAACCGATCTTAGTCTCGCATCTTCTGCACACAGCGCCGCGCCCACCCCATACACAGCGGCCTGGTTGGCACACGAATTGGCACAAGACAAGCAATTCGAAGCGTCCTTACCGCTATTCGAACAAGCTGTCGTTGGCAGTCCGCCTACCTGTGACTTTGCAGGTGAATGGATTCGAGTGGTCCATCAATTCAAAGGAAGCGCTGCAGCTGTGGACGTTGCCACAACCATTTGGAAACAGCAGTGTGCCGGGGGACCTGGAGTTCGTGGAGCTTGGGCTCACGCGCTTTTGGAAAACGGCGACATTGAAACCGCCCGAAGCATTTTGACCCCACCCCCACAACAATGCGACCAAACCATCGCAGTCCCGCTCCTTTCCCTGGCATCACTAGACCAAGATCTTCACACCAAATCGCGTTGTGAATCCCAATTGGGCAAAGAACTCGCTGAACTGCAGCCAGAGGTCGATGCTCTCGTTACACTCATTACACCGGTTCCTGCAGAACCACTCCCGGAGAAGGATTCCATCGATGAGTGAACGTGCGGAAGTGCTGAGTATGAGCGAACTGTTCAGAGGACGGTTCTTCAATCCAGTCGCAGACCACACAGGATGGCGGTGGAAAAACAAGCAGGTCGACGAATTCATTTCCGACCTCTCCAAACTTTCCGACAATGAAACCCTCCATTTGGGAACCGTGCTTCATAAGCCCCACCCCAAAAAGGCCATCGTTTTTGGCGGATTGAAGCTGACGCCGCACACACTCTTCGATGGTTATCAACGCTTGGCCATCGTACGGGGACTCATTTTATCGGCAGCGACAGCGCTGTGCGAAATCGACTCCCCCATGGCCAAGATGCAGGCGAACAGCCTGCAAAGACAATTTGGTATCGTCGACGGTCACGAACGACTCCAACACGCCTCTGTACCGCCGCCTGACTTTCCACTTCCATTTCCAGTCAGCGGACAAGAAGCCCACGATACGCTGGATGCATTCCTAAACCGCCTGTCTCGCCAAGTGACGGTATTGTTTTATGCCACCACTTCTTCAAAGAGGGCGGCTCAGTTTACCCACCGGCAAGCCGTCCGAGGCCTCCCAAGCCGTGAAGATTGAAGGGTACTGCCGTTGAGTCCAGCCGCGCGCACCACAGCAATACACTCAAAAACACAACAAAAAAATACGCTCTACCGTCAACCTCATGCTTCAGAGGAGAAGACACAGGCGCCAACTGAGCAGGTCAGATACAATCTCCAGCGTGTGCGGATTCGTAGGCTATGTCCGGTTGGGCGATGAACAACAGGCGCCCTTGGGCGAGCATCTCGGCCCCATGTCTGCGTTGCTCCAACACCGAGGCCCCGACAATGCCGATGTCGTAGATGACGGCCGATGTGGATTGGCGCACAGGCGCTTGAGCATCATCGACACATCGCCTGCGGGTCATCAACCGATGTCTGTGGGTCCCATTCAACTGGTCACCAATGGAGAGATTTACAACTTCCGCGCCTTGGCAAAGACCCATGGATTTAACTCCATCCTGCGGTCTCAGACGGATACCGAAGTACTGCTCCATCTGATTGAACAATATGGCATCCACACAGCCCTGAAAGAGATTGATGGGATGTATGCATTTGCGGTCTGGAACAAGCAAACGTCCACACTGCATCTTGCCCGTGACCCATTCGGCGTAAAACCATTATTCGCCATGGTCCACGATGGGGCACTCTGGTTCGCAAGTGAAATAAAGCCCCTTCTGCTTGCCCCTGGCTTCAAACGAAAACCGTCTTTGAAAGCCATGCACCACTTTCTGTCTTTTGATTACATCCCAGGCGCCATGACAGCCTTTGAAGGNATTCATGAGATCCGACCGGGACATATGTGGACGGTGAACAGCACCAGCGGACACATTGAACAGGACCCGTTCTTCCAAACAGACTGGACAGTTGACCCATCCATTGATCGTGCAACTGCAGTGGCCGAATCAAGGCGGCTACTCACTGCAGCGGTCGATAGACAGCTGGTCTCCGATGTGCCTCTTGGTGTCATGCTCTCTGGCGGTATCGACTCCAGTACATTGGTGGCTTTGACTGCACAGCAAAAAGGACACGCTGACTTTGATACCTTCGCCATTGGCTTTTCGGATGACTCATTCAACGAATCCGATCACGCTCAAACCATGGCAACACATGTGGGTACCAGACACCACAAGATTGAAGTCACGGCAGAAGACGTCCAATCTCTGATGACCCGACATTTGGTCCACATTGACGAGCCCTATGCGGACGGTTCAGCGATCCCCACCTACATGCTGGCCCAATACGCCAAAGATCATGTCACTGTTCTTCTTTCTGGCGAAGGCGGAGATGAAATGTTCTCCGGCTATGACACACACGCAGCCAGTGTTGCCCGAAACTGGTACCGACGCACCCCCGGATGGATCCGACGGGGTCTTGTGGCCCCAATCACAAAACTACTGCCAGTGAGCCACCAAAAGCTGAGTTTTGAATTCAAAGCCAAACGGTTTGTACACGGTGCTGAATTCGACGTCGCTCACGCCCATTATGCATGGCGAGAAGTTCTCTCGGAAGCGACAAAAACATCGCTATGGAAAGACCCGGATCTGTTCGCCAACTTCCCGCCTTCGCACACTTTGTTTCAAGATGCCTGGGCGGACTGCGACAGCCCTCATGAGCTTGCCCGACTTCTTCACATCGACCGTACCTTTCACCTGCCCGACGATCTGATGGTCAAGAACGACCGCATGACCATGGCACATTCCATAGAAGCACGAGTACCATTCTGCGACACCGAGCTTGTCCGTTTTCTGGCCACAGTACCGCCATCATTATTGATGGATGGCCTGAAACCCAAAGCAATCCTTCGTCAAGCATTTCAAGACCTGCTCCCCCCAATCATCACCAAAAGAAAGAAGATGGGACTCGAAATGCCCTATTCATCTTGGATGCGTGGAAAGCTTCGGGACTACACCGAATCTGTACTCACGACCCAACGCCTACAAGCGACTGGCTTGTATAAATCCGATGCAGTCCAACGGCTGCTTTCCGACCACCTGGACATGAACGTTGATCACGGCCGGGCGCTCTGGGGAATAATCAGCACCGTTTTATGGCATGAACTGTACATTCAATCCGATGACTTCCGAACCATTATCGAGCGTGTAGATTAGAGTAGGCCATATGCCAGCCAACTCACCCCAAAAACCCACAGTCCTTGTTGCCGGTGCCGGCATTACTGGACTGTCTGCAGCTTGGCTACTGGCTCGCGATGGCTACCCCGTAGAAGTACACGACGCAGCACCGACAGCGGGCGGCCTACTTGAACCCGTACAATTTCGAGGACTTCCCTGCGATAGGGGTTCCCACCGCATTCATCCAGAATCTCATCCTTTGTTGAGAGAACTCACCAGTGATGCGGGCTGGGTAGAACAACCACGCCGAGGCCGATTGGTCTTGGGTGGGCGCCAAATGGCCTACCCTCCCCAAGTGGGAGACTTCCTAAAAGGCTTGGGCGCCCGGACCGCCGCCCATATGGGCCTCAATTTTTTGACTCGACCCGGTGCATTGGCTGGGTTCAAACGGTGGGAAGAAGACCGGAAGACCATCGATGACGATGTCGGTTTCGAAGCCTTTGTGACCGGCCGGGTTGGGCGACGCGCATACACGCAATTTTACGCGCCATATGTAGAGAAAGTCTGGGGCCTTCACCCAAATGAAATCTCGCAAACCGTTGCGAAAGCCAGAATCTCAACCGCTTCGCCCCTCACCACACTGAGCAAGGCGCTTAAGTCCGGACCCGTCCCAGACCGGGTGTTTTTGTATCCGCGTGGGGGAATGGTCGAGTTGATCGAGTTTTTCCAAACCGGCCTCAAACTTGCCGGTGTACCCATTCACTACGACTCACCCATTGGAACAAAAGAAGTACAGGCATGGAAGGGTCCCGTTTTGTACAGCGGCCACCTCTCGGACTTGGTCGACCAACCAAACCTGAAGCATCGAGGCCTGTACCTACTCCACATCGCCCTTCCCAAAGGCAGCGTGGGACAAACGGACACTTTTTATCTGCCCGAACGGGACTTCTGGTTTGGCCGCGTATCGCAACCCGCTCGCTTTTCAGATGAACTCAGTGATGATGAGTGTGATGTTCTATGTTTGGAGATTCCCGAAGGACGGTGGGGTAATGACCACGACTTTTCAGAAGACATACTGAAAATACAGGCACAACTGGTCCACGCCGGAATCATTCCATCCACCGTGGACATTGGCGAAATGAAGCAGACCTTTGTGCCGCGGGTATACCCCATGTACAAGAGAAACTGGACTCAGTATTGGTCCGAAGCTCTCCGCCAAGTTGCATCAATGGGACAGATCCTCCCCATCGGGCGGCAAGGCCTTTTCCTTCACTGCAATATTGACCAATGCGTATACATTGCCGATGAAGCGGTTCGACACCTCAATGCGGGAGGAACCGCAGCCGACTGGATACCAAAAGCAAAAGGCTTCCTTGACCTTCGAGTGCGAGACTAACGTTCCATTTTCCACAGCGATATGGACTGCCCCTGACCTTCCGTACGCAAAGCCAAGAGCCAAGGGGGCGGAAGATATGGCCCCCGAAGGCCGTCTATCCGCGTGCGATTTCCCAACACCATGTATGCCGTGCCACTTCCATCCGGCTTGCTGATCCAACTGGCACACCTGTCCCAATCATGACCCTCATAGTTACTGGGAGGAGCATGGAGCATCTTGGGCAAGATCGACACTTCAATGTGACTCTCGGAACAATCCAAAAAGGTGTCATTGGGTCCCATCTCTTCTTCAATAAACGTGACAATTGGAGACATCATCTTGTAGGTCGAAGAAGACTCCAACGGACCGGCGTTCGTATGTCCTGGACCACCGTAAAATAGCCAAACACCAACCCCCAGTGCGCCCAGTGGTGCAAGCTGACGCCACCCTTTGGAACGAACCACAGTCGTCCAAATTCGAATCATCGCCAAAGGCGCAATCACGGCTGCGGGTGCGGCAATCTGCATCATGTATCGCGGCGTCACGATGATCCATCGAGACATCGCCCACGTCATGGCAAGCGGAGGAACCAGCGCCAAAAAGGCTATCAGAGACCGCCGCCGTCCAGTACAGCTTGGTAAAAAAGCAAATGGTAGGAGCCAGAGACTCCAGGCCAACCCAACCGGTAGGCCAGCATCAATCCGCGGTTCATTGTCCGCCTGTAAGGCTGCTGCACACGGACGCGTCAGCCCATACGGACTGATCACAGTGGAAGGTTCTCCCTCACATGCCGCTTTGAGCGCTCCATCCGGCCCCTGGCGGATCTTCGACAGCTCTATGCCCCTCAGAATTTCCGCGACTTCCGTGGTGGATTCACGAGGGACAACCCGCAAAGTGTTTTGGGTGTACGGCCCCACCATAAGACCCGCTAAAAACAGCCCAAACAAAAGCAACCGCCGCCAAACGGGCTGAACCCCCCAAGAGCCAAGACCGGCCAACAGAACCATCCCCGGCAAAAGCGTGATGGTTCGAGAATCCACAGCCCAAGCGAGTCCGATCCCAACCCCACCCAAACACGCCCAGTACCAACGTGACCAGCGAGCAAACGCTGCTGTAGCGGCCAGGCCAATCGCCGTAAGACCACTGAGCATCGGGTACATGTTGACCCAACGACTGGCGTGCGCCAACTGTGGCGTAAGTGGGATCGCAATGGCCGCCACAGCGCCACACCATGGTCCACCCAGCACACGCCCGAGCAAGCCAGCCCCCACCACCAACAGCACCATGCTGACCGAAGATATCAACGCACCCGCCCAAGCCCAACCAAGCTCTGGACCCAGATTACCGAACACCCACGGATACAACGGCTCCAGCCATGTGCTGTTCATGGTTCCCGGATTTAAGTAAGCCCAGGTTTCACGAACATACCGTTCCCAATCAAAGCCTGCTGGCCACTTCATGGGGACAAATGCCCGACCATGCCACCACAGGCCGACACACGCCGCGACGACTCCCCCGACAAAGGGAAGTTCAGCGAAGATACGTCGAACGTTCTGACCAATCACCATCTGGATACCAGAATAGCAGTAGCGACCCACCTGTGAGGGTATCAATCACATCATCGTTTTCCCGATCATCGATGGCGGGACAGCCCCAGCTTTCGCCAAGCCGGCCATACTCCGCCACAATCGAGGGCCTGGCGTATGTTGCGCCATGCATCACGATGCCACGGGCGCGCACTTCGCTATTCCAAGTACTCTCAAGCCCGTCAATGCGCATTGCACGACCAACCGTAGAGGAGTTGTAAATCTCTCCAGAGCGCATGACACCCAAGCTTGATTGGTGGCTGTCGTGAATGTTGGAAAAGTCTTCTGCATAGGCTGGGTTCGATCCGCTGGTTCCCTCCCCATGGGTCACGTGCAAATTCCAAAGCAACGCACCATCGGCAAGATCAAGAATCCACATTCGCCGGTCACCGGAATGGAGTGAAAAGTCGGTCACTGTGTAAAAAAAGTTGTCCGTATCGGCGCCATCCCACGCCATATCAAATGCGAAGAGCGCGTCTTCTGCAACCTCTTCATCCATACCCATATCTGCCAAATCATCGACTGTAGTGAGGCCTACCTGCAGGGTGTAATCACCATCTTGGGCAACCCCACTTGAATTGACCCAAGTGTCTGCCACCGCCCAGTAATGACCGGCCGGCACATATGCGCCCGCGGACCAATGGCCACGAGAAATGCAATCGTCCGCATCATCGCTCGATAACAAATGGATATCGATGTCCGCCCCCGACTCCATATCAATGAGGTCAAGCGCCAAGAAACCATCGTCAGGTATCGTGAGTCTATAGACAACTTCTGGCCCTGACTCATCGGTACCTGGGGCGCAGGAGTATCCATCGTAACGGTCAGAAGATGCGCCTGAAGTGCTGTCGCGATGAGTGTACGGAAATTCAGAGATGCACACGACACCATCGGGACAAGGCTCGTCCGGG
>PALY01000117.1 GCA_002707085.1 Deltaproteobacteria bacterium
CAAGTCGGCATGTTCCGTATTTACGACCTGCAAGGCGGCGCGTTGCATGGGCCGAGAACAACCTCCATCGAGGAAGCTACCTGCGGATGCGATTGCGTTGATGATTGGACGGGGCGCTACAGTCCAGCAAATACGCCAGCCGGGATATCGCCAATTCTTGGTTAGGCCATCCATGATGACCACGGGATCGGTATCCACATCGTCTACATGGGAAGCGGCCGAAACCGTCAGAGAATCATGCCCATATACATAGTGGCTATAAAACTCGTCAAAGATGAAAGTGCAGCCCGTTTCTTTTGCTGTTTGTACCCAAGACTGTAGCTCAGGGCCTCGAAGGTGTTTCCCTGTTGGGTTGCACGGATTGGAGAGCAACACAGCGGACAAACCGCGCCCAAATATCTCTCGATTCAATGCTTCGTTGTCGAAATTGTAGCCTTTGCTTGGATCAAGCAGAATGGGAATGGGTACAAAGGTCCCAAATGCGTCCAACAACTCTTCATATGCGGTGTAGTCTGGAAGGAAGTGGCCAAGGTGGGTTCGTCCGAGGGTGGAGACTGCTCGGGTCAGGGCGAGTCGTCCTCCTGCACAAATGGCAACGTTGTCACGGGTGTATTGGCTGATCCGTCCTTGGCGATATCACTGGTTGTATAGCGCTGCGACTGCATCACGTAGCTCGGGTAGGCCATCCACAGGGGCATACTCGTGGTCTTCCTCCGAAAGCTGAATGCTTCCAATTCGGTCCGGTGCATTTGGGATGTCTCCAACTTCGGGCGCGCCTTGGCCTAAGTTGGCCCAGTTTTCACTGCCTGGGCGGTAGCCCCGTTTGGCTGCCTCTGTCATTACGAAGATGACTCCGGTTCGGGGTACCGACCGAAAGCCGCTGGGTGCTGTGCTTGCTCTTTCCATGGGTGAAGGATTAGCGCGCCAGACTAGGAGTGGCACGGCAGATTGCGGTAGAGTTTGGTTTGAAGTGGGGGCGCAATGAAACCAGTATTGATTGTCGATTGCTATGTCGAAGGAGATGGTGCCGAAAACTACCGACGACTGTTGCCTGGACAGCCAATTTCTGTGTGGCGAGCGATTGAGGAGCCACGACCCAAAGATCTATCCGAATTTGCGGCGATTATGATCACAGGCTCGGCTGCATGTGTGACGGCTCCAGAACCTTGGATGTCACCTATGGCAGCTGTCCTTCGGGAAGCCAGCGACCAGAACCTACCCATATTTGGAATTTGTTTTGGACACCAAATGATCGCGTATGCGCTGTTCGGCCCAAATGCTGTCCAAAAATCCAAAACTCCAGAGTTGGGTTGGACTGATATTGAAGTGATGCATTCCGAATCCATTTTTGAAACCCTTGAAGGTGGGTTCAATACATTTGAGTCCCACTTTGATGAAGTGGTTGCGCAGCCAGGAATGGTGGTGCTTGCTCGGTCTTCAAGGTGCAAGGTTCAGTCATATCGCGTTGAAGGCCGACCGATATGGGGCGTGCAGTTCCATGCAGAAATGGATCAATCGGAGGCTGAACGACTGCTTGCTATTCGAATTGGTGGTCGCCCCGACTTGGGGTTTGACCTGAAATCCAAACTCCAAGAAGCGAGGGATTCGACCGGACTTGCCCAGAAGATAATGGGTAATTTCTTCACTGCGGTGCGCTGATGGTGTTCTTTTCTCTTCTGATTGGTATGGCCTGGGCCGAGTGTGATGTAGTGGAAACTGCATCCACCAATGGGAAAAGAGATAGGCGCGAGTGGGAAATGACAGTTGCCGATGGTGATGCATCTTGCCGTAGGCTGGTTTTGGGTTCAGTCATGGCGATCGAACCGATAAAATTGCGGGTACTCATTGAACAGTCAGATGCGACCCAAAAGCGATTCAATTTACAGCGTGTGCGACATGAAAATGGCGAATGGATTCTCTATTTACCCGAACTGAGGAATGGGGACTGGTCGCGAGCGAGATTGTCGTCAAAGCCCGTCGAAAGCAATCCCCTTTGGTTCAACCCTCAGACAAGGTCACTTCCCGATGCGGATGTCACCTCGGTGCAGTTGCATACGGATGATGACCCTCGGTTTGGACCCTATGGGACAGTGAGTTCTATTCATTCATTGAAATGGGAGACGCTGGAGGGGCCAGGAGTATGGGCGTGGTTTGCACCATCAAACGCCACAGGGCTGCAATGTCATTTTGAGGGAGAGAGGGTACACGCAAAGGTAGATCGCAATGCATACGGATGTTTGTTTGAACTCAAGCAATCATCCACCGATCCATTGGTGATTTCTTGGACACAAGAGGGTGCCAGTTCCGCCGGTGAGGTGGACGTGCCGGGTGCGGGGCGGTTGCATCTGGCAGGAGCCGAATTTTCTATTTTGGGGATGAACCCTGAATCAGAGGATGACGGTCTGCTGTTTCGTGGGCCAGGTACTTTTTCTTACCGAGTCACTCGGATGAATGGCGTTTTGGTGTCCAATACTGTGATTGATCAGATGGCCCTTGATGCCAATGCCGTGAGCATTCCTGAGCCTGGAATAGGGCTTCAATTTAAAGACCGTCGAGCGGACATGTCGGCTCTTCCAGAGGTTTTGCAGATTGTCCATCAGCAGACCGTCAATGGTGAACTTCCCGGTACGCATTCGCTTCATCCACGGCCACTCATGAAGGTTCGCCGTTCAAGATGGGGGACAGATTGGGAACAAGCGCTGCTCTTGGTACGGTACCTACAACAACTACGGCTTGAAGCAACCGCCTACCCGGTTCGACCCCAATCCAGTGGNTTGGCAGAAGCNGGGGCGCCAGTTGGCTACACAGGTGCAGTGGTCCGCGTGGGGTCTGGGGCAGATGCGATTTGGATGGACCCCTCGTGTGCGGTTTGTGCGGTTGGAGAGATTTCTCCAGAATTGTGGGGTGGTCAGGTGCTGGCTCATGATCTTGATCAGCTACCTTCTCGTCCAGAGAGTGAACGGTCCATTCAAACAATCGATGGAAAAACAACGGTGAAATTGTCCGGTGTATACGCGGTTGAACTGCGCCAGTGGCTTGCTGCATTTCCAGTACAGCAGCGTCAGCAGGCCATCATGAAACGATACGCAGGCCATGATTTTGAACTGACGGGGATCGATGGTTTGACCCAGTTGGGCGCGCCGATTCGGTTGGAGCTTCAGTCTCTTAAGTAGGGGAAACCTTGCGGTTTGACTACATAGACGGAACATGTGGCCCTGCGGACCAATTGCTCTGACATACTTCCCAGAAAGAAACTCTTAATTCCTGATCCGCCATGCGTTCCGGTAACGATGAGGTCCAACTCGTGTTCATCAATCAATTGCAGAGTGACCTCAAGCCAATCACCACCTGTGACAAGCATTTTGAGTGGAACACTCTTTAAAGACTTGCCGGCTTCTTTGGCGCGNGTCTGCTCCAGTTCCACTGCTGCGAGAATATTTTTCTCACCATCTTGAATGGCATTGACAATCACATCGTCATTGGGTGCCGAAACCAGCCTTTTTTTGAGTTCACGGTCCATGTCTTTGACGACATGCAACACATAAAGCTTTGCGTCATAGTCATTGGCGAGCTGCATTCCCATGGAGAGTGCGGCTCGCGAGACTTCTGAGAAGTCGGTGGGTACCAAAATACGGTGAATGTCCTGCATGATGTCCTCTTTTAAGCGGCGATGNCATCGTACACTGATATTCGNCAGTTTGGTTTAGGCAATGTGAAACTTATGTTTGGCTCCACGTTTTCCGAGAGCGTAAACTTCAAAGCTACCTTCGAATGTTGTGACACCAATGGTCGGAGAATCACCAGGACACCCATCTGCGAAATGGAGGGAGGACGCATCGTCATCACCCTCATAAAGAGGGAAGGGGGTGCCATCGGGGAGCAAGACTGCCCACGCCTGCGTGGGGTCACGAGGCTCAGGAGCTTGTCGGGTGAAGACAACCCATGCCTCATCACCATTGGACATCATGGTCAATGTGCCAATTTCTTGCTTGGGTAGAATCACTGTCTCTTCGGGTGCGGTGCCTGGGCGGGCAATGCAAAACCGAAACCCTTTTCCGGAGCTGGGAATCCAAGCCAATGCGAGGCCGCCAGTTACCGGTGCTGCCATTTGAGCGCGTCCGGGAAATGACGATGGTACCCGCATGGGTTCGCCCATCGATTTGGTGGAGACCGGAACCAATACGCCGCCCTTACTGAGAACGTGGGGGCGGGCGCCTGCGACGAAGCCACGAGCAGTGGGCATCGACTTTCCAAATACGGGTTGGAGACCCTCATCGGTCAGCTGGTCCACGCGAACCGTGGGGCCGTGTCGAGAAATGCCGTACAGGAAGATGTTCCCGTCTTCGGAGCGCACCTCTGGACGTACAACGGGTGTGTAGCCAAGCTTGACCGATCTGGACTCCCCAATTTTCCCATTCTTGGCCACTGGAGTGAAGTTGACAATGGCTCCACCAGGACGGTCCAGAAGCGTGACAGCCATAAAGCCATCTTCGAAGGGTACAAAGCTGCTCGATACCACCAGGTCTGCGGGAACGGGAAGCAGGCCAAGTTTTCCATTCCATTTGCTGCCACCAGTCCCATTGGCGATGCGGATGCTTGGACGCCCCTGGCTATCTGGGTTTTCCCAGATGAAGGCGATTCGGTTGCCATTGGTGGCGAGTTTTGGGTCTTCTACTTGAACCGCTGCAATTCCAGCATCTTCAACCGCTGAGCCGGCAAGCTTGCCATCGATTTGAGCATCTGTCATGGTCGCGTTGGCGAGGTCCACATCAGAAATTTCTGCATCGGTGAAGTCTGCGCGTGTGAAGTCTGCGCCACTGATGACAGTCTTGGTCAATACAGCAGCGGTCAGATCCGCTGAATTCAGACATGCGTTGGAGAGATCGGTGGCCTCAAGGGTTGCGCCAGCAAGTTTGGCTCGCGTGAGGTCAGAGGCTGAAAGTTGTGTGTGACTAAGATCTGAGCGAGAAAGGTTGGCTTCTCTCAACTGAGCGCCTTTGAAATTTGCGTGCTTCAAGTCAGCATCGGAGATTCGAGCTTCAGCCAGATCGGCGGCAGAGAGATCCGTTTTGACCAAAATCGCGCGCTTCAATTTTGCGCCAGTGAGCATGGCTCGTGCCATTGTACCGTCTGAAACATCGGCATCCGTCATGTCGGCACCCGCCAAATCAGCGTCCGACAGATCCGCTTCGCCCAAGTACGCATCGCGCCACCGTGACCGCATACCGGACACTTCTTTCAAAATGGCTCCAGTGAGGTCTGCTCCCGAAAAGTCCGTTTGGGTGATGTCGGCCCCAGTCAGGTTCGTGCCTGAAAGGTCTGCTTTTTGGAGATTGACTCCAGTTAGGTTTACACCGGCCAAGTTCTTGTCCGCGAGATCCGCAGCAAAGAGATCGATTCGCATCCCCATGCCCCGCGCAGCGTTGAACTCTTTGACCTTTTCTTCTTCAAGCAGTTTCAGTAGGTCCATGAATATCTCCGTTCAGGAATCCACCGCTATCGCGCGATGGGTCAGCGGGCATCCGAGAATAACGAACGTCACCTAGTCGATGCAGGAGAGTTGTATGGTTTCACCCTCAAGTCGATTCAGGTAGGCTGCCCGGGTGATGCCATGGATACCAAATACCCGCGGTTGGGGTGCCAGTCGGCGCGGCGATGATCATGTCCGTAATGAGGACGCATTTATTTTATTGGATCATCCCAGTCGCACACGGGGAACGACAGACCGAGGTGCGGTGTATGCAGTCAGCGATGGTGTCAGCACGGTTGCCGAAGGCCATTGGGCCAGCCAGTTGACCATTAGTCGACTCAGTGAGTTCTTTGATGGTGATGGGGAAGGCAGTCCCGAGTCTATGGTTCAACTGATCTCTGAGATTGATTGGGAGATACGAGGAGAGCGCGCTGGAAAGGCTGCTTGTACACTTGCTGCTGCATGGGTGACCGGAGATAAGGTGTGGGTTTTTCAGGTTGGGGACTCCCATATTTTTCGTGTTCGAGATGGTGAAGTCGTTTGCTTGACTCAAGGGGAGGAAGAGCGCGGTAGAAAGCTCGACCACTATTTGGGTATGGGTGCTGCGGTTTCTGATGTCATTTCTGTTGGTGAACATCCGATCGAAGCCGGTGATGCGCTGATTCTGCTAACAGATGGCGTCACCAATCANGTGGCTACGGATGTGATGGGTCAATGTTGGGCGTCTGCCCATGGTGATCCCGCTGCTTGTACAGAGAGCCTGTTGGCGGTGGTTGCACGGAATCAGGGCGCAGATGATGCCACTGCAGTGGCAGCGCTAATTCTTTAGTAAAAGCTCAGCTGTCNAGGTGATTGCGGACAGCTTCGACACAGTCGGTGGGCGATGGGAAATCATCGTCCGTTTTATCGATCACTATCGCTGGGCCGACACGGACGGTGAATTCCCCACGCTTACCACTGATGAGCGCGACATTGACGTTCAGTTCTTCCTTTAGGGCTTCTGCCACCCGGGCAGCCCATGGGAGATAGTTTCAGACGCGACAGTAATGAATCGAGATGGACATTATTCGTTCTCTTGGGGTTCCCACGGCTCGGTTGGAATCGTCCATTCGGGCATTGGTTCGGGGTTGGGGATGGGCCAAGTGTCTCCCCATAGGGTGCGACCACCATCTACAATTAGGGTTTGACCGGTCACATAGGAACCGGCTGGGCTGGCCAGCCATGCAACAGCCCAAGCGATCTCTTCGCACGTGCCCAGCCGTTTTGCTGGAATGGCTTCTTGTGCCTGGCTCACCACGTTGACCCCGTCCGGGTACGTCCGAAGTCCAGACGATGCGATGACACCGGGAGCAAGACAGTTCACCTGGATGTCAGCAAACGCCCATTCAATGGCCAATGTGCGGGTCAGGCCTTCAACACCTGCTCGCGCTGCACAAGAATGAGCCATTCCTGGAAAGCCACGTTCTGTGTTCATGGTGATGTTGATGATCTTTCCGCCACCATTTTCGAGCATCCATTTGTTGGCGACGGCTTGTGTGAGGCTCCATGTACCTGTCAGGTTGGTTGCAATCACTGCATTCCATCCGTTGGGGGTGATGAACTGAGCGGGGCTGAAGAATTGGCCACCTCCATTGTTCACCAAGATGTCGATACGACCACACCTTTTGATTGTTTCGTCCACAAGGTTTTGAATCGCATCAGGGTCACGGATATCCGTTGCGATCCCGTGGACGGTTCTACCCAGCTCTTTGCTCAAGCCTTGAGCGGCAGCTTCGATTCTATCGGGTTTTCGAGAGGCGATGACCACCTCGGCACCCAGGTGCCCAAGCTCTCTTGCGATGGCTGCACCGATTCCGGAACCNCCACCTGTAACGATGGCAACTTGATTCTTNAGTACGTCATTGCGGAAGATGCGGCTGGACATGAGAGCAATCATGCCTGAAATTACTTCTGGAAGCGAGGACCAATTCTGGGGAATGTGGCACCATCGCTATATGCACATCCTTGTTACCGGTGGTTCAAGTTTCGTTGGGGCGCATTTTTGTATGCGTGCAGCGCAGTTTCATGATGTGAGCGCCATTCACCATACGACTCCGTTGGCGCTGAATGGGGTTTCACCCTGGAAGGCTGATTTGCGGCATGCGCGAGATAGGCGTCGTTTGGCCGCGCAGCGTTTCGATGCGGTCGTACACATTGCGGCCAAAGTGAAGGGAGCGGATGCCCCAGAGATAAACCGGCTCATGATGGACGCCGTATTGGGCTTGGATTGTCCTGTGGTGTATGCGTCTTCTACAGTCGTCCATTGGAATCAAGACACGCCGTATGCCCAAATTCGAAGAGAAGATGAACGTCGTCTCGCGGAGAGTGGGTTGCCGTGGGTCGCTGTACGGCCCAGTGCGCCATATGGGCGCCGGCTGGTCAATCACACGCCGGGGCATCAAGAAAGCTTTCATACCTTGGTTGATCTGGTTCGCCGTTTTCCGGTTGTGCCTGTGATTGGGGATGGTCAGTATCGCCGTCAACCCATTCATGTGGATGACTTTTCCGACGCTATTTTGGCCCTTTTACGTAAACCATTGCCCAATTGTGCTTTTGATGCTGGGGGTGAACAGGCGCTGACATTTGATTCAATCGTGGATTTGATAGCTGGTGCTTGTGGTCGGCGAGTGCGCAAACTTCATTTNCCTAAAAACATGTTTGTCCAGATGTCGCGCTTTCATGGTGACTTCGATCCTGATTTAATGGCTGCAGTGGATGAAGATGAATTAGCAGATGGCACCCAATTGAGTGAGTCAACTGGAGTTCGGTTGCGACCGTTTTCACAGGGAGTCCAATGTCTGATTTGACCGTAGCAGAGGTGGCCAGCGGCCAGAGTCATGCGCAAGCATTGGTTGATTTTATTTGGGATTCTCCATCTCCTTTTCACGCAGTAGATGTTGTGACAAAACGACTGGAAGCTGCCCGTGAACAGTCCGGGGCAGCAGGTGTCCAACAGATGAAGGATGTCATCCAATATATTTGCGAGCAGGGGTAAGGATGCGCGGTTGGTTGTTGTGCTGTTTGGTCTCTGCTTGTGACACCCAGAACACAGGCAAGGCGGTGATCCCCAATAATTTGCCGACCACGCCTGAGATTTCGCTTGGGCCGGAAATGCCTTCGTCTTTGGATGATTTGGTGGTGGACATCATTACGCCGTCAACCGATGCGGATGGAGACCCCATTGAGTACTTGGTTGAATGGCAGGTGGACGGCGATACTGTGGATGGTGTCGATACACTGACGCTGGAACACATCTTCACGCGGCGAGGAGAAAGTTGGACGGCCATCGTGACGGCGTTTGACGGGATTGCGGAAGGTGGTTCTACATCTCGGTCAGTGACCGTTCTAAACAGCAGACCAACAGTGGAATCGATCACCATCACACCCAGTGCCATTTATGAGGCTTCACTCGTTGAATGCACTTACGATGAACCTGTAGATGCAGACAACGATGTGGTTCAACAACTCCAAGTTTGGGCAGTCAATGGGGTAGAACTGGATGTTCGAGGCACCTTGGATGGGACTTACTTTAATAAAGGTGATTCCATTGAATGCCTCGTCTACGCCGATGATGGTGTTGCGGAATTGGAGCCTTTGCGAAGTGAAGCATCCATTGTGTTGAATACGACACCGCACGTCATTGGGTGTTCACTGGAAAGGAATGATCTTCCTCAAAGCGATGATGTGCGGGCGGCGTCGACCGGATGGATCGATGAGGATGGAGATCCAGAAGGGTACCGATATCAGTGGTACCTCAACTGGGATCCGGTTTCTACTGAGGAGGTCTTGTCCTCTGAGTTTCTTCAAGTCGGCGACAATGTGTTTGTGGAAATGACTGCATGGGATGGAGAAACCGACGGTAATACCGTTCGCAGTGATTACGGTACGGTGATTGACTAGGGCTGTTGACGAATCCGAACGGTTCGCAAATTGCCTTTGCTATTCGATGACTTCTTTTGCTGACCGTCCCCAGGCATCCCAACGGATCAGTGTGTCGGGCTTTTCTCGAAAGGAGAGCGTGGGGCTGAGCGCCATCTTGCCGCCTTGAAAGGCAATGTGTGCTGTGTTCTGTTTGTCCTGTACAACCCAGACATCGCCCGCTCGTTCGAGTTGAGGGGGCGATGGCCAAGGGGTGCCATTGTCGACAATTGCAGATTCAAGTGACTTGGCCCATGGGAGTACGTCTTCCTTGTGGCGAACCATACAACTCACATTGCCATCTCGGAAGATAATGAGACTGATTCCATTGCCATAGGCTTCATGGGCATTCGATGTGGACAAATATTCTGGATTGGCCTGTGGCTTGTATCTGGCCAAAGACTGCCGCATCCGCCCAACCCATTCAATGGCTTCTTGTTCGGTTTTGCCAACAAATACCCGAATAAAACCGTCTTCAACGGGCGCGGACCAGCCCGTAGCTGTGGTTTGAAAGGAGGGTTCACCCAGCCCTTCTACACCCCGTACTGGGATGCCGGTGTGAAGGTCACCAGCGTGAGCGAACAAGGTTGATATCAACAATAAAATGGTCACCGGATTTCCACCTTTTGAATGTGACGATACCTTGGGGATCCATACATGACGAGTCGGTCCATGTATTCTTCACCGGGAATGGTCTGCACCAGCAATTCCGTAGAAGGCAATGAACCTGGGTCATCGTCGCCGTCGAGTGCCAAAGTGGCGTCATGGATGGTGTCGGCATCGTCTAAGGTTGTGACCGCGTGGTAGCTGAATCCACAACCTGAAGGCCCAAATGGACAGTTAGAAAATTCATCGATTCCGATGCCCTTGATTTGATTCAAGCTGAATCCATCACGAATGATGGCGTATTCCAGATCGACACCCAAGGAGTTGGAATAGGCGCCCAGAATGGCGGCCGCATCCGAACAGTTGATGACCAATCCATTTGCCCGTGTCAGGTATGAAGTCAGATCGATCTGGGCGTCCCCATAGCCCCACGAGTCGTACCAACTGTAAAACGATGCGCCAGAGTCGGTGTCGTACACCAAGCCGTGGTCTCTGTAGATGTGTTCTACCAATGCATCGGTGGTGGAGTATTCGTCAGCGGTCACTCCATCGATGGACCGTAATGCTGGATCGATCACCGCAAGCCATGGCTGATATCGGGTGGAATCAGAAGGCCAAGCGGGGTGGTCTAGCGTTGCGTACAGGCGCGTTGGAATCTCCTGGATCCCCAACATTTCTTCTCCAGCGAACCACATGACCTCCAAAGTTTCTTCGACAACGGTGGGGCCTTCTGCCAATTGCTCAGTTTTGGTGAAGACGAAGGATCCGCCGGGCAGCCCTTCGGCTGTGTCCGTTGTCCATCCTTCGATCTGCGCCGATACGGTCAGTCCGGATGTGTTGCCTTCAATGGACAACTCAAGCGTAGGGTAGGCGTACCATGGGTATGCCGCTGGAACATTGTTCCCTTCAATGCTGGGAGTGGGGTATTGGGCGAGGCTTTCCCATATGGCTGGAATGGGTCGAGCTGCATCACCCTCATCCAGGGAAACGATACTGAAATCAGGCCAGTCAAGTTCGGGAGTGAAGTACGTTCCGGGTCCGGACTGACGGTGCCAGGTCAATGGAATGCGGTCTGCGCCTCCAAACTTGCCTTCTTGTGTCCCCACTCGGATGACGCGGAGGGTGTGTTGGTCCGCTTCGAACCCTTCCTCATGTTCCAGTGTGGCCCGGATTGTGTACCGACCAATAGGGAGAACGCTTTCATCTTCATGTAGGCCTTCCCACATGAAGATCCCTTCTTCGTCCTCGGTCAGCGTATTGACGATGTTGCCTTCTGAATCAATCACGGTGACTGCAAGGATGCCTTCGCCTTCTTGCGAAATCGCCATGGGTGAAGGCCCCGTCATTCGACGATCCCATACTTCGGGGCCTTGTACGCTCACAGAGAAGACAGGTGGAGGGGGTGGCGGCTCACCGGTATCCTGGCTTTCGGCGGTATCGTTTGTCGGATCGATACTTTGATCGGTATCTTCTATCGAACCATCGTCCATGGGTTT
>PALY01000118.1 GCA_002707085.1 Deltaproteobacteria bacterium
AAGTGGATGCTGGATCACCGCAAAGTGAACACCGAATAATCACGACCAAAACAAGGCACCCCCATTCACTCAAGCACACACAATAAAGCCAGCCCTCATCGGGGATTCTTTGGTATTGTGGCGAGGCAATGAAGTGGACTGAACCAACTGCGCCTTTCAAAGATTTGTCTGCCCTAGCCAGCAGCAACGTTTATCGCCGGTTGTTCGTTGGACTGTCATTGACCATACTGGCCGGCTGCTCCGAAGCCTCATTGAAAACCGTCAATGCAGTGCCGACTGCAAGCATCAACTCGCATTCGGATGGCGATACCCTTCCTGAAGAAGCCACATCGAACCTGTTTGCAAAGGTGTCTGACACCAACCACAGTGCCGAATCACTCGTGGTCAATTGGTATGTGAACGGAGATCTCGTCTGTGAAGACCAGACACCGGAAAGCGATGGCTACACCCTATGTGTGACCCCTCTTCCTACAGGCAGCGTCCGTATTCTCGTAGAAGCTTCCGACCCGAAAGGGGCCAGTGGGAATGACTCCGTCACTGTGGATATCCAGCCGTCCACACCGCCTGACGTCACCTTGCTCAATCCGTTTGAAGAAGGTCGATACTTCACAGACACTCCCATCGAATTTCAGGGCAGAATCTTCGATCTCGAAGACACCTTCGACAAGCTCACGGTTTCATTGACCAGCAGCCTGCAAGGCAACATCGACGTCGACACCACCCTGGATGCAGACGGTCTGTTTTCATCGTATGGGAACCTGGATTCAGGCGTACATGTGATCACCCTGGCAGCAGTGGATTCGTCGGGCAAAGAAGGCAGCGATGAAGCCGTGATCACCGTCGATGTGCCGAACGGGATTCCTGACATTGAAGCCGTAGACATCTTGCCAGACCCCGCCACAGCCGCAGACCCACTGGTCTGTACATACACCGGATTTTCTGACCCCGATGGGGATGCCGATGTGTCGACGATCGCATGGACGATCAATGGTGTCCCGGCCGGTACCGGAAACTCACTTGAGTCTGGCTACGTCGGGGGTGATGAAGTGGNNTGCCTTGTGACCCCATCGGATGGTGAAGACGAAGGGGACCCCGTTGGAGACACCATCATCATCTCCAACACAGGACCCGTCGTAGAGTCTGTCTTCATCACGCCAGATGAAGGTGTGACCACATCGACCGAACTGGTATGCAATGCAATCATCTCCGACATCGACGACGAAACACTGACTGCGGACTACACCTGGACCCACAGCGATGGCAGCACCCTGGGTATGGGTGACACCCTTGGCCTGAGTCCCATGTTCGTGAGACCCGGCGACATCATCCGCTGCACAGCAGCGGTGACTGATGCCGGTGGTGAAACCGCTGTGGGCAACGCCGAAGTAGAAATCGAAAACAACGCTCCCCGAGTCACCAGCATTGAAATCACGCCATCTACAGCAACAACAAACGACACCCTCACTGCGATGTACAGCGCCACTGACGACGACGGCAGCCCCGTAACCGTACGGCTCGATTGGCATGTAAACAGCATCTCGACAGGTGAAACCGGCATGGATTTGGACGGTGGGCTGCACTTCGCGAAAAATGACCGAGTGACCGTGATCGCCACACCGGACGATGGTGCCATGGAAGGCGACCCCGTGGAGTCTTCAGAGGTTCTCATCTTGAACTCTCCACCCGGAGCGCCAGAGATTCGCATCGATGGAAGCGGCATTGATGAACCCTGCTCAACGGACTGCCCAGGACTGATCTGCATCATCGATGTGGCACCTGAAGACGCAGATAGCGATGTTGTGTCGACCGCTTTCAGTTGGGATGTCGACGGTGTTCCATACACGGATACCGACACCACCACCGAACCGGCAGATACCGTGCCACGAAGTGCCGTCACTGATGGTGAAACATGGACCTGCACAGTGACCACCAACGATGGAGACGATGATGGCGGTTCGGCCACCGCATCGATCACCGTGGAAATAGAGGAACCCGATGATGGTGTGATTGTAGAAGGGGACTGCGCATCTTCAAGTACCGCAGATGCATCCTTCATGGTCTGCAGAGAGAGTGTCAGTATCGCTGCCGCCAGAACGCGCTGCACCGATGCTGGCTACGATGATCTGGCATCGATCCGAAACGAAGAAGAAAACACACTGGTGGTGCTGCTGCTCGACACCATCACCGGCGGTTCATACGGCGAATATGTATTCGGACTTTCCGACAACGCCTCAGAAGGAACCTGGGTCTGGTTCGATGGCTCTACATCCACATACCGAAACTGGAGACCACCCAACCCTGACGATGCCGGAGGTGGCCAAGACTTCGGCTATTTCCCCTACCCCCTATACGGCGGCGAATGGGACGACGGATTTTCGTCTACGGGTGCAAGACCCACCGGCTACATCTGCAGTGATCACGAAGAAGAACCGGAAGAGGAACACGAAGAAACCTATGGCGATGTGACCGGTGAATCTGGACTTGAATACGCATGCAGTGACTGCTTCGCATGCCCAGAAGAAACTTGGTACATCGCAGACAAAGCTTTCGACGATAATCGAGGCACTGCGGCGAACAGTTGGCACACCACATGGTCCGGTGAACCTGAATGGGTGCAAGTGGATTTTGGTGAGGGCAACGAGAAAATCATTCGTCACTATGGCTTGATGGGCGCAGCCTTCCGTCCGGACTACTCCGCCCGAGACTGGCAACTTCTCGCGAGCGACGATGGAGAAAGCTGGACCACGATGCACGAAGTGTACGGTGCATCGCTCGTCTATGTGATGTGGGGCGGAGAACCATTCACCTACTATGAGTTCGCGAACGAAACCCCGTACCGGTTCTGGCGCGTATATGTGACCGAAAACATGGGCGCCCACGAACTGGGAATCGTCGAAATCGAGATGATGGAAAACCTGTAGTCAGCACACCATCAAAAAGTCACTTTTCTCCCTTGCTTGCATCCTATTGACGCGGACGGGTCTGTATGGCGTCACACTGAAAACAAGGGACCCGTCTGACAACCCTTGTCGATGGCACCGACCGACGGACACAAGCGAGGCTTTTCATGAATGCACACCTTCTTTTCTCAGCCCTTTTGTCGATGACTTTAACGATGGGCTGCGGTGGTGAAGACGACACCGGTTCAGATGCCGGGATCGTTGAACGAGAATCTGAAGCTTCACAAACTGGTGGTTCTACAGGCAGCATCCAAGGCGTGCTTGCGCGCAAAAAAGGCCAGGTTCAGTATTGCTACGAATTGATATTGAAAGACAAACCGGATGTGGCAGGTCGATTGGCGATCAGCCTGGAGATTGAAGCGGGTCAAGTGACCCAAGCAGCGGTGTCCGAAAACACCACAGGCTCGGATGCACTTGAAACGTGTGTCACCAACAAGATTCTTCGCTGGCGGTTTTCCCCGGAAATCACGGAAAGTGTGTACCTGCCATTCGCGTTGTCGACCTAGCCAACACATCCGTCAACGCGTCGATCCCGAACCACTCTTTTAGTCGGACACTGGGCCACGGATTGAACGGGATAAACGCATACAATGAGCAACATCTTCTCGATCTTGATTCCGTCCAAGGACCTTGACGCTACCGTAGATTTTTTTAAGAACTCGATGGGCCTGATCACCCATCCTCAAAACCAGCTCAACGACCCACAATTTAAAAGGCATGTCACCTTTCAAACGGCCAACGGTGTGACGCTGGTGGTGGTAGAACCCACATCAGAATTCACCACTGTTTACACCCACCCCGTGATCTCCATCGCTGTAAACGAGCTGACAAGCTTCCACGAGCAGTTCCACACTCTCGGTCTTGAATTTCTCACTGCCGTCGCCCAACCGCACACTGAACCGGCCACCATGCGTTTCCGAAGTCCCAACGGTACTCCATATCAAATGACTGCTGATGCAAGCCCTCATCAACCCACACCCATTCAGCAAGGTGCGGAGGGTGTGGAGTGGATCTTGGTACCGACTACCCACTTCGAGGAAACGATAGGATTCTTTGAAAACACACTAAAATTTTCGGTCCTGCAGCGAGGGACGCCTGTACACGACCTGAGATTTCACCAGTATGCGCAGTACCAAGTCAGAAACGGCGTTGTATTGGAAGTGGTGGAACCCATACCGACCGAGCAACAATCGTTTCGTGGTCCAGTGATATCCATCACCGTGAAAGACCTTCTGGCCAGCAGAAAACAGCTTGAAAAGGCCGGATTGAGCCGACTCAGCGACATCGTGGATGGCGAAGATGGTTCGGGCTGGTTTTACTTTGAAGTACCAGGGTCTACAACGTTTCAACTACAGGGACCCCTTGGCTAAGAATCAAAGGTGTACACCCATCCATCTTTTCCCTTGGAGTTACGATATCAAAAGATGGTGATTGGAAAATATCTGTGTAGTAGAATCGCGCGGAACACCATTACGCACGCATGATGAGGGCTCGATGATGTCTTTCCGCTCCCACCGCTTCCTGATTTTCTTTACCTTGCTTTTTTGCTTCTCTGGGTCCGCCCATGCGGATGAATACGATTGTCCCTGGGATCGCAAGAAAAAGCGGCCAAAGATCGCACTCAAACCCAGTGGCGCGCTCATCGTCGGAAAAACCCGGTACTCGGCCTATATGTTCTTTAACCCTACCGGTAAAAGACACAGGCCAGCGGTCAACAAACTGTACAAGAAGATGAGCATGTGCGTGCCTGAATGGAAGGACAAAAAGAGTCCACCCAACCCACAGCACCTTGCCAAGGTCGTACAAAACAGAAAGTCCTCTCGGGCGAAAGAAGCCCGAAAGGTAGAATCGCTATGGAAAAGTTGTATCGGAAACCAGAACAGTGCGACCACCCTGTCAAACATCCAAAAAGCGGCCCATTCCAGATGGAACCGCAGTTCCGAACAGTACGAAAACGGAACCGTAGAACAACGCATCAAACAATGCACACAGTACCTACACCTCATGCGCGCACAGTCGAACTTCGACAAACGTGACTGGTCCATGGTGCGTGAACAACCAGCCAGCGGGTACAAGCTACCCAAAAGTGGACGCGCGCTCATGGGCGACAAAAAAGGACTCCGCGCCTTTAACGCTGCGTCGTGGGCCTACAATCAATTGGGGTGGCCGCAGATGGGGGGGGCAAGGAAAGTGGGAGACACCGCCAAAGCACGCGCAATGCTCTCAAAACTGACCTCTATGAAATCCAGCATTAATCGAAGGAACAAGAATGCGGCAGCAAAATGTAGGCAGGTGGATGCAGCCATCAACACAGAAGGCAATCGACTCGCTTGGAAAAAATGCGTGGATCGAATTCGGACAGATGCAAGGGTGAGAAACCGAATGGTCCTCGATCCCAAAAGTGGATTGGACATCGTAAAACAACGCGTGAAAAGCTGTAATGACAAGGTGGGTCTGACCCGACTCCAGCAACCGTTCGTTCCCAATGAAAAAGCAAAAAACAAGCAGCATGGCTGCGCTTGTGGGGATTCGGATTGGCCCCTAAACTACAAACCAGCCGAACGATCAAAGACCTACAAGATCATTCCATGTGATCCTTACGTATCGGACTACGGCCAACGATTATACGCGGTCCCATAAAGTCTCAACGAAGGGCTTTGTGTCGCCCACAGCGCTGGCTTGAGCGAACGATAAACGCACATCGAACAACCCGAGACTTTAGATCGCAGAGCCTCCCTCTTCACCAGTGCGAATCCGAATGCACTCTTCAAGATGAGTCACAAAGATCTTTCCGTCTCCAATCTCTCCATCTTCTGAGCGGGCCGCACCCAGGATCGCATCCACCGTGATTTGCTTGAAATCATCGTTGCATGCAATGTCCAAGCGAATCTTTGGAGCCAAAGCTGGGGCCACTTCAAGCCCACGGTAAATGTCCACGTGTTCGGCTTGTCCGCGACCCGCACACCGGGTCACGGTAATGCGAGTAATCTCAGCGTTAATGAGTGCTTGCCGAACTTCGTCCAACTTCTCAGGCCGGATGATGGCCGTAATCAATTTCATGTTTTTGCCTTTCTTTATACGTCTTTGATTAGTTCGGGTTCAGCATGCCGTAGCCATGCTCACCGTGGAGGCTGTGATCCAATCCCGCCAATTCTCGGCGCTCGTCCAGCTTGAAGCCCACTGTTTTATCCACCAACCACACAAGCAGCAGTGTCCCAATGGCTGAAGCGGCGATTGCAACACCAACACCAGACACCTGATGAACAAGCTGCTGAACCAGCCCACCCGTGGGCTCATCCCGCAGAAAGAAGGTCAACACGATGGCACCAACGATTCCCGCCACGCCGTGGATACCGAACACATCTAAGGTGTCATCGTAGCCAAACCGGTTCTTGATGGTGATGGCCGCATAGCTAAAAAGAGAACCCAAGATGCCCAGACTGATGGCACCCACGGGCAGGACGTCACCTGCAGCCGGAGTGATGGCCACCAGCCCAGCGAGGATGCCCGACACCAACCCAAGACTCGTTGCCTTTTTGTGTAAAACGCCCTCAATGCAAATCCAAGCAAGCGCCCCGGCAGCCGCAGCGATCTGAGTCATCGCCAATGCCTGTCCAGTCTTGAGTCCACTTTCTACCGAACTTCCTGCGTTGAAGCCAAACCACCCAACCCACAGCAACCCTGCACCAATCATGGTCATGACCAAGCTGTTGGGATGCATCGCAACACGCGGATAGCCCCGTCGCGCCCCCAGATAGAGGGCCGCCACCAAACCTGCCACACCGGCAGAGACATGAATGACCGTCCCGCCCGCAAAGTCGATTGCATCACCTGTGAGGAATCCACCACCCCACACGATGTGCGCAAGCGGGTTGTATACGATCAAACTCCACAATGCGATGAAAACACAGTAGCCACGAAACTTGACGCGTTCCGCAAAAGCACCGGCGATAATCGCGGGTGTAATGATCGCAAACTTGCCCTGGAACATGGCAAACACGTACTCAGGGATACCGCCTTCCATGATGGTCTGGTCAATGCCTGAAAGCAGAACCTTGTCCGCATCCCAACCGACCACACCACCAATGGTGTCGCCAAACGCCATCGAATAGCCACAAATGGTCCAAATGACACCGATGATCGCCATGGCTGAAAAGCTATGCATCATGGTTCCCAACACATTCTTGGTCCGGACCAAACCACCGTAGAACATGGCCAATCCAGGGATCATCAGGAGTACCAGAGCGGTACTCGTCAGCATCCAAGCGGTTGTTCCACTATCGACTTCCGGTGTACCACTGGCGTGGGCTGTGGAAGCAAACAAGGTGACCATTACCGCCGTCATAATCAAATGGATGACATTCATACCAGAATCTACTCATAGGTTGATATTTGGCCGACCATCTACGAGAAAGTGCCGACAGGTGCAAGATTTTTTCGCCCAAAAATCGACAATCAAAATGAACTTCGTTTGGATCAACACTTGGCTTTCGTTATTTTTTAGTTCACGCCTTGAGCATCCACAGGAGTAATCATGACCCACGTTTTTCTATCTTTATTGATGTCTACCGCTTGGAGTCAGGATGTGACTTGCGCTCAAGCCGCTAACGAAACACCACAATCCGTTGAAGCAAATATCAGGCAACTGGTCGATGGCATCATCAACGAAAATGCGATTGATATGGGCATTTCTACCCTGAACATGAAAGCCAACTCTTCAGCCAACTTTCAAATGGAAGGTACCGCTAAGAACAACGCCAGCATCGCCGTGCTGCTGAAGGCATTGGAATCGGAAGAGCAAACCACAAAAGTGTACTTGGTATCGACCGAAAAAGAAGCGATACAGGATGAAGTTCGGCAAGTCTTCGTGATGACTGCAGCCTACGTTTCCAAGTAAGCAGCAGTACATCGCTTTTGATGCACACTCCCAGCAGGAACCGGTCATCAAGCTTGTAACGACTGCAAAAATTGTTTCGGACGTGGGCTTTGTCTACTCCACGCCACCCCGCCCGCCCTTTTCTCATGATACTGAGAATAAACATCGAGAGGGTACGACATGGTGAAACATCGTCCAATGGGATTCAAGTTTGCATTGCTCACCATTCTTTGTGCGGTTGCTACACCCGCATTTGCAGCCGAACCCACCATTGAAGAGCTGCTTAATGCCACAGACGATGTCAATCGTGGTGAAAGCAGTCAATCCACCATCGAAATGCAGGTCAAAACCAAACGATACGAACGCAGCATGACCATGAAGGCCTGGTCTCGTGGGGAAGAAGACTCCCTGATTCGAATCTTGTCGCCCGCCAAAGATGCCGGAACGACCACCTTAAAAGTGGGCGACGATATGTGGAACTACATCCCCAAGATCGACCGGACCATGAAAATTCCACCAGGAATGATGTCTGGTTCATGGATGGGTAGCCATTTCAGCAACGATGATTTGGTGAAATCCAATCGCTTGGCGGACGAGTTTGACTACAAAAAAGAAAGCTTTGTGGATGGGGTGTACACCATCGTGTGTACAGCCAAGGCCGATGCTGCAGTCGTATGGGGCAAAGTGATCGTGAAGGTCAGGGCCGACAAGATTCCAGTCGAAGTGGCCTACTACGATGAAGATGGCGAACTTGCCCGAAAGATGACCTTCAGCGACGTCAAAGACTTTGATGGACGAAAAGTACCCGCAACCATGTTGCTTGTCCCAGCCGACCGCCCCGATGAGTTCACACGCATCACAACCACCGAGTTGGACTTCGATGTGCAGTTCGATGCGCGCACCTTTAGCCTGCAAGCCTTGAAGGAGTAGCTGTGTTTGCCCTGGCTTGGCGCAACATCTGGCGACAATCCCGCCGCAGCATGATCACCATTTTGGCGATGGCGTGCGGTGCTGCGGTGTGCATGCCGATGATGTCCTTTATGGATGGAATGTTTGCCACCATGTTCGATGTGGCAGTGACCCAGCAAGCGGGCCATGTGCGGGTAGAACACCCCGACTATCCGGTCACCAATTCGATGTTCGACACCATGGAGGACGCACAGAAGAAGCTCGAGGCCCTAGAGGCCCTGCCCGATGCGTCTGCAGTGACCTGGCGTGCCTATGGTGCGGGTCTTTTGGGGACCGACACAAAGTCCATGGGTGCTGTGTTGGTGGGCGTGGACCCCGTACGCGAAAGCCGGGTGACCCCCACCGAAACCATGTTGAAAGAGGGAGCATGGTTGACCCAGCCCGGTCAAATCTTGTTGGGCTTTGGACTGGCAGATGAACTCAACGCTTCCATTGGGGGCGAGGTGGTCATCATGACCCAGGCTTCGGATGGCTCCATCGGTGCCGGCACCTATACGGTGGTGGGCCTGGTGCGGAGCGGCAATGCCATGCGGGACAATCAAGGTGCGTGGCTGAACTTGACCGATCTACAGGAATTGCTGTTCATTGAAAACCAAGTCCATGAGTTGGTCCTCTTGGCCTCGGGGGGGCGCGACCAGGTCGACACCTTGAAGGCGGATGTGGTCGCCGCGGTGGACGAGAGCGTGGTGGTGCGGACCTGGTACGAAGCAGACCCTCAGATGGCTGAAATGCTTAAAATGGGCCAACAACAGTCGAACATCATGCTGGTCGTAGTGTTTTTCTTGGCGGGCTTCGGTGTCCTGAACACCATGCTCATGAGCGTGTTTGAACGCACACGGGAACTTGGCGTGATGATGGCCTTGGGTACGCGACCCCGGGAGGTCATTCGCCTCATCCTGATGGAGGGCTTCCTGCTCTCGGTCATGGGGGTTGTGCTGGGCGGCCTCTTGGGTGGTGGTCTGGTCTACCTGATCTGTGTTCATGGCGTCGACCTTGGATACGGAGACTTTGAGATGAGTGGTGTGGTGTTTCCGAGTAGAATGCGGGGCCTCTTTCACATCAACCATGCAACATCAGTCTTCGTTTCGATGATGGTGATTTCCATCCTGGCGGCCTTATGGCCCGCTTGGCGTGCCTCAAAACTAGAACCCGTTGAAGCCATGAGGGCAGACTGATGTTGTCCTTGTTGTCCATGGCCGGTAGAAACCTCTTCCGAAACAAGCGTCGGTCGATCATCACCGTGTTGGGGATTTCGATCGGGCTGGCTTTGTGTCAGACGATTTACAACCTGAACACCGGCAACTACAACAAGATGCTCGACACGGGCATTCGCGGAGCTTCGGGCCATGTCGTCGTCCAACATGAACGATGGCTGGACGACCCCGAGGTCAAACATGTGATCCAAGGCTCCACGGCCATTGTGGAAGGGCTTCAGGCAGAGAACCCAGAAGCCGTGGTGACCCGCCGGGTGCTGGCTGCAGGCTTGGTGACATCACCCACGAACGCGATTGCAGTTGGGGTGTTGGGCGTGGATCCAGAGCCGGAAAGGCAGCTAAACCGTGCGGCCCAAAAGATGGTCGAAGGGGAATGGCTCAAGCCAGATGATCGCCGAGGTTTGGTGTTGGGAGACACCCTCGCCAAACGTTTGGGTGTGGGCATCAAGGGCCGCATCGTGGTGATGGCCCCGGACCCAAATGATCCGAGCGAGAGTACGAGTCTCTTGTTCCGTGTCCGAGGTATCTACCACAGCGGTGTGGAGGTCCTGGACAACTTTAGTGTCATCGTATCTGTTCCCGGAGCACAGCCTTTGCTCACCGGAGAAGATCCAGTCCATCAGGTGGCGGTGATTTACGAAGACGATGCCCCGACCGAGGTGGGACTGGCAAAAGCCAAAAAGATGGACCTGGGTGCGGATGCTGTCGCATTGTCATGGAAGGAAGCCTTGCCAGACCTGCAGGCCTTCATCGCGATCGACACACGCACCAACGACATCTTCTTCTTTATCTTGGGCTTCATTGTGATCTTGGGTGTGATCAACACCATGCTTATGAGTGTACTTGAGCGGGTTCGCGAGTTCGGCGTGATGATGGCGGTGGGCATGCGGCCCCAGGGCTTGGCGGTCTTGGTACTCCTTGAGGGCTTCTTGTTGGGCTTGGCCTCAGCCGTGGTGGGTTCGCTGATTGGGGCAGCGCTGACGTACCCATTGGCGACCACTGGCCTCGATTTCTCTGAAGCCATGGGTGAAACCATGATGGTCGAAGGTGTGGCCATGGATTCGGTGATGGTGGCCCAGTACGCCCCAGACCGCATGTTGATCTACGCCATTGCCGCCATTTTGATGACCATACTCGCCTCCGCGTGGCCCGCCATACGGGTCAGCCGCATGCGACCCATTCAAGCCATTCAACACCAGTGATCAGGAAAGAACCATGTCGATTGTGAGCGTTCGAGGATTGAGCCGAGACTACGAGCAAGGTGTACACACGGTACACGCGCTGCGGTCTGTTGATCTGGACATTGAACCCGGGGAGTTTACCGTCCTGATGGGTCCCTCCGGATCCGGAAAAAGCACCCTATTGAACCTCATTGGTGGACTTGATCAGCCCACTGCCGGATCTGTGAAAATCGAGGGTGCGGACTTGGCCCAAATGACCCCCGCCGCGCGCAGTGACTTGCGGCGGGATCGCTTGGGCTTTGTGTTCCAAGCCTACAACCTGATTCCCGTTCTGACCGCGGCTGAGAATGCAGAGTTTGTATTGCAGCTTCAAGGACAAACATCTGCGGATCGCCGCAAGCGTGCGTTTGAAACCCTGGCTGCGGTGGGACTNGAGGGCATGGAANACCGACGCCCACACGAAATGAGCGGTGGTCAACAACAACGGGTAGCAGTGGCTCGAGCCATCGCAGCAGACCCCGCCTTGGTACTCGCCGACGAACCCACAGCAAACTTGGACTCCACCACCAGTGATGAACTGATCGCCACCATGAAGAAGCTGAATTCGGAACTGGGAGTGACCTTTGTATTCGCCACCCACGACCCAAAAGTCATGGACGCCGCACAGCGCGTCATTCGACTCGTAGATGGTGAAATCGCTGAGGACATCCGCAAGTGAAAATGGCTGCAAGCATCCTTCTTGGAGGACTAAGTTCAACAGTTTGGGCGCAAGACGGATCTGTAAAAACAGAAGTTCATGGCGACTTAAAAACCTTTTTTGTCGCCACCTTTCCCTACGACAACACGCTGTACCAAGACGTGGGCGTTCTCCCCAAGGACCCAACGGCCCAAGGGATCCTTGATGGACGCCTAAAGGTGTCTCTAAAAACCAACTCTCTTCGCTTTCTCGTTCACCACGCGGTGACCACGCAAACAGCGTCCGTTGGCCAAAGTGCGGAACAAACCGGTTTGGGAGTACAAGCCCCTCAACTCATCGATCTTGGCTGGCGTGGGTTTGAGGATGCCGAAAGCGAAGAAGCGATGAGACTCCAAGGGCGAACGGACAGGCTCAATGTATCTGGAGACATACAATCGTTGACCTGGACCATTGGTCGACAGCCCATCACCCTTGGGCATGGTCTGGGCTTTACACCCATGGATTTGGTGAACCCCTTTTTCCCAACCATCGTGGACCAAGAATACAAACCTGGCGTCGACGCTGTCACGGCCGATTTGTTTTTTGGAACATCGACCAAGATGAGTCTGATCACCGCCTACACCGATGAACAACTCATTTCCGATACCGACGACTGGCAGGTCAATGGCATGGCCTATGCCTTGTATGCACAACACACTTTCGGACGACACGATCTTGGTGTTTTGCTGGGTGAAATGCGTGGAGACGAAGTCTTGGGCCTGACCCTGGCCACATACGCTGGCCCGGTTGGAATCCACAGCGATGTGACCTATACATTGCCCGCTGATCCGGATGTGGAAGACCCATTTGTTCGTGGTGTTGTGGGAGCCATGTGGACCGCTACAGACGACTTGCTGTTCACATCCGAGGTCTACCACCAGACTTTGGGTGTCACCGATCCCAGTGACTACGTCACGCAAATGGAGGGCGAACGCTACCAACGTGGTGAACTGTGGCTCGTTGGAACAACCTATGGTTCAGCATCCGTGTCCTACCAAGTGACACCATTGGTACAAGGGAGCGCCTCCTTGATTGGCAATCTTGTTGACGCCAGTGCCTTGTTCGCACCTGGACTCAATGTCAGTGTCAGCGATGAGGTTCAATTGGTCATGGGTGGGTTCATCAGCTTGGGTGATAGACCCGACGAACTGTCTGTGACCGATCTTGTCGACCCCTCGACTGGCTTTCCTTTACAAGGCAAAGCCCTCAATTCTGCACTGGGTGTGAACAGTGAATTTGGGTTTTATCCATCCAGCGCTCACCTGGAGCTAAAAGCCTACTTCTAAACCGGTAGGAAACAGCGCTTTCACCTCAAGCACATACATTCAAAAAAGACATGTAATGCTTGGCGGTTTTCGTTTATACAGGACGCGAACATAGGAACGGACCATGGAACCAGGGGCAACACCCACCTTAAAACGCGTCGCGATCATCTTTTCAGGTGGACCCGCACCCGCTGCCAACGCAGTCATTACTGCCGCTGCATCAGCATTTCTTCGCGCAGGCACATCCGTCATTGGAATCCTGAATGGCTACAGTGCTTTGCAAGACTACAATGCCGAGACCCGACCACTGGTAGAGGGAGAAGACTACATATTTCTTCAACCCAAAGACCTTCGGGGTCAGCGCAATAGCCGCGGCATCATGCTGGGAACGGCCCGCGCCCATCCGGGCCGAGAGATCAGCAATCCAGCCGACCTATCGGATCCCGAAAAAACCGGTCGTATTGGCAGGGTCTTTCAAGCTTTGGTGGATTTACAAATCGATGGCTTGATCTCCATTGGCGGCGATGGAACCCTGATGACGGCCAACACATTGCATCGCTACCAGGAAACACTGCCCGAAAGTGCTGGTAGAGTCCGCATCGTTCACGTTCCCAAAACCATCGACAATGACTACAGCGGTATCGACTTCACGTTTGGTTTCTTCACAGCCGTTGACGTGATGTCCAAGTCTCTGCTCAACCTTCGGGCCGATGCCATCGCAACCCGAAGCTATTTCGTGGTCGAAGTCATGGGACGAATGGCTGGGTGGCTTGGCTATGGTGTATCGATCGCAGGTGAAGCCCACATGGTCGTTGGTGTCGAAGATGTGGTGGATGACTTGGTAGACAACGCTGCGGGTCCACGACCTGGGGCCATCCCTGTCTACCTGGATCTGGATGCGCTCTGCGAACGAATCCGTCGGCTCATTGAAGTCCGTGAAGCGCAAGGAAAACACTATGGGGTCGTCGTACTCACAGAAGGCCTGGTGGAACTCCTGCCACCTCAAGTGGTGGAAGGGCTGCCGCGAGATGAACACGGCATGCTTTCTCTTTCAAAATTGAACATCGGAAAAATGGTCGCGGAACGTACAACTCATCACCTTCAAGAACAAGGCACACCCAAGAAAATCACCGGAGTACAACTTGGCTACGAAGCCCGATGTGCAGTGCCCCACGCCTTTGACGTCGTCTTGGGATCTCAACTCGGCCATGGTGCATGGCGAGCGCTCGAAGAAGAAGGGGCGAACGCATGCATGGTCAGCATGACGGGCCAGATGCAACACCGCTTGATTGCCTTCGCAGATCTTGTAGATGCCCAAACCTTACAGACCACAACACGTCTCATCTCACCCAGTAGCGATTTTCATCGACTCGCACATGGGCTGGCTACGCGGCTCCAGCCATAACGAGGCATGTCGACTTATCGTTCGCTTTGGCGAACTTCAGCGAAAAGTCGTTCGTAATCGGGATGCATCGTTCCCATCAGTCGGTCCCAAACACACAAAAATAGACCAAAGTTGGTGTCACCNCGTTTGTGGTGCAGGTAATGAAATGTCGCAGAACTTCCCATCTTGGTAAACGGCGAGTTTGGATAGTTCCGTGGGAAGAACTCGTAGCCTGAGTGTCCGATGACGTTCAGGCTAAAGGTGATGATCAAGAACACACCCAACGTGATGGGATGAAGAGGTACGAAGATCAAGATGATCGGCCGAAATGCCATTTCCAGAAACCCTTCCGCAGGGTGAACTGAGAAGGCACTGAAAGGACTCGGGTTGTGGACTGCGTGATGCACATCATGCCGCGTCCACTTCCAGAAGGGCTGCCGATGCATGAGGTAGTGACTCCAGAAGAAATAGGCATCGTGGAGTACGAGCAGTACGGGTACAACCGCGAGGTTGTACCACCAAGGCATGGCATTGAAATCCCAATAAATCGCCAAGTGCCCATGGTCATACAGCCAATAAATGAGCAAGCCATACGCAAAGAAGTTCACCTTGTTGGTGAGCCCCCACTTGATTTCATGCCGCATGTCTTCGGTGGACGGTGGGCGCTTATCAATCTTGTAAGAACTCCAGCGTTTGGCGAACTTCTTGTAGACCACGGCGTAATAACCACTGGTCATCACCAGATACCGGACCATCGAAGCCACGCATATCGCTGCAGCGACCAAACCATATTCAAGCCAAACAGGCATTAGATCAACCCTTTGCCACGAGCTCTTCGACAAGTGCATACATGTCGCCAAGCGTGTTTAGTTCAGCCAGAACCTGAGTTTCAATCACGATTCCAGACTGCTCCTCAAGTTTGCTGGCAAGATCAATGGCATCGAGACTATCGAGGCCCAGGTCATCTCGAAGCGTTGCGTCTTCCGTCAGCGTATCCGCTGGAAGTTCGAAATCTTCTACCAAGATGCTGTTTATTTTCTCTGTAATGCTACTCATCGGGAACTCACGTTTTCCTGAAAACAAGCGATACGTTCATACCGCCCATCGCGAAATTATTGGAGAGTGCGTACTCGGCATCTAACTTTGTTTCATCGATGAGGTATTGCAGCGAGGGGAGTGACGAATCGGGCATTTCAAGGTTTCGAGTTGGTAAAAACCGACCGACGCGAAGCATGTACAAGGTCGCAAGCGCTTCAAAAGTGCCGCAGGGTGCGAACGAATGTCCCATGTGACCTTTGAGTGAGGAAACCGCTACGGGGCCTAAAACATCAAAGGTTGCTTGCGCTTCAAACTGGTCGCCAATCGATGTACTGGTCGCATGCGCATTGACATAATCAATGTCCTCTGGCGAAAGGTTCGCTTTTTTAAGCGCAGCACGCATATTGTCTGCCATTGAACCGGTACTGGAGTGAGCAACGGATCCCCCATCACAGCTCTGGGCCCACCCACACAGCGTCCCAAGATGGGTCGCTCCACGGTTTTCTCGTGAAGATGCCGACTCCAAGACTGCTACCGCAGCCCCCTCAGAAACGACCACACCATCGCGACGAGTATCGAAAGGACGACATGCTTGCTCTGGGTTTTCATTAAAATTGGATGAAGCGGCTTCCACGGTATCGAAGGCAATCGCAGTCGCCAGGTGAAGTTCATCCGCNCCNCCGCATACAGCGATGTCACACACACCCGCCTCGATCATCTCTGCACCCAGCATCATCGCTTCCGCACCGGTGCTGCAGGCACTGGCGGGGCTCAACACACGACCTTTGAAACCCAAAAAGCTCGCCAGATTGAGACTCACGGAATGATTCATGGTCATGAACATCGTCGTAGAGTTTTGACCCAAGGTCGAGTTGTTCGTGTATGCCTTCAGGAAACTGGTCTCCAAACTATCCGTACTTCCTGTGGTAGAGCCGACAATCAGCATGACCCGTCGTTCATTGAGTTCCTGATGACTCAGACCCGCCTGTTCAAGGGCTTCAGCGGCCGCCTGGCACAACATCTGAGACATTTTGGACATTGTTCGTCGGGTTTTGCGCGGAATGAAGCGTCCATCAAAACCCTGAACCGGAGCAGCCACATGACAGCGCAAGCCTGCAAATTCCGTCCAATCGGGCATGCGAACGATTCCACTTTTGTTCGCAAATAGCCCACCAATGCTGCTTTCCAGATCCGAGCCAAGCGAAGTGATGGCGCCGCCACCCACCACGTGGATTGTATTGACCGGGTGTTGGTGATTGGAACCGACTATAAACTCCGTATGTGGAAACTATGGCACAAGCTGGTACGCAATTGGGTGGGATTATACCCACCCATCTTGTTTAGTGGCATTCGGGTGCGTCGATTGGGCGCTGAACCTTTGCGTTACCGAACAGAACTCCGTCGCAGGTGGTGGAACGCAAATGCGGTAGGAACCCATTTTGGTGGTTCGCTCTTCACAATGACCGACCCTTTCCACATGTTGATCTTGCTGGATGCCATCGGACAAGACTTCGTGGTGTGGGATCAAGAGAGTCGAATCGAATTCATTGTGGCTGCCCGTGTCCCGGTCCATGCGGTCCTCGAGATTTCAAAAGAGGAGATTGAACGAATTCGCGAAGAAGCTTCTTCTGAAAAGATTCACCCTGTCTTTGTCGTACCGATACTCGACGAGAAAGGCAGACTGATCGCCCGAGTCACAAAAACTCTGTATGTCCAGCGCAAGCGAAAACGCGAGCGCGACACAAGCGGCTAATCTGCGCATCATCTTTGTTGTTCAGATCCTCCCATTCCAAAAGCTGGCCCACCGTAGCGTGGGTGGAAGAACCGGTACCAGCAGCAAATTCTCGAAAGTTCATCATCCGACCAAACACACGACCAAAAAAGCGCGCGACCCTGTATCGCAGTCGGTTGTGACCACTCAGATGCAGCGGCTGGATCGACACTTGGGCATCGCGGGCCATGGCCGCAAATGTCGGATGCCAAGGATGATCGGTCCTTCGAAACCACCCTTCAGGGCTGTGAAGACGCCAAGAAGAAACTTGGCCCGCTGGACACACATACAGCACCCCTCCGCCCTTCAGAAATGCCACAGCCCTCTCCAAAGCATCACGATTAAATGCGCTGCGTTTCGGACCATGCCGACTCATATTATCGACACCAATGATGTGATCATTCAGCGTGGGCAGGGTTTCCCCAATCATTCGATTCACTAAAAAACGAACCGGGCGCCCGGTACTTTTTTCAATCCAACCCCCGATCATAAACAACTCCAACAAGCCTCGGGGGTGGTTCGCCACCATCATCAGCCCTTGTTTTGGGTCCAGTGCGGGCAATGTCCCATCAATGCTTGTTCGAAGTTTCCATACCTGTTCAGCCGTTTGATACAGGTTCGCTCCCTGTGCGCGGTTTTGCACTGGATGGGTGTGCTTGCGATATGCCGCCATTCCCAAGATCCATTCCAGCCAACGGTTCATGCTTTTACCCCATACCAGCCAAACAAATTCGGACGTTTTCCACGCACGACATAGCTGTAGCCATCGCCTTCCGGCGCAACCTGGCATGTGACTGACCCCGGCAGATACACAGGCTTTTCAAACTGGGTCGATAAGATCAGTGGACCTTCTCCCAGACTCGGTACAGCGGAAACCACCTTGGCCAACAAGGCCATCCCGTGAGCGATGTGAGCGGAAAATCCGAACGGCTTTGCCGTCCAAGCATGCAGATGTATGGGGTTCCAGTCACCAGAGACTTGGGCATAAGCGCGACCCCAATTGCTGGGCAGATCCCACGCTTGTCCAGGTAAGTCTGCGCTTAATGAAGGCTTGGGCCGCGTAATCGAACCTCCAGCGCCCTCCACAGCACGTGACAACACCGTGGTCACCTCTTCCCAACAGCAAGCCCCATCCACAAATGCTTCGGTATGAAGATCGAACTCCACACCGATTTTCGTCGGACGACAACCTTCGACCCAAACATGAAAGTCGAGCAAACTGGTTTTTGGAATCGGCCGATGTTGAGTGATGTGGTTCGCTACATGAATGAGACCGAGTACCGGTAAGGGAAAGTCATTCCGTGTCGCGATTTCCATGTGCAATTTCGATGCGAGCAAGTGTGGAAACGTGATGGGTAAATGGGCCTCGTCTTGAACACCAAACAAACGCTGAAATGAATCAAGCTTTTCGCAGACCACGCCCTGCTGTGTCGTTTCAAACCGCGGCAACTGACCCTTAAAGAGGCCTTGCTTTCGCGCTGTCAGCGCTTTCCACATCATGCCCATTGGGTTCGCCTCTTCTCTTCGGTGAAGACGGCACTAAAATAGTCCCATCCTAAACTTGGCTGCAACACGCCAGACTTACTTTCCACATAGATGCGCGCCTATCCACAAAGTGTAGTCCATTAGAACAAATCTACATCCAACCAAGAAACATTGCGATCCGCTTCCGTCATCTGGTGAGGCGGAGGGGGTCCATCCAACACCACGCCTTTGTCATGGATAAATTCTGGACGAACACGCGTTTCATCCCGGTCCAAAACCAGCGCAGTCCCCAACCGTTCTGCTGCAGAAGCAGCATCTTCCAAAAACGCGTTCAGTCGGGGTGTATGTCGATGAGCAAGAACTCGGTTGTCGAATTTGCGACGATGATCCACAAGTGGGTGTGCCAATCCGCTGATCCACGGAAACCATATGTCCGAATGAAGGACAATCTCCAATTCGACCAACGGTGAACGCTCTCTGTGCGCGGCCCACTGGATTTCTTCCCATGTAGGCCCAAAAATCCGAACCGGTGGGACGGGTTCCCGAAAGCCATCCACAGCGCCCACATACGGTTCGTCCATCTCCAAAATCAGTTCCAAGTGTCGAACTGGACTCTCAAACAAACGCCCTGTCCCATCGAACCATGCGATCTGAGACTCAATGACCACGCCTTCCATCGGCCCGAACACGTCCGGCCCGGCCTGACGCTTCCACAGATGCTGAACAAACGGAAGCAGCGGTCCGTGGTCTTCCCTGTCATACCCGAGAGAGTCGACGCGCAAAACACGCAGGATTTCAGTCCGTTCACCAGAGTCGATAATCGCTGCAACAAACTGTTCGAAGTCGCTACGACTCCGATGTACAGCCGGCTTCAGATCCACACGCCACGTGGCAAAAGGTAATTCGGACTGCACCCATAGATTCGCCATGTCCGCATTGGGGTACACAAGTGGGTTTAGGTCTTGTGGAGGCGTGATGACTGGATCTCTTTCGTCGGCCAACTTCAGGCACAGGGTCCCATCTTCTTCAAATGAGGCCGCAACCCATCTCTGTTCACTCAGATGTAGAACTCCGCCGACCCCCACTTCCTGTTCGGAACCATCATCCAAAACAACCACTGTCGCGGCACGACCATACCCTTCAGTGCCATCTGACAACCTGTACGGACCCGGTGCTGCACTCCCCATGGCCACCATATACCCACCCACGTCAGTGGGTATCCCAGGCGACAAGCGAACCTCGCTCAACCCCGCCGGTTCTGGATGTGGGTCGCCCCCTTTATCGAGTTGTTCCAACAAACTGGGGACAACATCCATCTGCACAGACTGTGCGTAGGTACCCCCCTCGATAGACTCTGCGCGACGTCGATTAAAAATCGCCACTCTAGGGTGGTAGTCGGGTCCTCCAAACTTCACCCGCAGGTCATCGTTTTCAAACTTCCTTTGCCTTGGCTTACGGTCCGCAACAAAATCGCGTATCGCACCGCGAAGCCAACCCACCGAGGTCGAATCCAAAACAAGAATGCCACCACAATCATCACCATGCCGATCATACCGGTGGTTGTGAATACAGATCAGTCCGTTTTCTTTTCGTTGCACATGAACGCTGTCCGCCATGTCGTACCCTCAGCGCGTTGAAGAGATGAGTCCTCTAGCATCAAACAGAGAGCAGTATTCTACACGGATTACCCCCATCGCAAATGGGGTGATCTCGATCAATCTTCAGGCTCGTCTTCAAAGTAGATCGGGTATTCAACATAGATGACCCCATCCTCGGGAGGGTCAAACCACAATTCATCTATCAACTGCATGACACACTCTTGGACTTGTTCGCTATCGAGGGTCGTGTCCTTCACCGATACTTCTGTGATTTGGGCAATGTCCGCGTTGTCCGGATCATCCACACGCTTTTCGATCTTGAATTTGAATTTAGACCACCCTTCCGTGAGATCTTCGTCTACAACCCCCCGTTCATAGCAGCGCTGAATGCCATCACGAATCGTTCTCATTGCACCATCAATTCCCGCCCGACTCAGTTCATAAACAAAGGGGTCGCGTTCCGCTATCGCCTTCCCATCAACGTCCCCGGTATCCGCATCAAATTCCGTCGCATCTTGCTCATCAGTGCGTGGAACATCCATTGGTTCCACGGATGAAAGCAATGGCTTTGGGTCAGATCTGTTGGGACGCACCTGTGTGGCTCTCAATGGCCCCTGTTCACCACTGGCACTGGGTCGTGTGGGCGTGTCCAGTTCAGGGGGATCGTTGAAGAAAAACTTCGCTCCTACGAAACAAATCAACAATCCAATAAAAATCTTTATGCCAACAGCCAGGAATCCAGATGAATTTTTGTTCGATCCTTGGTGTTGTTTTGAATCCGCCATCTGGCGCTCCCGGCCCATCGCAATGAAAACACGCGCATGTCAAACGAAAGCGTACATCAAGGTCGATGGGAGTGGCACAATATCAACCCCAATCGGCGGCCAATTCATAAACTTATATGACCATCAGCACCATGCAGTTTGACGAACATCGACAAGCCTAAATAGAGGGCAAAAAACCGAATCTCTCATGCACCAAACACCCGACCAATCCAGCGATTACCCATCCTCCGAACCCACAAAGTCCCAACAGGATTCATGGTGGAAGGAAGGGGTAATTTACCAGATTTATCCTCGGTCATTCCAGGACGGAAATGGCGATGGAGTGGGTGACATTCCCGGAATTGAAGGCCGATTAGATTACCTACAAACCCTGGGTGTAAGTGCTGTCTGGGTTTCACCTTTCTTCAAATCACCCATGAAAGACTTTGGCTACGATGTGGAAGATCACAGAGCCATCGACCCGCTTTTTGGCACCTTGAGCGATTTCGACCGTCTCATCGAAGCGGCCCACCAACGAGGAATTCGGGTTCTGATTGACCTGGTTCTAAGCCACACGGCCGATAGTCATCCATGGTTCGAAGAGGCACGCACAAGCAGAGATAGCCAATACGGTGAGTGCTACGTATGGGCCGATCCGAAAGAGAATGGTGACCCACCCAACAACTGGCTTTCGGTATTCGGTGGTTCCTCATGGACCTACGAACCCCGTCGAAAGCAATACTTCCTCCACAATTTCCTTGAGAGTCAGCCAGACCTCAACTTTCATTGTCCGCTGGTGCAGAAAGAAGCACTGTCCGTCGCTCGGTGGTGGCTGGAAAGAGGTGTCGATGGCTTTCGACTGGACACCGTAAACTTCTATTTTCACGACCGACAGCTCAGAGACAACCCCCTCGCCCCCCACCCCGATGAACAGGTGGTGACCGCCGACAACCCCTACAGTCTTCAGGACCACGTATACGACAAAAATCGGCCCCAGGTTTGCGATTTTCTGAGTGATCTTGGCACCCTTCTGGCAGAGTTCCCTGGTTCCATCGCCTTGGGAGAAGTCGGTGCCACACAAGAACGTGCCTTGAGCTTAATGCAACAGTACCAGCAACCGGGACGTCTCCACTTAAGCTACACTTTTGATCTGCTTTCCCCGAATTTTTCGGCTTCTCATTTCCGGAGAATACTCGCTCGTGATGCAACAGAGGGCGGGGGTGTATGGCGGTGTCTCGCCTTTTCCAATCACGACATTCGCCGAACCGCAACACGACTCAACCTGAAGCAAGCGCCCACCGACTCCATCGCATCCGCAGCCATGGCACTGCTGCTGACGCTTCGGGGAACGCCATGCATCTACCAAGGCGAAGAATTGGGCCTTACTGAAGTCGACATTCCCTACGAGCAACTCGTCGATCCATACGGAATCGCTTTCTGGCCAAAATTCAAGGGTCGAGACGGATGTCGAACACCCATCCCTTGGCAACACGACGATCCTCACGCAGGGTTCACCCTACCCAACCAGAACCCCTGGCTACCAGTGGCCAAAGAACACACGAATAAAGCGGTCGATCTGCAGTCTAAAACCCCCGATAGTCTCTTTCACAAAACCCGTGCGCTCATCGAACTTCATCGCAACAACAAGGCATTCCACAGTCAGCGCATCGCCGTCCTGGACAGTCCTGAAGAAATACTGGTATTCGAACGGGGCGAAGGTGATTCGCGCGTACTTTGTACTTTCAACCTTTCCGAAAAGCCCATCAATTTTGCGCTTCCCAACGAATGGGCCTCCGCATCCATGATTCAGCAGAGTGGGTCCATTGATGCTGACTCGGTCACAGGAAAACGGACCTACGATGCCTGGTCCTGGCAATTGCTACAATCGCTATAAATACGCGGATGTTCTAAGCTCGCAGCCTCAACTTAAATCTTAGCGATACGAGGTTGCACCGTGCCTACCACTGCCGAAAACACAGTCCAACAAATGGCAGAGTTGAACGCTCTCGATCTCCACCCCGTTGACCTGACGATCATCATCGTCTACTTCACCATCGTCCTTTCAATCGGATTGTGGATTGGTCGCAACACCAAGGGTGGTGACGACCTTTTCTTGGCCGGCCGCAGTCTGGGATGGATCGCCATTGGATTCTCTTTATTTGCATCCAACATTTCATCGACAACCCTTATCGGTCTGGTGGGCAGCGCATACGATGGCGGGCTTTTCATCTCAAACTACGAGTGGATGGCCACCGTTGTGCTGGTCTTCTTTGTGCTGGTTTTCGTGCCCATCTTTCTGCGAAGTCGAATTTCCACCATTCCGGAATTTCTTGAGCGCAGATTCGGAAGTAAAAGTCGTCGCTACTTTTCTGGGCTGACCATCATCACCAACATCTTGGTGGACACAGCAGGTTCGCTCTACGCCGGCGCCGTTGTGCTGCAGCTTTTCTTCCCCGAACTCGACATGTGGACCACATGCATCGTGCTGGCATTAATTGCAGGCGTCTATACGGCTGCGGGTGGTCTGGCTGCAGTGGTCTACACCGACGTCATTCAAGCCGTCGTATTGCTGCTTGGCTCCTGCCTGATGACCTACTTTATCTTCGCTCACCCAGCGATTGACTTCTCTTGGTCTGCATTGACCGATGGGGTGGGAGATCCGTCCAAATTCTCGGTATTCAACCCAGAACATCGACCCCTTTCGGATGACAAACTCCCATGGTTGGGAACATTGATCGGTGTGCCAATTCTGGGCTTTTACTTCTGGGTCACCAACCAGTACATCGTCCAGCGCGTACTCGGGGCGCGCAGTGTCGATGATGCGCGATGGGGCGCACTATTGGGGGGCTTACTCAAGCTACCCGTACTTTTTATTATGGTGCTGCCTGGCTTGGCCTTCTCCATCATCTGGGCGCAGGACAACCCTGGAATGATGCTGGAAGCAGATAAGGTCTTCCCAACCATGGTCACATCCATGCTTCCTGTGGGTGTGATTGGGTTGGTACTGGCAGGCCTAATCGCCGCAATTATGAGCAGCATCGACTCTACATTAAACAGTGCTTCCGCATTGATCACCCTCGACTTCATCAAGCCAAGAAGACCCGATCTATCAGAAGCAGACACCCTCAAAATCGGTCGTATTTCTATGGCCGTCATTATGGTCGTGTCGGCACTTTGGGCGCCACAGATTGCCCAATTCGATGGGCTGTTCAAATACATCCAAGAGATGCTCGCCTACATGGTTCCACCCGTCACAGTCTTGTTCCTGCTGGGTGTGTTTTGGAAAAAAGGAACCGCAAACGGTGCCCTGGCAACCCTTATCGGTGGTCACCTCGTGGCCATATTCCTATTCCTTGGTGGCAATGGCACCTTTACCGGAGAACCCTTGTGGTCCATTCACTTCACATTGGTGGCTGGAATCGTTTTCGCAGCATCCCTGGTTATTTACCTCGCAACCGCATCTTGGGGCGCACTGAAGACAGACGACGAACTTGCCGACCTGATGGTTCAACCAAGTCCACCGGCCCAGCCAGGCTTGAAAGATTACCGGCTCCAGTCCGGACTCTTGCTTGCACTTACCGGTGTCATCTTGGTCATGTTCTGGTAGTGCTGTGATTGTGTCTCTGGGCGAATCGCTCATCGACTTGATTCACGGTTCAGATACCGCCGAACCCGAGGCACGTCTGGGGGGATCGCCCTACAATGTATCCATTGCTCTTGCGCGACTGGGGACACCTGCAGGATTTGTATGCCCACTTTCTACCGATGTGTATGGACAACGCTTGTCCAAAGGCCTTGAGGAAAACGGTGTACGCCGTTGTGTGGGGCAATTTGTCGACGCCCCCACCGCCATCGCTGAAGTCTTCACCAACCAAGATGGTCATCCACACTACGTTTTTCATAGAGACCACACAGCGGATCGGGCGCTAAGCGAGCATCCTCCCATCCAATCGCTTCCATCCGATATTCACGCCCTACACTTTGGCTCCTTGGTGCTGGCCCAGGAAGCGGACTGGCCCGCTTGGCGAGACGCCATCGTCGAAGCGAAAGGCCGGGGTGCCTATGTGGCATTCGACCCCAATGTCCGGGTTTCTCTTATTGATGATTTCGACCGATACAGAGAGCGGGTGGAGGAAGCTGTTGAACTCGCAGACCTCATCAAAACAAGCGATGAAGATCTTGAACTTCTCAGTCCAGGGTGTGCCCCCGAACAACAAATTCAAGACTGGCATACCCCCAACCGCACGCTGATCCTCACCGAAGGAAGCAAAGGTGCACAGGCGTGGACCGGCCCTGGATATCATGCCACCTGCCGCGACATCGGGACGGCTGAGATTGTGGACACGGTGGGTGCGGGCGACACTTTTCAAGCCGCACTGCTCGCTTGGATGTGGCACAGAAACGCCTTTCAGCTGCCGCTTGATTCAGACCATGCTCATGCACTTCTTCAGTTCGCCACAAAGGCGGCTGTACTGAACTGTACGAGGAAAGGTTGCCAACCACCCACACTCCGCGAAATTGAGGATTGACCGCACCAATAGCAATTTAATCTTGCCAGTACATGTGGTTCTGGGTACTGTGCGATCAAATGAACAATCTCGTCGCAAACTGTTGTTGTCTGTGTCCTCAAGCCGAGGTGTGCGCGTAGTTTTCGATTCGTTCAGTGAACCACCCGCCTCGGCCCCAAGCCTCGGCGGGTATTTTTTTTGTCTCTTACTCCAACCAAAATTGATCCCTTCATGTTTTTGAGTTTTCAAACATTGCCCTGTTGTTGTTGTCCAATGCTGGGGTGTGTTTGGACGGTCTTGAACTAAGTCCCACAATCACCCCGGCCTGTTGAGCCTGGGTGATGCACGGTGTGTTGCCCAAGGCGAAAAGGTTTTGGAGCAACCATGTACAGATACCACCAGCCAGGCACAGCCCCTGGACTTGTAGAGGCGATAATCAATGTCTAAACCCAGCAGTACAGCAACGGCTATCCGTGGCGCCGTACGACCAGCGGGTTCTCTTGTTGATCAAATCGGAAACACACCCCTATTGGATTTGACCGATATTGTGCGTGACCGTATCCCATCAAAGGTCTCGGTTTTCGCCAAGGCCGAATGGTTCAACCCCGGAGGGTCAGTAAAAGACCGGGCCGCCATCCACATGATTCGCGATTTGGAAGTCCAAGGGCGGTTGCGTCCGGGTGGAACCATTCTCGATGCGAGCAGCGGAAATACAGGCATTGCTTATGCAATGATTGCCGCAAGTCGTGGCTACAGTCTGATTCTTTGCCTCCCCAAAAATGCCAATCAAGAAAGGCGTCAACTGCTCGCCAGCTATGGGGCAACCATTGTGACGACCAGTCCATTGGAGGGATCCGATGGTGCGATTCGAGAAGCTCAACGACTGGCGAAAGAGAACCCAGACTGGGTGTATGTGGACCAATACAACAATTCCTCAAATTGGAAAGCGCACTTTGCTGGAACAGGACCCGAAATTGTAGCCCAAGCCCCAGGGCGTGTGACCCATTTTGTTTCTACAGTGGGAACCGGTGGAACCTTTACTGGCGTGGGTCGATATCTTCGCGCCGTCTCCCCGGATGTAGAACTGGTGGAACTTCAACCAGACTCCCCCTTTCATGGGCTGGAAGGTCTCAAGCATATGGAAACCGCCATTGTGCCCTCAGTTTGGGATCCAGCCCTCGCGGATCGAAGACTTGGGGTGCCCACGGAAGCGGCCTACGACCTCGTTCGTTTGATGTCTCGTCACGGCGTATTGGTCGGACCCAGTGGTGGCGCAGCCCTGTGGGGGGCGATCTCCGTCGCACAATCGATAACAGAAGGCATCATTGTCACTGTCTTTCCAGATAGCGGACTGCGCTATTTGTCCGACACACACCTGTGGGAGGACGACGCATGAGCCTGACACTTCCACATCCTGAATTGTCCAAACTGCACGCACATGCTCAAGAGGGCTATCCACACGAAGTCGTTGGCATCATTGCCGGCGACAAAGACCAGCGCTTTGCCTCTCGTATTCATCCTTTGGTCAATGAACGCGCAGACTCAGCCCACAACCGCTACAAAGTCTCCGGACTCACGTTGATGCGGGCTGAGCAAGCCATTGAAGCCGAAGGTTTGGACATCCTCGGCTATTACCACTCTCATCCTGATCACCCGTCGCAGTATTCCGACTACGACCGTGATCATGCTTTACCCAATCTCTCCTATGTCATCGTATCGGTGATGAATGGACGCGCGGTCGACACCGCAAGCTGGCGCCTCAAAGAGGACCGCTCTGCGATGGACCCAGAACCCATCCACACCGTCCCGAATGCATCCAATTTTAAATCCTCTGGAGGATAATCATCATGGCCACCATATACATTCCAACCCCTTTGCGACCCTACACCGATGGAGCATCCAGTGTGGTTGTTGCGGGTACAACCGTGGGTTCTGTTCTAGACGCGCTCACATCGACACACACCGGTCTCGCCCGTCACCTTCGGGACGACGCAGGCAAGTTGCGGAGTTTCGTAAATGTCTATTTGGGTGACGAAGACATTCGTTTCCTCGATGGAGACTCAACACCGGTGAAAGAGAACGATGAACTCACGATCGTTCCCAGCATTGCTGGAGGAACCGAAGAGGATGAACTTCCTGATCTTACCCACGAAGAAATCGCTCGATACAGTCGTCATCTCATTCTCGATGAAATCGGTATGGTGGGTCAGCGTAAACTAAAGAATGCATCGGTTTTGTGTGTAGGAACTGGCGGACTTGGTTCTCCTTTGCTCCTGTATTTGGCCAGTGCGGGTGTGGGGCGGATTGGCATCGTAGATTTTGACGTTGTCGACCACAGCAACCTGCATCGTCAGGTAATTCATGGCACATCCAAAGTGGGCATGTCGAAAGTTCAATCCGCCGCCCAACGCTTGGCAGACATCAACCCCAATGTTCAACTCGACCTCTTTGAAGAGCCGTTGACCTCCGAAAACGCTTTGGAGATCCTTGCACCCTACGATGTAGTGGTCGATGGAACCGACAACTTTCCCACACGCTACCTGGTCAATGATGCTTGTGTACTCTTGGGCAAGCCCAATGTGTATGGCTCCATTTTCAAGTTTGAAGGCCAAGCCAGTGTGTTCAACTACCAAGGCGGCCCCAACTACCGTGATCTCTACCCAGAGCCACCCCCTCCAGGCCTGGTACCCAGTTGTGCAGAAGGCGGAGTGCTGGGTATTTTACCTGGCATTATCGGCGTGATTCAGGCCACAGAAACGGTGAAAATTATCTTGGGTCAAGGCACCACATTGAGTGGCCGCCTTTTGCTCTACGATGCGCTCAATCTGAAATTCCGAGAAATGAAACTNCGNGTCGATCCTGAAGCAAAACCCATCACGGAATTGGTGGATTACCAGCAGTTCTGCGGNATTCCTGACCCNGCNGCTGAAAGNACATCAGTCGTGGAAGAACCGTTNNTCAACGTGGCACCAAACGAACTGGCACAACGCCGNGANGANGGTTGGGCGCCGTATGTGATCGACGTACGCAAACCCCACGAAGCCGACATCGCAAAACTNGGNTTTGTCGATTTGATGCAACCGCATGACCANATCAGTGCTGTGGTGGATCAAATCCCACGAGATCGCGATGTGGTCGTATTTTGCAAAAAGGGAGGCCGNTCTGCCAAAGCTGCGCGAGTCTTGGCAGAAAATGGTTTCACCCAGTTGTTCAACTTGGATGGTGGAATCAATGCTTGGTCCACNGATGTGGATCAAAACGTCCCACTATACTGAGATGGTNCTGACCTACAGNCCAAAACACTCGTAAAAGCTACCCGACAATACACGTGCTTTTTCGTCGACCGAGTAGTTCGCAGCTTCCATGGATTCGAGNATTTCCGATAGATAGGTTTTGATNTTTCCGGAAGACTGCGGNCCATCTGTCGCAAATATGGTGCGCTCAATCAGGCCTAAGTTTTTGATTTCAGCAATGACCCATGGGTGCTGCGGACCCGTGACATCCGATGGATCACCATTTTCGTCGCGGATCATGTCTTGNCCCAAAGCNCTCACCTCCAACCAAACATTGTCGTGGGCCAAAGCCAACTCAAAAGATGCNAGAGTGGCTGCGGCATCCGCTGTCCCAATGTGGGAGAGTATAAATTCCACNCTCCCATCACTCCCNGTTCCATNAAACCGTTCAATTACGGCCTCCAACCCTTCCGGNTTGGTGAATTCAGATTCGGAACAGGTCCNAGGAAACGGCGAAATACCCGTATGGAGCAGCACNACAGCNCCCTGCCTGNCGGCCACTTCATAAATTCCATCGTATAGGGGATCATCAAAAGCGATGGCTTGGTGGGCATGTGCNAGCTTGATGCCAATAAAGTCACCGCTTGCCAAATGACTTTCCAAAGCATCCAACCGTTGCTCTCGAATCATTGTGTCTTCAAACTCATCCAGATTGATACTGGCCAAACCGAGTAATCGAGGACCTGATTCTCCCACTGGATTCCGCCCATCCCGGAGTACAGAGGAAACAAATCGATTGGTGGAAAATCCTACAGTGTGATGCGTATATGCAGCCAACAATACCGCCCGGTCCACCCCAGCCCAGTCCATTTGCTCCAAAATACCAAGATTGGAGGAATACGCAGAAGCGCTTTGGGCNGACAATGCGGAGTAGTACNGGGCCACAAAGGATGGGATTTGTCGAATGATCGAAGCTTTGCCTCCAAGATTGAAATCACCCGGAGACTCAAGTGTATGCAAGTGTGCATCCACAACTTCAACTTCCACACCATCAATCATGACGGTCGCATTGGCGNNAGGTAAAAACGACAGAACAACAATCCAAAGAAATAGCATCATCTTGCACCTCTCAAAGAGACTTCCATCTCGGGCGGTTCTGGGCGGGCGGTGTACACAGGATGAATGGCCACAGTTTGAACGATCCCATCGGCCCCAAAGCCCAAGTACAGGCCCACAGGGTGGTAGCAATGCACATCATCGATGACATCTACACATTCCCCGATGAGTGATTCTGCTTCACTTCTTGTCATGCCTGGCACGACCAGCCCCGTATACCCTTCACGCAACTTGGTTCCGACAGAAACGATCGGAGAATCATCTGCCAACTCTGCATCCACACCAGAGCTAAAAACGACCTCGATTCCCTGAGAAAACCACACCGCGAAAATCACTCGAAAATAGTCAAACGAGCTATCGGGCGGACCGATTTTTGAAACCAGTTCACCGTAGCTTCCACCGAGTTCTGCCGGCCCAATGCCGACTCCAGGCGAGATTTCCAGNAGTTCGGGATCCGAATCTTCTACTTCATCAATCCCCGAGTCATGCGCTTCTTGCTCTGGAGCCTCATTGTCTTGTTCAGNATCAGCCTCTTTTCTGCTTGAGTCCGAACATGAGCACAAAAGACTAGTCGCTACCAACAAAATCGTAAACGAATGGCGAAACACGAGAAGACCTCCTTCCAGCGCCTGTGGCGAGTTCAACTCTTTAGACGCCGAGCAGGTATAACCTTGCATTCTACTAACGGGTAGATTATCTGTCGTTTCCCTACTCNCGGGTAGATTCAATTCGGTGTGCTGCACCTGGAGGCTTCAAGTCCATGAACGCCAAATACACAATTTCTGCAAGTGGCCTCTGTCTTCTTGTCAGTGTCATGGCCTGTGACAACACGGACAACAAGGACACATCTGAAGCCAGAACATGGGCGGACTATTCTGTCGATCCACCGAGTGGNGAAGTACTCCAACTGCTCAATGAATCACCCTTGCTCTACCCCACAAAAGAGTGTCACTCTACTGCCCAGATNGACCACGCAATTCCAGCCTCATCCATCGAAACAGCGGCCGATGGAAGTGAACAGGTTTGCGTCTGGGAAAACACCACGGGAACCGTACCCGAAGGAATGACATTCACCGATCTTGCGGACTGCTCCAAGGTCTTCACCCAAGCGCCTTCTTGGTTTGTGGAACCTCGGCAGGTCTTCGAATCAGACCCGTCCATCCTNGATGACAGCAGCTACAGAGAAGAATCGGATTGGGTTCGCGACCAAATCCGTAGTTCTGGATGTGCGTGTTGCCATGCCTCATCCGCGGGTTCCGGAAATACCAGTGGCTTCGATGTNGANGCTCCCCAAGCATGGACCGACTCCATTGAAAACTACCAACTGGCCATGATCAGTGGAATTTACCCAGAACATCGTTTCTTTGGTGCCTTACCACCGGATGAAAACCATGGGTTCATTCGAGATGAAACCATGTTTCCATCCACCGACTCCAACCGAATGAGGGATTTCTTCCTATCAGAATTGGAGCGCAGGAACGCCAGCCAGGCAGACTTCGACGAAGGTGAACGGGTACTTCAATCATTCTTTTCTCGTCTTTTTGAAGCGCCGACTCAATGCGTCAGCCCATGGACTGGATTTGAAGACGATAAAATTATCTGGAACAGTGAAGGTGGCGTTCGCCAGATCTACGTCTTGAAGGAAAATGCCGAAACACCGGGCTTTCCACCAACCGAAGACACTCCAGTAGGCACGGTCTGGGCGCTGTATGTAAACCCCGATGCAGAGCCAATCGGCTCTGGCCAGATTGGGTTGGGCGAAAAGCCACCCGGCACCACTCAATTCGTGCCAGCCGATGGTTCCGCACCGGTTCTGGAACATGGTTCAACCTATCGATTGTTCGCCACTCCTGATTTTCAACTCATTCGCGAACTGAACTGCACATTTGTGTACAAAAACTCCATCCTCAAGTGAGGCACATCATGAAAACATTCGCTCTTTTTTGTTTCATCCTCGGGTGTTCTAAAACAACTGAAGATTCAGGAGACCTTGATGGGTCCGATGAAGTGATCGAAGACACTGACGCTGACGCTGACGCTGACGCTGACGCTGACGCTGATGCTGATGCTGATGCTGATGCTGATACTGATGTAGACAACAGCATGTGCGCTGAAGACTACAGCCTTTGTGGCAACATCACCATCCCCGATGAGTTTGAAGGTACTGCACGCTCATTGGCCATCGTCCTTTACAGTTCGATACCGCCAGCAGGACCACCGGACGGCATCATCGTAGAAGTTGACGGACCCGATCTGAAGTCCGGAGATGTCTACCCAGTACGTGTTCTGCCTGCCCTGTTCAATGGCGAATACTACGTCTGGGTCAATCTCTACATGGAAGGCGGCGGTGAATGGATGCCCGTCAATGGAGTTGACTACACCGGCTCCACAGCAGCACCCATCTCTTTCGATGGATCTGCAGTCTCCTTCGATGACATTTCTCTCACCATCGCCACCGGCTGGTAGAAGCTCCACTTTTCCGTTTCCGTAATGGAACCTCAACCTCGACTGCTGCGGTAGTCCACCACAAACGAGTACATCTCATGTATCGCAAAACAATGAATGCCTTCTCCCTTACGGCACTGCTGGTTCTATCTGCTTGCAGCAAGCAAGAGGAGATTACTCCCGAATATGACGACTCTCTTGTCACCACCGAAGATTCTTCCGACGATTCAGACGATGAATCCGAAGACAATGATGATGGTGATGACGAAGATGAACGTGATGATTCTTCCGAAGATGATCCACCAGCCGATAACGATGATTCAGATTCGGAACGCGAAGACGAAGACGAAGACGATGACGAAGATGAAGATGAGGACGCCCCAGAGGACTCCTTCAGTGGAGCATACTCCGGTGATTTCACCGTCATCATCACCACAACCTTCGGACCCGACACCTGCGCTGGCACAGCGTCCATCGACGTAGACGAGGCCGGAACCCTCAACGGTTCAGGAACCTGCAGCTTCTCGATTTTGGGATCCCAACGCCCCGTCCTTTCGGGTGCAGTAGCCGAAGATGGTGAAGTCAACGGTAGCGTCGACCTCAGTGCATTCGGATCTGCCTTTTCGCTCGCATGGAGCGGCGTTCGAGACGAAAACACTTTGACTGCAAACTATGCTGGTTCTGACAGCTTGACGGGTGTTGGCGACATTACATACGAAGTCATCATCAACCTGGAGCTTGAAGCACCCGTAGAAGATGCCGGTGATGGAAGCAGCCCAGACGATCTGGTCGACTACAGTGAAACTGGCGGCATCTACAGTGTCCGTTCTTCTGGTACATACAGAACCATTGATGGGTGTTCCCTCGATTACGACATGTACACTCCTGACGAAGCCGTCACAGACACCTTGGTTGTCGTACAACATGGCTTCGCACGCTCCAAAGCAGAGTTTACAGACCTTGCCAGCCACTTGGCCAGCTGGGGCATGCCGACACTGATTATGGACCTTTGCCACTCATGGGCATTGGATGTTGACATCAACCAAAACGCTGCCGATGTGGTCGATCTTGTTGAAAACATGTGGGATGGCCCGGTCGTCTACATGGGCCACTCCAATGGTGCGATTTCATCACTGGTGGCAGCATCCATGGATGATCAAGCATTGGCTGTCCTCGGTCTCGATCCTGTAGAACGACTTGGTGGTGATCACACAGACGTTGCACGTTCACTGGACATTCCAGTGGTCGGAATCTTTGGTGAAGCTGGGGTATGCAACTCTTGGAACAGCGGTATCGATGTATACATGGCTGTACCAGACAGTGACTTGTACAGAACCACAGAAGCCGATCACTGTGACTTCGAGGCACCGACAGGTACCGTGTGTACATTGGCCTGCTCAGGTAGCAACGACATCTTCTCAGACGAAGAAATCCGTTCGAACCTGCTGAACTTGGGCACAGCTTACATTAGCTGGCATGCCGCAGGTGATGAAGACGCATACCAGTGGGTTGACCCTTCAGGCGTCGGACGAACAGCGCTGACACGCGAAGGCGCAATCTCGCCTCTGTAGAAGAACAATAGAAGCTGAGACAGTTCTCCTGCTCTCGCTTTTTGGGTCCGTGTAGATACAATCTGCACGGACCCTCTTCGTTGATAGGCCCTGAATTACCTTCATCAGAAGTTGAACTTACACCATCGGTCTCCCGTCCAGACCATACAGCTTTCATTCCGACTGTGTACACAAACTGAAGACCAAGGAGCTTGCTCAACTGGGTCAATCGGTGTAATCCGGCTCAATGCCTACGGGCGGGAGGACAAATGAAACTGGCGACCCGAAAAAATAACACCCGAGATGGCGAACTCTTGGTGGTATCCAAAGACAACAAACGTGCAGTTGTGGCAAGTGAAGTTGCCCCCACCCTGCAAGCATTGATGGACGATTGGGGTTCAAAAGCGCCCGCCATCGATGCCATCTACCAATCCCTCAATGCGGGGGAACGAACGGATGCTTTTGATGTGGATCCGTCTACACTTCACAGCCCATTGCCACGGGCATACGGCTGGGTGGACGGAAGTGCATACATCAATCACATTGTACTGGTCCGAAAAGCTCGAGGTGCTGAACCCCCAGCGACCTTGGAAACAGATCCCTTGGTCTACCAAGGAGGCAGTGACACCTTTTTGGGTCCCCGCGACGATATTCCATTGGCCGACCCCGACTGGGGTTGTGACTTTGAGTCCGAGATCGCCATCATTATGGACGACACACCACAAGGCGTGAAACCGGAAGAAGTCGAGCAATACATTCGCTTGGTGATGATTTGTAATGACGTATCATTGAGAAACCTGATTCCTGGAGAACTCGCCAAGAGTTTTGGGTTCTTTGTCTCCAAACCATCCAGCGCATTCAGTCCCATGGCCATATCTCCCGACGAGCTTGGCGATGCATGGCGAGGTGGCCGGATGTACTTGCCTTTGGTGACCCACCTAAACGGCGAGTGGTACGGAAACCCTGATGCGGGTCCTGAAATGCATTTCAGTTTTCATGAAATTGTGGCTCACGTCTGTAAAACACGCTCATTGAGCGCCGGAACCATCGTGGGAAGTGGCACAATCAGCAACAAGGATCGAAGCAAAGGGTCATCCTGTCTTGCCGAAAAACGAATGATCGAAAAAATCGATACCGGTGAGTTCTCAACACCGTTCATGACTTTTGGTGACCGCGTCACAATTGAAATGTTCAACGAGGACGGAGACAGCCTGTTCGGTCGCATAGACCAGACTGTTGCTCCAATGAGCTAGGTTTCTATATGTCATTGGTCTTGCGAAGCTATTGGCGTTCCTCTTGCTCTTGGCGTGTACGAATCGGATTGAACTGGAAACAGCTGCCCTACGATATCGTACCGGTCCATTTGGTGGCCGATGGTGGCCAACAACATTCGGATACACATCGCGCACTGAACCCCAGCCGGGAGCTGCCTGTACTTCTGGTTGATGGTGAGCCACTCGCCCAGAGCGTCGCCATTCTCGAATACCTTGAAGAAACTCATCCGGATCCACCACTGCTTCCTCGTTCACCCCTGGACCGGGCCCGTGTCCGTCAAATGACAGAGGTTGTAAACAGCGGAATTCAGCCGGTACAAAATCTACGGGTCATGCAACGACTTGGACGGGAATATGATTTTTCCCGCGCCGACCAGGTGGGGTGGTCACGGGACTGGATCGCCCTTGGGCTAACGGCGTTGGAGCAACTGGTGTCCAACCATGGTGGGCGCTACAGTTTCGGAGACTCGGTCAGTTGGGCAGATCTTTGCTTGGTTCCTCAGTTGTACAACGCACGAAGGTTTGATGTAGATCTCACCGCCTTTCCTTCGCTCACCGCTGTAGAGTCTCAACTGGAATCGCTACCAGAATTTGTGGCCGCACACCCCGACCAACAACCGGACGCGGCTTAGCGAAGATCGGGAATGACTTTCATCAAGTCGGCGAGGGAGTCGCTTAGTTGCTCTTGTTTTTCGCTCGATAAACCCGTTTGAGCATTCAGAACGACGCCCTCTACCTCTGGAATCAGTTGACGATACAAATCTACACCCTTTTGTGTAAGAAACAGATGGCTGATTCGCCCATCAAGCTGTGAAGCTTCTCGACGCACCAAACCTCGGGTCAACAACGCCTTTGTTGCTCGGCTCACGATGCCTTTGTCCATGGGTGTCACTGTCACAACTTCGACCGAGGTCCGTCCAGGCACTTCGGCCACTGCAGCCAAGACCCGCCACTGGGACAAATTCAAATCATGCTTTTTAACGATACGACTCGTTCTTCGTGCAATTCGATCCGCAAGAACAGTGACTTGGTACGGCCAATAGCGATCGAGTTTAAGAATATGTTCGGGATGGGGCAGGTTCTCAGACATGATTCCAATATAGTTGTTATCGCAACTTTGCGCAAAAACAACCTTTAGGATAGCTGTCGGTATACAACCAACCATACAGGGGCCCCCATGGCGGATTTATTCGAAAACCCAATGGGTTTATGCGGCTTTGAATTTGTGGAATTCACAGCACTTGAACGAGGAATACTTGAACCCATCTTCTTGGGTATGGGATTCACCAAGATCGCAACACACCGTTCCAAGGATGTAGAACTGTGGAGACAAGGAGGCATCAACCTCCTCGCCAATTACGAAGCCAACACTCCGGCTGGATACTATGCCCGGGAACACGGACCCTCTGCATGTGCCATGGGGTTTCGCGTTCGAAACGCCAGTAAAGCCTTTGATTTGGCCATGGAAAATGGAGCGGAACCCGTCGACATCCCGACCGGTTTTAGTGAACTAAAGCTTCCTGCCATCCGAGGGATCGGCGGCGCCATTATCTACTTTATCGATCGATTCGAAGAAGGTCGTTCTATTTACGATATCGATTTTGAATACATTGAAGGTGTGGACCGACATCCGGAAGGGTGTGGATTCAACATCATCGATCACCTTACGCACAACGTGTACAAAGGCCGTATGGACTACTGGGCCGAGTACTATGCACGGCTGTTCAACTTCAGACAAATCCGGTATTTCGACATCAAGGGTGAATACACCGGCCTTGTTTCCCGCGCCCTCACCGCACCGGACGGACTCATCCGAATTCCACTCAATGAAGAGAAGTCAGAAACGGTGGGCCAGATCGAAGAGTATCTGCGGGAATACAAAGGAGAAGGCATTCAACACATTGCGTTCTCTTGTGACGACCTTCTCTCTTGCTGGGATCGACTGAAGGAATGCGGTGTCGAATTCATGTCGCCACCACCAAGTAGCTACTACGACATGCTTGAAGAGCGGCTACCCAACCACGGTGAACCCACCGAGGAGTTTAGAAAACGCGGCATCCTTCTTGATGGAACGACAGAAGACGGAAATCCACGACTGTTGCTGCAGATATTCTCTGAAAAGGCCATCGGACCCATTTTCTTTGAGTTCATTCAACGAAAAGAAGACGATGGTTTTGGTGAAGGCAACTTTGAAGCACTCTTCAAGTCGATCGAACGCGATCAGATGCGACGTGGTGTTCTTTCTGATGCATCGGGATGAAAATACTGTGACTGTTGAACTAAAGCGTATTCATCATGTTGCGTACCGGTGTATGGACGCCAAAGAGACTGTCGAGTTCTATCAAAAAGTACTCAACATGGGCTTTGTACTGGCCATCGCCGAAAACGAAGTGCCATCCACCAAAGAGCCTGACCCGTATATGCATGTGTTTCTTGATGCCGGCATGGGCAATGTTTTGGCGTTTTTTGAATTGCCAAATTCTGACGCAATGGGACGGGACGAGAAAACCCCAATCTGGGTGCAGCACATTGCTTTTGAGGTTGCAGACCTGGATGCACTCAATCGCTCCAAAGCCCATATTGAAGCACAAAACATCGAAGTTCTTGGCCCGGTCAATCACGGAATCTTTCAGTCGATCTATTTCTTTGATCCGAATGGACACCGCATTGAATTGGCTGCCAACACTGGCACTGCGGAGCAAATGCAGGAACTAAACCGCGTTGCTCCCGCAATGTTGGAGGAATGGAGTCAAACCAAACGGGCGCCCGCCCACGCCGCCTGGCTCCACGAATAGCGACATAAAAAAAGGAGTGGAGGCCACCCAACAGGCCCCCACTCCAATGGTCAGTCGCTAAGAGCGTCTGAAATCAATCGTTGGCGTTCGCCACGATGTCCAGTGTGAACCGAAGCGGATCGGAGTTGCGTACAGCACCACCGAGGAAGCTGTATGGAGTCATACCGAAAGATGAGTGTCTCACCTCAAAGGTAGACTGCGCGTACAACTTGCCTTCGTACACTGTGACCGTCACTGTAGGCGACACTTGTGCATCGGTTCCGCGAACACGCAAGTTTCCTGTGACGTCCAACTCAGCCACTGCACCACCATCACCTGTACATTGAGTAGACTCAAAGGAAATGGTGTCGTACACACCAGCATTCAGTTGTGCAGAATCCAACATGTTGGAACGGATTTCAGCCCGGTCGTCGGATGCCAATGGCTCGTCGTAACCAACAAATTCCCGCATTCCAGACTCATCCACTTGGAGGTCCGTAACGCTGAACTCGAAAGAAATTCGGCAATCATCCAAGGAATCGAGGTTGTAATCCACCTCACCTTCGTAGCCAGAAGCGCGAATGACGTGGTTGTGAGCCATGCCGGACAACCATGCATCCTCATCCTTGAACACCTGGACGTAGATCAGGCTGTTGTCTTCATCGAAGTCGTAAGAAATGGTTGGTTCTGGCTCTGGGCCGTCACCATCAGAGTCATCATCGTCGTCATCGTCGTCATCTTGATCACGCTGCTCGTCTTCCTCTTCAAGTTCATCAAGAGGAATGTCATCGATGTCATCACTGGGTGATGGAACATCTGAAGCATCGTTGTACTCGTTGGCGATGGGGCCTTCTTTGGTGCATGCGATGGACATAGAGCCCAAAGCAACTATCATTCGTGCTGAAGCGTTCATTTTAAACTTCTCTCTTTTTTGAGTTTGAACCAGGTCGTTTATCGACCCTTAACTACTCATGAGTAGATAACTGGGGACATTGTGGCTGGCCATGCAAACGCCCAGAGATCACACGGGAAATAGGCAAACGTTTCCGCTTTGACACATAGGCACATCAATTCGGGCGTTTTTTGCTTCACAGTGGGCAATCAATCCACGTTCACTCATCAAGCAGCGACACACAGAGGAGTCAGCTCCCATTCAATCGGATGCATACTTGGCATGTACATGCCCAATTTGGAACCTTGATGTCGGACGACAAACACGCCCAAACAAACCTGCCTCAAACAATCACGTGTCGTTCGATAGGAACAGGCGTTTAATCAGAAGTTCCGTGTAGTCTTCTGCACCCCACAATGGAGTTCGAAGTGGTCCCGCTGCTGTGCGAACAAGTGTGTTGATACAAAACTGTAAAACAGCAGCCCGAGTACCAATGGATTGATTGGCTCCTCGTTTCACGGTTTGAGCATCAATGTAGGCACACACGACATCCAAAACAGGCACGACACCATTGGCCAGAAGCTGAGGCACAGGATCACGGTGATCAAGAATGTCTCGGACAACGATGTGTCCAAAAGCTTGGTTCTCTTCGGCAAAAGACTCAAAGGCCAACCCAATCTTCACGATTTGCTGGTCGAACTCAGCGTCTTCAAGCATAAAGCCACTCAGCGTCTCAAGCAGTCTTTGAAACAGGCGATGGACCATGGCTTCGTACAGCACTTCCTTGCTCTCGAAGTGGTACAGCAAACTTGGCCGCCGAATGTCCGCTGCCCCCGCGATATCAGCCAACCGGGCGCCAGCATAGCCACTCTCACTAAAGATCCGTTCAGCAGCATTCAAAATGCGCTCTGAAGTCGGAACTTTATGTGTGCCGGATTTGGGTCGACCCATGATGGATATCCTCAAGAGATTGTGTGGTAACCCCATGTGACCAGATGGACGAAAACGTTGTCGTTAGCGACAAAGAAGTTCTCACCAACAGGCGGGAGATGGTTCTAAGCGTTCCGGAACAAGTTCCGAAAGAACGAAGACATCAGAGTTGTACGAAATGTGGATGTAGCACCTGGGTCGGTATCACATCGAGGCATTGGAATGATTTCCGTCTCCTCGTCCGGTTCAAACTCGAGTCCCAACAGGGCCGTAATCTCAAACTGATCATCCATTTCCAGTTCCAATTCCGCCCCCAACACAGCCTTCTCCAGCATCTCGAACTCTTTTGGCCTTAGTCCTGAAGATACGCGTAGAGCGTAGATTCAGGCCCCAGAACACCGGTGGTTCCAAACTCGGCCCACAAGAAGTCCATGTCGCCGTCGCCGTCCAGATCCGTCATCACGTGATCCCCAGCCATTGTGAGGCCACTATCAATCATGTTCTCAACGAATGTCCCATCGGTGTCCTGAATGAAGACATACACACCTTCATCACCATCACCTGAAGCCGTCACGTCCATCCGGCCATCGCCGTTCACGTCACCGGTGTGAACAACACCCGGCGCCCCTTCAGCAGCAACATCTGGCGACCCAACGGTGAAGCCTTCAAACACAACGTTCATGGTTGCGCCCCAATCAGCCAAGCCTCGAACTTCGCTCGGTGATGGAATTTCCCACCAATAGATGCCCATGGTCTGTTCTGCTGGAATGTCGGATAGTTGGTGGTTGTGGTTTCCGTAGACAAGGTCCAGGCGACCGTCACCATTCATATCGGCCATTTCGACACCGAAACCGCGACCCGTATCATCATTGATTACGTGACGAACCCAAGGTGTTGTCAGGCTGGTTTGTTCCATCCAGATGAGGGACGCACCGCCAAAAAACTGTGGCAAGATGACGTCCATGTCCCCATCTTCATCCACATCATATAAGGTGAGGAGGGCACCACCACCTTCTGCGATCTCGTGGCGAGTCAGGTCTACCCCCCCAGGCACACCATTATTCTCATACCACTCGACCAGGCTGGTACCCTCCTCGAATACTGTTGAATTGTGATTGGTGGTGACAAAGTCCATGTCACCGTCACCGTCCATGTCTACGGGCAGCGCCTCGTGGTACCACCGGCTGTAGTCAGGAAGGTCAATAAACTGCGGGCTTCCGAAGCTTAGAACACCGTCTTCCATCTCACCGGCCATCCAGAGGATGTTGCCGTTTGGACGCGCCAAGAATCCACACCCGATGACCCAATCTTCAATTCCATCGTTGTTGATATCGAAAACTGTGGACTTATTGGGCCAGATAATGCCATCCCAATAGTCAAAGGCCTCGGTCAATTCCCAAGAGCCAGCACCCACAGTCGATGAAGACATCGACCGGGACATGATGTACGCACCACCTGGACCGATGGGCGGGATTGCAGCACCCAGTCCTTCGGTCATGCTGGTGAGCAGATACTCATCATAGCCATCAGAATCGATATCGATGGGCGTCATCCATGCTGCGCCCTTTTTGGTTCCTACAACTTCACGGGTGAAGGTGAGATAGGTCTCGATGTCTGCAGGAGGTGCATCATCGGCAGGCTCCTCGTCATCGTCTTCATCTTCATCAGCAGGTGGCACGTCATCATTGTCTGAAGAACCATCGTCTGAAGAACCATCTTCTTCTTCGGACTCTTCATCGTCTGTCGCACCATCGTTGTCATTGGAGTCTTCATCGTCTGAAGAACCATCGTCTTCGTTCGAACCATCCTCAAGAACACCATCGTCCGCTGCTGGGTCAGACTTTTCCGACGGCTCCATCCCACAGCCAACCGCGGTTGTAAGTGTCATTCCGACGAACAGTAGCAATTTCGATTTCATTTTTGGTTCTCTTGAGGATTCGAGCTGGGTGTTACCTACCATTGGGTAGATTTAAAAATCGCCTATCTACTATATGGTAGATTAAATGCCTGCAACAAAGTTCTGTGGAAAAAAATGATCCATCAAACGCTGAGAACGCCTGGATTCGAACGACATCTCTCGACGCACACCCACCAGCCCGAATGATGTTTTGATGATTCAATGTGGGTGGCCAGGAATCGTGAATTCCACAGATTTGAGCTTTTGAACCCAAAAAAGTGCAGTCATTTTAAAATCGAATGATTCGCCAATCGGCTCCACAATGGCGACATTCATAGCCAGCCTGATCCACACCGATCGTACAACCCATGAGCCGAAACCGACCCTGTTTTTCGCCCTCAATTGAAGCTTTTACATCGGTCGGGTAGCCCCACACACGTTTCAGCGGCCGACCCCATTTGTCGCAATTCAAGCACAGGTGCCGAAGACGAATATCNATAAACTTCTTGGGATTCATAAATTCTCCAAAGGTTGAAAACAGGCACCAATCGACTTGGCAGGAAGCCACGAGCAATTGCCCAACCTATAGAAGAAAACTTTTTTCGANTTTCACGACAAAAAGAACAAGAAAATTTTGTTCTGCCTTTCTGGGACACCGGTGAAATGTCACAAGTTTAGGTCGCCAACCGAGTCTGAAAAATGCTGCTTTAGACAGGTGGTCCCCATACTATTGGTGCCCCTCATGTACAATCACCGAACGCTCACACCCTGTAGGGATCCACATCATGCTCAAGAGCAACCTTGGACGCATATACTTTCTCGCTGGTGCCATTTTGGCTTCGGTGTCAGCCGGCTGTGCCACGGCTCTACCGCTTACATCGCTCATGTGGACACAAAGCTCCCAAACCGATGTTCGGTATGACGCCACACCGCACACAAGAAACTTTGGTCAACCCACCAAGATTGATTTGAAGCAAGCCCCTGGAGCCCCCTTTTTGGCCGATCAAAACGGGATCCTGTTGGATGGAGTGTCGGACCGGCATGAATGTACAGAGTCGCTTCATTTCAATGGGTATCGATACGACGAGACCATCAATGGAAACAACCGAATGCTTCCTTGGTATTCATGGATGGCCATCGGCCTTCTTTATGATGCGGGCTTGGCGGCTTCCCCGGATGGCCCAGGTCCTGGATGGATGGCGACTTCACTGGCCGTCACCGCTGGCTCCACAGCCCTGTATACAGCCCGAACAAGAGAACCTACCCAAACCACAAGAACACAACCGGCCACCCTGTGTAAGGACTGGACTCCCATCGAAAGGGGTACCAAGCTCGGCTTGTACTTAGACAAAACAAGAGACTCCATACCGATATCGGTCTACAGTTCAAGTTCAGGCCAAGTACGGATTGCAGCCAACGATTTGGGCAAGGTCTTGATCCGCAAACAAGACTTGAATGCCAGCATCGACTTCACCTTGAGCGGATCGGCCTACAACGACGTCAGTGGCCAGAGCATCTTTCGTACAATCTCCGCCGACAATGTGGCCAAAAATGGAAAACAATGGTTGTGTTCAGCCATCAAGNCCGCAGGTGGNCGNGANCTGCTGGGTCCGAATGGAACACCCAAAAGGGCTGGATGGCTCTTAAAGGCGGCCCACCCCACCTGCCCACAGGCTGTGGCCACAGCCGCCACCCAAAACCCTCAAATTGCGGCTGCATTCGGTGCAACTTTGTTTGCACAACCCGATTCAGAATTAGGCAAAATCGGATCGAGCGCCAACAAACAAGCATTGATTCAAGCCCTGGAAATAGGATGCAAATCTGAGGTCGGATACGCCTGTCTACATCTGCTTCGAAGCCAAGATGAGCTGCAGCTAGACAACAACTTTCCTGGAGGCGTCGCTGCAATCAAAACAGGGGTGTGCCGCTCGCCTGTTCTAAATGGAGGGAGCGAGATTGGGATCCTCTTCGCAGATAATAACAACGAAACATGCTTCAAATACATCACGCAGCTAAACGATCCTGAAGCNCCCTCATACGACCCGAAACTCGCACTGCAGTTNNCCACCGAACANTGCGACAATCCAAAGTATGANAATGGNTTCTGGAACTCCAATTTATGCTGGAGAGCGGCNGAACNGTATGGTCCCAATGGTNCCGCCAGAAATGGAACCAAACACACCAAATACATCGCTCGAGCATGCGGCTACTCCAATGAGTCTGCAGATGTATTCGCATCAGAACAATCCTTGGCGAAAATGTCTCTTCCGACAAAAGCAAAGATTCCAGCAGCATGCTCAATGTTGGGTGGAAAAGTATACAAACGCAGCTATTCATCCGAAGCCTTTGGCCTCAAGTTGATGCGAGCAGGATGTTTTGGAATCAATGAAGACAATCCAGATTTAGGGGCTTGTCTATCAGGTGCACAGGTTCTCGATAAGTCTCGTAATGAAGCGGACGGTATAGAAATGCGCGGTAAGGTCTGCTCCATATTTAGAGAGGCTACAGCCAAAGACCCGCAAGGGGCTGCCAGTACTGATTGGCCGAAAGAGCAGGTTTCAAAGTTTTGCAGAAACACCTATTTTGCCATGGCCAAAGCCAACCAAAATGGAATTGAAGGCATTCAGCAGTTGGAACAAATGTGCTGGAAACAAAAGGATGAGAACGCTTGTTTCAAGATGGCGATCATATTTAGGGAAGGCCACACCTATGAAGTGAACAACAAACGGTCCGTGGAATTTTTCGACTTTGGATGCCGGTATGGAAGTACGGCCAGCTGTAACGCTGCGGGCTTCGCCTACGGTAACGGAACCGGCGTAAAGAAAAGTGGTGCCAAAGAGCTCAGCTACTTCAAAAAAGCCTGTGCATTGAAGCTTCCTGTCGGATGCTACAACGTTGGAATCTCATACCTAAATGGAGATGGGATCTCAAAGAACCATGCTGCCGCATACGACCACATGCTGAAGGCATGTCGGTTGGGGTACGATGATGGATGCGACCGGTTGCGAACAGACTGCAGCTACCATTCAAGCCCCACAGCCTGCAGTCGCTGGAAAAGGTACAACAGCCGGCGCTGAGCCTACACTGCAAAACGGGCCAACCACACACATACCGACTCTTCGGAAATCAGACCCCACTGCTTGCCCCGTCTACATTCAGCAGCTTAGGGTGCGGCAACACTTGGAGTGCTCTTATGTCCCGTCTTGCCATTAGTCTGTTTTTGTTTGCGGCCACCGCCTGCACGTCCTCCAGCACCAAAAGCAGCATTGATACTGCAGATACCGGCACTGCCAGCCCCACAAGCACAGGCACTCCCCCCGCAGGCTCCTCGGGCGGTTGCGAATGGATGGGCGCATACTGCTACGACTTTGATGGCCCTTCTTGGGATGCAACGTCTGCAGCAAGTGCATGCGATGACTTCAATGCTTCGGCTGCCGCCGCAGGCGCTCCGGCTGGCACCTTTGTCGCTGCTGGCTGCTCTTCCGGCGCTGCAGCACAGTGTACGGGCTTTGCTGTAGACCCCACAGATCCCGGCACATCGTTCACGCTGTATTACTACGGCAGCCCCATTCCTGAAGTCGAAGTTGCATGCACCAGTGAAGGTGGCACGTACACCGAACTGTAGGCCCTGCACCGCATTCACAACGATACTTTCATAGGTCAAAAATCATGAAGATTCTACTCTTTCTCGCTTCCCTCTTGTCCTCTTCTGCCATGGCAGCAGAGATCGACACCGATCGTTCCGTATTCAACTGGAAAGGATCCAAGATCACAGGCTCTTTTCACGAAGGCCAACTCTTTCCTTTGTCGTCATCCATCACCATCGAAGATGACAAAATCACGGGCGGCGAAATTGTCATCAACATGCTGACATTCACAGTGACCGATATTGTCGACAAAGAACGCGCCCCAAAATTCCTCAGGCACATGAAAAGTGCAGACTTTTTCAATGTTGAAAAATTTTCGACGGCCTCTCTGAAGCTTCTGTCCATCGAAAACGACACAGCCGTGGGCAACCTTACCGTCTTGGGCAAAACCCAAACCGTATCGTTCCCGATCAAAAAAGAAGGCGAAAAGTACGTAGGCAAAATGACGTTCGACCGCACCAAGTTTGGTATCACCTACAAATCAGGAAACTTCTTCACTGATCTCGGTGACAAAGTCATCAACGATGAGATCGAAGTGACCTTCGAGATTTTCATCAAAGGCTAGTCCTGCGTTCTTCGCTGTCTTAGTACGAACTTACAGAAGGCTATTCGCTGCAATATGCCTTCATTTGCACGACATTTCTATACGACAGAAAATCGTGACTGGTACTGTACCGGGTCTGAATTCCCGTCACGACGCCGCCCTCACATTGTGCCATCAAATCCTTGTAGGCAACACTGGCATAATCGGCCGTCTTGGTGAACAAAAAGACAGACTGCTCAGCCCTCGACTCAATGCGTCTGTACTCCGACAAAGGCTTGGAGATTTGGTAATCACTGGTGTGATTGACATGAATCGCGTGGGTGCAACCCACAGCGCCAACCGCAATCAATACCATCGGGTACAACCACTTCATGGACCATTCTCTGCCGGTGCCATCTCATCTGACACAGGTTCAACTGTAGGCGGTGGCTCAGCTTGAGGTTCTGTTGAAGGTGGTGTCGGTTCAGACGGGGCATCCACCACACAGAAGCCTGTTGCAGTCACACGGACCGCATGCGCGATGGCAGGGAAATACATGATGTCTTCTTGTTTCGTCAATATGCCTTCCACACGACCATCTGGACATTGACTCGCCAGATCCCGCGTGAGTTCATCCACATAGAAATTGTCGAAGTTAATCATCAAAAACAAAAACCGATAGGCCTCTGCTTCCACAGGCTTTGTTCGTTCCACTGGAATGCTGGTGGTTGAAATCGACGCCATATGGACGCAGCCTGAAAGACACACCATCGTCCACAATAGAGCTGAAGAGAGAAGCTTCATTTCTTATTCCTTTCCACAATAGCCAACGAGTTTCACGACTTCACCCGTGATGACCGAGTAATCAACACTTTCCCGAACGGACATCAGGCCACTGATTTGACCACTGGGACACTCTTGCCGAAGCATGTCGATGATCCCATCGGAGTAATCATCTCGAAACACCGGAGCGCCCGTTTTCGGACCCCACTGAAAGAGGGCGCCAATGTCTTGTGCAGCGCTTACCGCTTCCACTGTTTCAGGGGATCCAGCCACAACCGCAACGGCTTCAGCGATGGACGCAGCCTGCTCAACATCCAAACCCAACTGACTCACATTGATTTCAAACCGTTTTCCTTCCAACACAGTGTTGGAGTTAATCTCTCCCAGTTGAACTGAATGCATTACAGCGCAGCCCGCCATCATGCTTAGGCTTACAGCCACAGTACATGCATGAACGCGCTTTTTGAATGGAGAACGATTCATTTCTATAAGCTCCATTGGGTATAAATTGCCCGCCACGGATCAACTATTCCGAATCGCAGACGTACGACACGAATGAAACTTCAAATAAATATTCTCCTTGTACTGCTCACCACCATTTGGGGCTGCGCCCCTATGATGAGTGCGCCCCCCGCACCACCGATGCCCTCTGATGCAAAACAGGAGTTTGGCGCGGGCCTAATGGGAGGGGCTGTCAACACAGGTGGCCCCCATCTAGAACCGCTTGGCAACGCCCAGATCTGGCTTCGCAGAAAGGCTGGACCCCAGATGAAGGACGAAACCGGTGTGATCGTTCAAACCGGATGGCCATCCCTTGTTTCCGGTGGCGTATACACCCGAAGATCGATGGCTGCATCGAATGAAATAAGAAGTATCAACTATCAGTTTGAAGGCGGATGGATTTGGGCTGGAGCCAGCTTGCCCATGGCCTTCAAAGTCGGAGATCGAGCCTGGCTTACAACACAGCCTGGTGTCCGAATGAGCTTCATGGGCTTGGTACAACTGCCTGTTGGAATGAGTTGGCAACTAAACGACACGCTGCGACTTGATACAGAAGTGGGTGGTCGCGCATTGGGCTTGAACAATGAAGGAGAACTTAGAACTTCACTGTGGATGGCATACGGCGCCATCGCTCTTTCATCTTCTCGGTAATGCCCACATTGTTGAGGCTGGGTTCTTGTGTCTGATCAGCGACGGCGAGCCGCCAATCCAAACAACGACACGAACAGCAACACCAAGGGCGTGGATTGAGACACACCACCGGACACCGTGGAACAACCAGACGCTTTCACTGACTCACCGTCTTCGCCACCGGATGCTTCTCCACTGGCTTGCATGACCGTATGAGAAACATCTGCGGATTCGTAATCAAAGGTTTCGGTATGCTCTACAGGATCAAGAGGGAAGTCGTAGTTGAAGTCCCCGTAGCAATCAACCCATGTAATACACACTTCTGCATGTCCTTGTACAACCAGGCTCACGAATGCGCCCAAGCTACCTGAAGCGTCCAACTGAATGGAACCACCTTCTGTACTTACAGTTTGATTCGATGCTGTAAACGCCCCTTCGCTGGTCTCAATCGAATCGGTTTCAACCAACACGGAAGCATCCGGTGTCAACGTACCGCTGACCACTACGTCCACCATCGGTATGATCCCTTGATCGATCGAAAAAACCTCTACCGGATCCATCGGAAGATTCATTTCAACACCACCATCGTCCGTGAACGCAAGTGTTTCAAAAGAATCGCCTACATCGTACTCCACACTCTCTTCATGAAGCACGTCTTCCCAGGTGTAGCCCGCCACATCAAGACTCAAGTACAAACTGGCCGTAATGAGCAAAGACAAATCTAGGTTGCCGCCACCATCACCAGCTTCCAATCGGTGTAGGCCACCTTGCCCGGTTTCTTCAACAACAGAATCGCCTTCGATTTCAATGTCTGCGATGCCTTCGGCAAAAAGAACCGTTCGCACACGAACCGCACCTTCTGCTGGCCACCAACCGCTGTCCAGCTCTGTGGTTGGTAAGGCCTGAACCGATGCGGCCATCTCAAAGGAGTCGGACTCTGCAGCTTGGGCGGGAGCAAGACCGGAAAACATCAGCAAAAACATCGATGGGAACATTATTCACTCTCCATAGTGGCGAATCCCGAACAGTGTACACACCCATCGAACATCTGAATGAAACAGTTTGGAGTCAAAATGAGGCTCGCCCACTGGATGAGCCGAGACAAAGCCAGCCTCACATGTGGATGGCGCGCCCATCTACGGCCAGTGCCGCCTCTTTCACCACTTCATGAAGTGTCGGGTGTGCATGACATACCCGTGCGATGTCCTCACTCGAAGCGCCAAAGGCCATGGCCATTGACGCTTCTACGATCAACTCGCCGACCCGAGGGCCAATCATGTGAACACCAAGTACCCGATCGGTTTCCGCATGAGCCACGATTTTGACCAAGCCTTGGGTCTGACCCAGGGCGCGGGCTCGACCATTGGCTCGAAAGGGAAATGAACCTTGCTTGTATGGAATTCCTGCAGCATCCAACTCTTCCGAAGTCTGTCCCACTGTCGCGATTTCCGGGTCGGTATAGATCACGTTGGGAATGGCATCATAGTTTACGTGTCCCCACCCCGTCGCGATGCGTTCGGCTACAGCAATGCCTTCTTCTTCCGCCTTGTGAGCAAGCATGGCCCCTTGTACAACATCTCCAATCGCAAAGACTCCCTCAGCCGATGTCTGAAGGTGATTGTCGATGGGAATTCGTCCGCGGTCATCGGTTGTAATGCCAATATTTTCTAAGCCAAGATTCTCGGTGTACGGAGACCGACCCACTGCAACCAATACACGATCACAGGAAATGGGATCAATACCATCGGCTTCTACAACGCAACCCTTGCCTTTGGTTTTCGCACCGGTGACACGCACCCCAAATTTAAGTGTGAGTCCCTGACGTTTAAAGATCTTGGCAGCCTCTTTCCCAATGGCAGAGTCCATCATCGGCAAACATCGATCGGAATACTCCAACACGGTGACTTTGGCACCCAAGCGAGCCCACACCGAACCCAATTCCAGCCCAATCACCCCTGCACCAATCACCACAAGGTGTTTGGGTACCTCGGGATACGACAACGCTTCCGTGCTGCCACCAATCCTNTCTCCCGAACGCTCAACACCAGGAAGGTCAGCCACCTTGCTGCCNGTGGCCACAATCACATGACGAGCCGTAATGCTTTCTGTGTTGTCTCCACTGTTGATCTGAACACTGTACAAGCCTTCGCTCGTTTTCGATTGAAACGAGCCATGACCTTCAAACCGTTCAACACCATTCTTTTTCAGCAGGTGCNCTACGCCATCCGTCAGGCCTTGAACGATCTTGTCCTTGCGGGCCAACAGCGTNGCCAGGTCCAGNGATACGCCCGTCGCTTTCACCCCATGNTCTTCCAAATGATGCTGGGCCTGGACATAGCGTTCNCTCGACTCCAACAGTGCCTTTGAAGGAATGCAACCAACCCGAAGGCATGTACCGCCCAGAGCGGACTCCTTTTCGATACAAGCCGTTTTCAAACCCAACTGNGCACAGCGAATCGCAGCGACGTATCCCCCAGGACCCGCACCGATAACAACGACATCAAAGGACTTACTCATGCTCACACCTCGAGGAGAATTCTCTCAGGGTTTTCGATACATTCTTTGATTCGAATCAAGAAACCTACCGCTTCTCGACCATCAACAATTCGGTGGTCATAGGTGACCGCCAGGTACATCATGGGGCGCAANACAACCTGACCATCTACACCCACCGGCCGTTCAACAATGTTGTGCATTCCCAAGATTCCACTCTGAGGTGGNTTGAGGATCGGTGTCGAAAGCAGAGACCCATACACGCCACCATTGGTGATGCTGAACGTTCCGCCCGTCAGGTCATCCGGCATGATTCGGCCCGCTTTCGCTCGCTGCCCCAGCTCTGCAATGTTCAATTCAATGTCTGCAAAACTCATGGATTCAGCATTTCGAAGAATGGGTACCACAAGGCCCTTTCCTCCACCCACCGCGACACCAATATCAAAGTAGTTTTTGTAGACGATGTCATCGCCACGGATTTCCGCATTCAATGCCGGATATGCCTTCAACCCTTCAATCACTGCTTTCACAAAGAAAGACATGAATCCAAGCTTCACACCATGTTGGTCCAAATACTGTTGTTTGAAGCGACTGCGTAGATCCATCACAGCACTCATGTCCGCTTCATTCACCGTCGTAAGCAAGGCCGCATTCTGTTGTGCCTCTACCAGNCTCTTNGCAATGGTGCGCCGCATTCGTGTCATGGGGACCACTTCTTCTTGTCGACTTCCAGCCACGACCTTGTTCGATGTANCCGACACGGCCTGTTTAGACTGAACCGCTTGTTGAGCATCCTCTTTTAATACACGACCCCCAAGCCCTGTACCCTTCACCGCATCGGCAGGAATGTTGGCCTGATCGAGGACGCGCTGAGCAGAAGGCATGGCGATTGCATCCGAAGGCGATGCGTCTGCTTCAGGTTCCCCAGTCCCATCGACGACCGCCTGAAAGTCTTCTGGTGGCTCTGCAGCCTCAATCATGCCCAGAACTGCACCCACCTCGGCAACATCCTCTTCCTGTTTTGCAATCGAACGCAAGAACCCCTGAATGGGGGCTGGCACTTCGACACTGGCTTTGTCGGTTTCCAATGCAACCAGGGGTGTGTCCACCGCAACATAGCTACCAACCGGAACCAACCAACGGCTAACCACGACTTCTGTGATGGACTCACCAACAGATGGTACGACAATTTCTCCAGACATATTTCTTCCTATTTGGCTGCTGCTTCACCGAGTAAATAGGCTTCCTTCAATAGGCGAGCCTGCTCTAATTTGTGACTGGACCCAGACCCGGTGGCCGGGCTGGCAGATTCAGGTCGGCTAATCCGCACCAACTTAAAACGTTCCAGTTTTCCTTGTTCAAATCGTTCTCTCAAAAATCGCCACGCACCCATATTGGCTGGCTCCTCTTGAACCCATCGAACCTCCATGCCGTCTGGACATTCTTCCAACAGTGCATCCAATTCTTGCTCTGGAAATGGGGAAATCTGCTCGATTCGGATGAGTGGTATGGATGCAAGATCCGGATTCGTGTTCCTCTCATCTTCCAGCTCATAAAAAACCTTTCCGGAACAAAGAACTACAAATGGTGCCTGCTTCGGCGAAACCCCTGATTGATCCGCAATGACTTTCTGAAAGGAGCCATCCGTAAATTCTTCAAATGGTGAAACAGCTCTTGGGTGTCGAAGTAGACTCTTTGGGGTCATTACCACCAAAGGCTTGCGTTGATCCGAGTGAATCTGACGACGGAGCGCATGAAACAACTGTGCTGGGGTCGTCAGATTGGCGACCCGCATGTTGTCATCTGCAGAGAGCGTGAGAAATCGCTCCAAGCGCGCCGATGAGTGTTCTGGGCCTTGGCCTTCAAATCCATGTGGGAGCAACATGACCAACCCGTTCAACCTCGACCACTTGTCCTCAGATGTAGAAATAAACTGATCGATGATGACCTGCGCCCCATTCGCAAAGTCACCAAACTGCGCTTCCCAAATAATGAGTCCATCCGGCCACTCGAGGCTGTAGCCAAAGTCGAAAGCAAGAACAGCGGCTTCTGACAAGGGGCTATTGAAGACATCAAACACACCCTGATCTTCCGAAAGCTCATTGAACAAACACACTTGCTCACCGGTCTTTTGATCATGGAAAACGGCGTGCCGGTGACTAAACGTACCCCGTTGTGCATCTTGTCCACTGAGCCTAATGCGTGCCCCTTCCACCAAAATACTCGCCATGGCCAAAGCTTCCCCGCCCCACCAATCAAGCGGCTTTCCATCCTTGCCCATCTCTGCACGTCGCTTCATCAAACGCGCCAATTTACGATTGATCTCTACACTTGGTGGCGTCGTCAGCGTTTGCAATAAACCCATGAGTTGATCGGAATCCACCGCTGTGGTGTAAGCAGACTCGGTCGATTCCAAACCGCCATGAAAGCCCGCCCACAAGTTGCGGAGCTGACTTTTGGATTTGGTCAGACCATTCGCATCTCCACGCGCAACGGCCAAATCTTGCTCTAGCGCAGCCTTACAATTGGCAGCAATCGCTTCAGCATCCTGTTTTGTCACCACGCCCAACGCAACCATGTTGCGTACGAAGTTCTCTCGAACCGTCGCTTGCTTGTCGACCCGCTGGTACATCAAAGGCTGTGTATAGCGAGGCTCGTCTCCCTCATTGTGACCATGGCGTCGGTAGCAATACATATCAATCACGACATCTCGGCCCCATCGAGACCGAAAATCCATGGCCAATTTGATCACCTGTGCAACGGCATCGGGGTGTTCCCCGTTTACATGAAACACAGGAACTTGAAGCATTTTTGCTACATCGGTTGCGTATCGACAACTGCGAGAGTCCGATGGATCCGTCGTAAAGCCCACTTGATTGTTCACCACAATGTGAAGCGTCCCACCCGAGCAGTACCCATCCAACTGACTCAAATTGAGGCTCTCCTGAATGACACCTTGCCCCGTAAATGCAGCATCACCATGGATGACGATCCCCATGACCTGGTTTCGGGTTTGGTCGACCAAACGGTCTTGCGTTGCACGCACCCGCCCCTGCACAACCGGCGTAATAAAGGCCAGATGGCTTGGGTTGAAACTTAGTGAGAGATGGATCTGCTTCCCAGTTTGGCTTGTGCGCACACTGGAAAAGCCCATGTGGTATTTGANGTCGCCCTTGCCAAGATATTTTTCCGGGTTGGCATCTTCAAACTCTGTGAAGATTTGTTGAGGCTGCTTGCCCATGATGTTGGCGAGAACATTCAGGCGACCTCGGTGGGCCATCCCCAAAAGCAACTTCTGTACCCCACGCTCGGCAGCGTCCTCAATGGCGATATCAAGCAAAGGTATCAGGCTTTCTGCACCCTCTAAAGAGAACCGTTTTGCCCCCAGATACTTCGCATGAATGAACTGCTCAAAAAGCTCTGCTTCGGTGAGCTTGGTTAGAATGCGAACTTGTTCATCTCGACTCAGGTCACATCTGTTTTGGGTGGACTCCATGCGCTCTTGAAGCCACTCCTGAACCTCGACATCCTCGATATGCATGAATTGAACACCAATGTGTTTGCAATAGGTGTTTCGCATCCGCTCAACCACCGAACGGAGTGTGCCAACTTCAAGGGTTTTGGTGCCAAGGTACACCGTTTGTTCGAGATCATTTTCGCTTAAGCCGTGATATTCCAATTCCAGTTCCGGATGGGCTTCTGGTTGACGACCCAATGGGTCTAGGTCCGCAATTACGTGGCCACGAACTCGGTACAAACGAACCAACTGCCCGACCCGTTGTTGAATCATCGTGGTGGTTCTCAATCTGCGCGCAGTGGTTTCAAACAAGCGACGCGTGAAACCCGCATATTTATCGAGAATGATGTCCAAACTCGCGGGATCGAGCTGCAACAGAGACAATTCCGTTTGAGCCAACACATCGGCCGCCCTTTTCTGCGAATGAGCAAAGCTCATGCCACCAACGACTTCTCCAGGGCCAAGGTTCGCGACCCACTCTCCCCCACGCTCCACACGAGCAAGACCATCGATGACAAAATACACACCATCGCCGTTTGCATGTTGTCTGAGTAAATGGTCACCGGCTTTGATGGTGTGATGCAGCGTACAGCTGGAAATGTACTCCAACTCTTCCGTTGACATACCAGAGAAAAAATTCAGTCCGTGAAGGAGAGCCAAGTGCTGCGCATTCGGTGTGCATGTGTCTGTATTGATGCGCTGTTTGCTGGACTGTTTTGGAAGCGCGGGATTGGCCGATACAGGCGACGCCATGCCGCGAAATATACTGTTGGGCTGATAACTGGGCCCTACGCCAACGGATCGGTCCGGCTCTGTCGACTCAAAGTGATGTCGCCACAACGGATCCACCGAACCAGGATCCGCCAAGAACTGCTGGTATAGATCTTCAACAAAAGAGAGATTGGTGACGTTAAAATCGTCGTCCATCAGCTACACTCACAACCTTTCCTTCCTTGATTGAGAAGCTAAATCATAGTGCGCCTATGGTCCAGCAGTAAAATGTATACCGAAGGAACAACCTCTGGATAATAGAGATTCATCCCCTGAAGTTTCAGTCTAAAAAGTGCGCCTTTTTCCACAAATGATTGGGCTGGCACACCAGGAAACAAAAGGAATGGTGGTCATCAAGCGTCCTTGGACCCGTTTAGTTCACCATTTTGGCTTCCAACATATTGATAAAACCCGCAGGGTCATCCAAGGACACAAAAAGTGTATTGGCTTTGACACCCAAGAAGGGCACGCAAGGAGTACTGAGGTTGATTTGAACCACACCCGCTGTACTTCCGATGAGTCCAATTCTCTGGTTCAAACTGACCCGGATACCGATTCCTCGCCAAATGGCCCAATTCGTAGATTGAATCGAATCCACCGCGCTGATGGGCACCATCGCGCTGTACCCACCGAATCGTAGTTTCAATTGATCACCGTCAAATTCAACAAAGCTGTTTGATTCAATCGCCCCAAGGAGCAACAAGAAAGGCGTCCACGCCAAGTCTCGTCGAATCGTGAACCGAGTCATCATGGTGTCTTCTTCGTGGACGTTTTCCATGAGAAAATCCTAGGCTCATTGGGTGAAATACCCATAAATCAAAAGACCAATATAAACAGTATCAGCGCATTTACACCGCAGATTAGGCGAGGTGATTGTGGACAATCAAGATTGACCTTCCCCTGCCACCTCTATAGGTCGCGACCATGACTCCATCTGACTATCGCATTGCCGCACTGTACCAGTTTGGTCACATTGAGGATGCTGTCC
>PALY01000119.1 GCA_002707085.1 Deltaproteobacteria bacterium
TAGGCTACGGATTGAACGATCTTTGGGTAAGTCGTTGGTTCACCGCCTAAGAATCCCACCGAACGATGGCCATCGTCATACCAGCGTTTGAGTTCTGCCTGCATCTGTGGATACGGCATGTAGCTACGGTCTTCCCGCTTCGGCAGTCCGTCGATACAGAACACACACCGGTTGTTGCAGGCCTTCCCAATATTGATTTCGACATTCCGTCGTTGATCACGATCTGGGTTGTGAGGCTGGTTCTGGGCGGGTTTGGTCAACTGTTAGTCCCTGAATGAGTGCTGGTCGGCCCTCCACCTTGTGGAACCAAAGCATCGGTGGGCCAGAGGTCTTGATATTTGTCGAACACTCCAGAGCATACCTGTTTCAAGTCACATTTCGTACATTGATTTGTGTGTACACGGCGTCTGTCCGGCGCCCAAGAGTAAATCCCAGTGAATGCCACCTTGCCGGGTGCGCTCTGCCACTCGACCGTGACTCGCGGATCCCAATGCAAATCGTTGGACAGTGTGGCGTGCTTTCCAAGTAAACACATGGGTACGCCAAAGAACCGCACAATTGCATCTCCCGCTCGTTCTGGCACGGTTGGGAGGACATCCGCTAGTACAGGAAGGGGTACCGCCAATTGCTCGTAATGGTCTTCACCAAGGCCTTCGGGTGTAGTGTTGGAGACGACGATCAGGCTTGCTCCTAGGTCTGCCACCAAGGCGACGGTATCGGGCAATAAATGAATGTTGTCTTTTGTGATGACTGTGTTCACGAAGGCATTGAATTCAGGCTTGAGTTCTTTGCATAGACTCAACGCCTCGGTGACCTGCGCGAAACTTCCAGGTCTACCTGTCAGTTTGTCGTGCATCTCGGCTGAGGGGCCATGGATAGAAAACAGTGCTTCGTCTAAAAGTGGAAGCGCTTCTTCAGCGAACTTTTTTCGACGAAGCATGGTGCCAATGGTCCCAACACTGGTGCGCATTCCAAGCTTTTTGGAAAGTTCCAATACCTCGATGAATCGGGGATAAATGGTCGGCTCTCCTCCGGTCAGGTGCACAGCTTTAACGCCACGTTCCGCGTGGGTTCGAAGGATGGTCGCTACCCGGCCCCAGGTGACGGGAAACTTCTTGTAGGAACGCATTCGATGCTCTTCGGAACAAAAAACACAACGTTCGGGGCATGTGTATGTGAGGTGGAGTTCCAAGCGTTCCATACACTGTCCGTGAGGGCCAATCCAAGGAACTGAACCGTCTTCGAGTTCCATTTCAGAAACTTGGCTCAACTTAGTCATGCGGCATCTTGCTCACGTTTATAGCGAATCCAGTGTGGATAAAGACGCTTGCAGAAGTCACTCAGAGCGTGATCAACCTGGAGTGTAGATTCCCAGGTTCTTTCATTCAAGGAATCCTTCAACAGCGCGTTGACTTGTTTTGCACCTTCTGTGAGTCGTTCGGGTGTAGGTGGGTCGTCTAAATCTCCGACCTTTGTTTTCTCGCGTAGTTCATCCAGTGCGCCGGAGAGTCCGATATTGGATGGGTGTATGGTTCTGTCCGAGTCAACAACGAGTCCTGTGTTGAAAAATGGTGTAGGCGCCCATGTGAAAAGGTTTCTTACGTATGTTCGTTGTTGCGATTTCCATCGATGGACAATCAGGTCACCGATTTCGTGAAAGCCGGTTCGCAAATGTGCAAGTTGCTCTTCTCGCCATGGGATGTAGTAGCCAGGCAGAAAATTGAATCGCCAGAACCCTAACTCTGCGAGATGGGAGAAATTGGACAATGCACGTTTGGCGGTTGAAGGTGCGATGGTTTGTGTGATGACCACTCGTGGGGTGCGTAAAAGTTGCGGTAGAAGACCAATCACGTGGTCGTATGTGTCTGGGACTTCATCTTTGACCGCACGACGTTGAGTGCGGTGGTCACGGGGGTGTCCATCCATCGAGATCGTCAAGATGGCCTTCGGATATTTTGCCAAGAAGGAAAGCCAGTCTTCGTTGAGACCCAGTCCGTTCGTTGACAGGTAAACCCACCGTATCCGTTCGTCGGCTCTGGCCTCTTCTAATGCTGCGCGCACAACGTCAGGAACCAACAGTGGTTCACCACCAAAAATCTTTATGGTTCCGCNACCAAATTGATCGGAGAACAGCCGTACGGCCTGCCTTGAGTCGGCTTCAGTCAAAGACGGCCACCCATCTTTAGCGGTCGGACAGTAACTACAGCGAAGGTTGCATTGCCGAGTGACTGTCAGGATGAGTGAATTCACCACTGCCCGTGTGAGCCATGAGACCCGTGAGAGCCATGAGAGCCATGAGAACCGTGGGAACCGTGGGAACCGTGAGAACCATGGGATCCATGGGAGCCATGAGAGCCGTGCGAACCGTGAGAACCATGAGAGCCATGAGAACCGTGGGAACCATGAGAACCGTGTGAGCCATGGGAACCGTGGGAACCGTGGGAACCGTGGGAACCGTGGGAGCCATGGGAACCGTGAGAACCGTGAGAACCGTGGGAACCATGAGAACCGTGGGAGCCATGGGAACCGTGAGAACCGTGAGAACCGTGAGAACCGTGAGAACCATGAGAACCGTGTGAACCGTGGGAGCCATGAGACCCGTGAGAACCGTGAGAACCGTGGGAACCATGAGAGCAGTGAGAGACGTATACAACCCCAGTGTTGTTGGGGTCCGCCATTACAGCGTCGGCCTTCGCTTGAAGATTAATTTCTTTACCAAAGTCACAGGCTTGGTCCGCTTCGCCCTTGGACAAAAATTGAAGCGGCGTTTTGGTAAGGGTTGGTACCTTAGGCGTCGATTTCTGTTTTTTCTTGCTCATTGTACTCTCGTTTAACCTAAACCACCGGAACCAAAAGCTTTGACTCGTTCTGCATGTGTCATCATGTGGCCAATTGCGCGCTCACTCTCAAATGTAACCTCCCCATGTTCGTTATCGCGAATGATAGTTTCAAGTGTTTTCAGACTGGGGGATAAATTTTCTGCTACTGGTCGGATACCATGCCCTCGATCCATCACGATAAGATCGAAAAGATCGGTATAGGCATAGCCTTTGGGTTGGTCGGAATGAAGGCAGATGTGTATCTGTACCGATTGGCCCGCCATGTGACTCAATGTAAGCACGGAAGCGCCGTTGGAAACGGGTCCTAAGTCTTTGACGAACCACCCACTTTGAAGACCGCTGCCGACGGTGAGGGGAGTCAACAGCCACCAAGGTGTGTGTGTCTTACGATGGTTGCCATCTGTGGAGTCCGCATGTGCGTTGGACCATCCAGCCTTTTTAACGAGCATGGCTGCAACAGCACCACTGCCCAGCATCTCCAGTAAATGTCTACGGCTTGGCATTACACGAATTTCCTTTGGTGCGAAAAAGAAATTGCGTCGTAAGCTGACATCGAATCCTTTGCCCTCAACAAGAAGCGTGCATCTATTTTACCGAACAATGGTTACACTCTGCAACCGTTGTGAGGCAACTTTAAGCACTGTTTGTACGCCCCATATGTTCACACTTTTGGACGTAGCCGGCTTTGGGGAGAAACACGCTTTTAAGGGAACAGGCAATACTCAAAACAGCAAAGTGCTGCGGTGGTGTTTACCACTGTCCGTGCGATCCGTGCGATCCGTGTGAACCGTGTGAACCGTGAGAGCCATGAGAGCCGTGGGAGCCGTGTGAACCGTGAGAGCCGTGGGAGCCATGGGAACCATGAGAGCCGTGGGAGCCATGGGAGCCGTGGGAACCATGAGAACCATGAGAACCGTGAGAACCATGAGAGCAATGAGACACATAGACCACGCCCGTATTGTTTGGGTCGGACAGCAGCGCATCCGCTTTCGCTTGCACGTCAATGTCCTTTCCGGGTTCACAAGCTTGACTGGCCTCTTCCTTCGATAGGAACTGGAGGGGTGTCTTCTTCAACTTCGGAATCTTGGCGCCGGTATTTTTTGTCTTTTTTGCCATTGAATTAGAATCCAATTTAACATCTGGTCACCACAGCCGTCTACTGTTCAAGCTTTGATACGGAGATACATCAAATAGTACTCTATGTGTTGGTGTCCCGTGGCCTATCTACCACCCATCTGCGAAACACCGACTCCACGGAGCCGTCGGTGTCCTCTACGAGTCGTTTGATGAGGATCTTGGAAATACCCATGTGTTCTACACATTTGAAAGTGTTTGGACGCTGACCAAAGAGATCGCCTGTATGCATATAGTTGTGAAGTGGCCGCACACCACAATATGGGGCGTTCCAGCAGTCACTACACTGTGGAAGTGCATCAAGGCACGATGCAATCGCAAGCGACCGGACAGTCGGGTGTTGCATGGCTTCCGTCATGGTTAAATCATCTACTGTTCCAAGCCGGAAGATTTCATCCCCCATCGCCGATACCATTCGACCTTCATCTGAAGGATAGATACTTCCGTCGTAGTTGTACGCCATTTGACCGGTACCGGACCCGACGGGTGAACGAATATCAACGAAATTTGGGTCGTAAGGGGTGAGCATCTTCTTGAGGAAGATGGATGCGGTCCCTTCGCAGATTTGTACTCCCTGCTGATTGAGTTCCAGGATGTAATCAAGACACGTCTCGTAGAACTCAAGGTATTCTTGTTGGGTATACCCGATCGCGCGCCATGTTTTACTCGCGAAACCAAATGGATTGAGCGGCCGCAGGTGTATATTTCTGATTCCCAGTTCCACATACAGATCGATGATTTCTTTCCAGTTCTCGATCGACTTCTTGGTCGTAGTCATCAAGGCGTCGACGTGCCAAAGTTCCGGATCGCGGCCCATGTCGACATAGCACTGGTTGAAATGTTTGATCCATTTGAGAACGTTTTCGTACGCGTTGCTGTTCTTTTGCCACGTTCGATTGAAGTTATGGACCTGTTCTGGACCATCGAGACTTGTACAGATCAAAATGCCGTTGTCCATGACCCATTTGGCGTTCTCGTCATTCATATATGTCATGTTGGTGACCAGAGAATGATCAAGAATTTTCTTTTCGTATTTGTTCTTTTCCCGGCTGTAGTCAACGATGAATTTGATGATGTCCATGTTGACTGTAGGTTCGCCCCCCTGGAACTCAAAATTGAGGTAAGGGGAAGGCGAGTGCATGGCATGATCAACAACCTTTTTGGCTGTTTCCAAACTCATATCGGTATCGACCCGATCCATGTCTGTCCGTGATGCGTGACAATACTTGCAGCTTTGGTTGCACCGCAGCGTGGTGATCACCACGGCAAGGTGTGGCCCCTGTCCCATCCACTGCTTTTTCCTCCGAACCTTGTCGGCAAGGGCTTCGAGGTCGAGGTCTGAGCGGATGAACCCTTTCCGTTGCAGGCTTATGTATTCAGGGTGTTCGTCCGAGATTTTTCCCTGTAGAAGACTGTGAAAGTCCTCCGTTTTCAATGCGTGCCATTCGCCAGCGTCATTGGTGAGTACTTTCCACTCATCAAGTTCGCCGAAGCGGAAATATCCAAGTGAATCGGGGACCACCAAGGGGTTGTCTATTTGAAGGGTACGTACACTCATGATTCGTTCTGACCCCGAAAGTTCTCGATCGTGAGAAAGAGGGCATGGTTGCAGAAGGCGTCGATAAGGACTTCACCGTCGTCATCGTTGACCGAAAAATCCACAGTGGTGGAATTTTCTCCGTGAGCGACGGAAGCCTGCAAGTATTCTTCGTACGCACTTTGGGTGTGGTCTATAGCGGATGGGGCGTACAGGCTGTGATTGAACTCACGTGTGTATGAACTAGGCACCGCCATCCTCCCAAGGAACGGAAATCTCCAATTCGTCCTCTTCCAGTTCCTCGGCATCCAATTCTGCCAACAATGCATCGATGCTGGATTGCACGGGCGTGGTGAAGAAGGCTTTCGCCATTGTGTACTCTCGTATCGTCGAAGTGCTTTGATTCAATCGCACACGGATGACTTGATTGAGTAGTTCGTTGGCGAATTCACCGGCCAAAGCCTCCAAGACAGACTCATCGGCCTCTGATTTGGCTTTAAGGTGTACTCCGACCTGCTTGTCAGCGGGGCGAGTAAAGAAAAGCCAGCACCGATCTACGAACAGATATGCGGCGCCGTATACGGCATCCAAAGGAAATAATTCCTCATGAACCACAAACGAAACCTGCTGTTCATTCAGGGAATAATCGAGTTCTATGGGGCTGGGTGGGACGTGTTCTGCTTCAGTTGAGTCAGTCAAAGGATGTTCTCCGGGCCATATAAGGCCATCCGTTCTGTGTGCGTCAACATGCGGGTCATCGCATCCAACGTTCCATCCTCTACTGCGCCGAGCTCGTTCTTGGCAATACGTTTCGCAATTCCCTGCACAACGCGCCCGAGTCCTTCTTGGGTCGGTCTCGCGCCATCGCCCCCGTCCATAAGGACGAGGTCCAGTAAATGAGAGTGCGCCAAGCCGGTCGCTTTACCTTGTCGCATACAGATGTGAATCCGAGCAGTACCCTGTGTTTTGTGGGTCAAAGCCAAAATGGAAGCCCCATCCCGAACCGGACTTAAAGAGTCGACCTTCCATCCTTTTCCAACGGAAGCACCAGGTTTAAGAGGAGAAAACAGGCACCATGGAGCGCCGCTACGGGATCCGGACGCAAATGACTTCAATGTATCTGCTCTCGCTCTACGAGAGGCGAGTCCAGTTGCAGTCAACGTTGCGGCGCCGAGAGCACCAGCCCCAAGGGTCTTGAGTAGGTCGCGTCTAGAATGCATTACCATACTCCGTTTGTGACTTGGATTTGGTAGGGGTCACAGGAAGCCGGAATCGAGGCATTTCTGAACACTTGTATGTAAAAGTCGGCTGTATCGTCTGCACAATCATTGAGTGAAATACTGGAGGAACCACAGGCTTGCAAATCACTCGGAATTGCGTGGTCAGGAGCGTCTCCTACATCTTCATTGTACCAATCGTACTCGGTATAGCCATCGGCATCTGGCATGCAGCTATCCGCACTGGCGCCCAAGGGGTCATCTCTGTAAATGACGAAGCTGTACAATCCGTCGCCCTCTACAAAGCTTGATGCAAAACGATATTCATCGCGTCCAGCAAGCAGGTCTTCCGCGAGATCATCCGAGGCCGTGATGATGTACCAATCGTCATCGTCGTCTTCCAGCACGTTTCCGATGATATTGATGGTAGTGGCACCGTCATCTGGTAGCGAACCCCATTCATCGATGGGGTCTTCCATCGCATCTCCGTAGGATCCGTTCTCATAAATGTCTTCCGGGTCGCATACCTCGGAACTAACAGTCAGCGAGTCAGGAGAAAGGTTCCCAGCTTCATCAGTACAGTTGGCGTAACAACTGGTGACTTCTCCCCGGGTCAGTGGTGTCACGGTAGCGGAGAAAGTTCCGGATGTTGTGCAGGTTTCAGTAAGGTGCCACGTCACCCCAACTGTGTCTTCACAGTAGATATCAATGGCACATTCAGCTTCACAGGTGCCGGAAACATCCATCATGTCTTTGTTGCGGTGTGCGGCCAGAGGGTTGAATTCCGGAGGAGGGGGAGCAACCCCATCGGAGACCACAACAGAGTCTGTGGCCGAAGGCCCTTCATCTTCGCCGTCAAAAGGTGTGACTTCGCATTGCCAGATTTCACCGTTGTTCGTGTGCAGGAATGAAAGCAGGGACGATGTGCGTCCGGGAGCCTCCACCCCATCTACAAGCCAACGGTACAGATAGGTGATGGAATCGTCGTCGTCGTCCGAAGAGGCCACGTCCACCGTACAGAGAAGGTTGTCTGTGGGCTCGGGCGCTTCGGGGGTGACGATGACACTGGGTCCTGTGGGCGCAGTGTTCACTACCGTAGTGATGCTGGACGAGACGGCTTCACCCACTGAAAATGCATCTGCCGGGTAGATGGTGACCCGGAGTTCATCGCCTTTCGTAGTTTTCTCGTCTGGAAATGTGTCCGTCGATTCTTCAATGTCAATGACACCATTGTGTTGCCATTCGTAATCGTATTGCTCCGGATCGAGATCTTGGTCGAACCAACCGGTAGCCATTGCGACCAACTCATCGGTGGTTGTAGGCGCGAACGGTGTAATGGTGACCGCGTCGGTCCGCGGAGGTGAGTTATCGATGGTGATGGAGGCTGTGCCTGGGATTCCAACTCCGTATGGGTCTTCCGGCGTCACTCGGATCTCCCAAAACTGATCACGTTGAGTGATGCCTGATGGAATGATCGGGGTGGTCCCACTTGGATACTCCACCGAATCCACGAGCCATTGATATGAATATGAGACTGGATCGCCCTCAGGATCCACCGCGTCTTCAACAATATTCGCGACCAACTCAAGTCCTGATGGCGATGGGTTGGGCGTAATTTCGACAACCGGAGTTGAAGGTACGTCATTGATATGAAGCGTCACAGTGTCCTGATCGGTCTGGCCAACAGAATCGGCGACTGTCAGTGTGATCAAGTGTTCACCTGCCGAAAGGTCTGTAAGGCTGGTTGTCCACTCTCCCGATGATGACGGGGCCGTTCCAACAGGTAGGGCACCATCGATGCTGGATGAACCAAGGACCGTAAGGGTGTCGGGGCTATCTTCTGGATCTTCCACCCGGGCTTCGATGGTGATGGCATCGCCGGGAACGAAGTAGGTGTCGTTTTCTGGGGACACGATGAGAATCGTTGGTTCCAGGTTTGACCCAATCTCGACGGATACTGTGGCGGATGCCGTATCAAGTCGGGGATCCTGAACCGTGACTGTCACCGTATGCGTTCCAGGAGAGTCAAATATAAATGGGCAACTTGGGTAACCATCGGAGGGGACAGGGGCCCATTCACACCCAATGTCACTTCCGGACACCCATTGGTGCTGAAGTTCAGTAAGGTCTGAACCATCGTAGGTTTCTACCTGAGCCCGAAAGGTGACGCTTTCAAACGCAAAAAATGAACTTCCCTCAGAGGGTTCGACAATTTGCACAGAGGGTGGCTCGTGCCGAATCCCGATGGTTTTGTCACTGGAGCATGCTGCTGTAAGCGCAATCAACCCTAGCAATTTGAGGGCCTGGCCAGGATGGGGATAGGAATTGTCTGGGTACATACCACTCCCGGTGAAAATTCAGCAGCTGCACTTCTTACTTTAGGAACAGGAGTGCAGCTTAGCAAGTGTAGATCTCATTGAAGTCAAAATGATTTGCTTCTGGCTTAGGCGTGAATGGGGCTATAGTTCAGTCTTATTCATGGTTGAACGCATCATATCGTCGGGTTGCTCTGTTTTGGATCGCCGTCCGGTCCGTGACTGTATCCGTGTCAATAAATCCGAAGCAGGTTCTTGTCCGAGGACGGCCGCAATGACAGATTTCGGATCTTCAAACACCGGACTCAATTCCCTTTCATCAAAAGTTTTGGCCATCGAGTACATGCCGGCACAGATGGAATCCCATCTGCAGACGTCACAGGCAGCCCCTTTTCCATGCAGAAATTCCAGTTGATGTACAAAGCCCTTTTGATCCAGAAATTTGATGCACCGTTCTTCTTCTTTCACAATTTTTCGTGTCTCTGTAGAGCAATGCGCAAATCGTCGCATGTAGCAAAGAGGTACGCGTTCCGCGCGAAACGTCCGACCCGTACGGGATAAGTACTCCATGGCCAGTTCGAGTGAAACTTGAAACTCGTGGTGTTTTGCGATGCAGTCCGGATTCTCTTCCGCGCGATTCCCATCTGGGTCCATATTGTTCCAAACAAAATGTCGAATGAATGGAAACCGGTCGCAAAGCCACATGACGGTTTCATGCAGATGATCTGCGTTGTAAGTATTGATCACTGTATTGATGTCTGCAGTAATGCCCATCTCGGGTACATGACTCAAACAAGTGACAAGGGTTTCCCACGCCTTTGGATAAGCGGTGATGAAGTCATGCACCTCGGGCCGATAGCTGTGAAGAGATACGTGGATGTGGGTCAGTCCTGCATCGACAGCTTGTTGAAAGAATTCACGGTCTGCAAGAAGTTGGCCGTTTGTGATCATGCGGCTGTACAGGCCCTTTTTGTGTGCATACTCCAGGGCAGGAAAGAGAAGGGGTGACATGGTTGGCTCACCGCCCGTCAGGATGACACCGTCGTACCCCATGTCTGCGAGTCCATCGATCAGCTCCCGCATCTCTTCAATCGACAAGTCAATACCTGTGGGTGGATTGGAGCAGAATCGGCAGTGCTGCAGGCAGTTTCGCGTCAACTGGAGATAGCCAAGGTTTGCCATATTTAGGCCTGTTCCAGCTGAGCCTTACTTTTGGCTCTGCGCTCTGCCCTTTTTCGTTTCTTGAGTTCCACCTGCTTGGCGATAACCGCGAGAGGGTCGTGTGGGGCGGTGTCCGGTTTAGCGAAACCTGGCAGACTGTCAGCAACCGGCTGCGCTGATCGTCCGTCGTGAACTCTCGGTGGAGGTTGAGGCCAACGCCGCATGAGCTGTTCATGGGCGCTGTCTGCCCATTCGCCAGTTTCTAAGGGTTCTGCCAACCGTAACCCTTGGTCTCGAATCATATTGATCTGAATGCCTTCACAGCGGTCATTCACGCGGCAGTCGGCGCAGCGGACGGACTTTCCGCGATAGCGGTTTTCAACGTGGTACCGGGCGAGGGGTCGAATATCCAAACGTCCGGTTTCGGAGTCGAAAATATCCGCCTTGAGATCTTTTGGATCATCTACAAGCTGCGCTCCAGGTGTCATGCAGGCCGGTAGGCCGCTTACCGAAACAGGAAGAGCAAGCGCCTCAAAGAAGCTCTTGGGGTTCCGGACATCCAGCGCCACCGCTGAGTTCAACTTTTCGTGGCTCGGTTGGTGGATATGTACACGTTCTATGTGTTGCTCCACCATCTCTCGATGTTCAAGCATCCATTCGGCAGTTTGCCGATTGAGTTCGATTCGGACCGAAACATCGGTTGGTAGAGTACCGCTCAGCCATAGGTCGAGTTGGTTTGGCAGGTGGGCGATAAATTGGGTTCCGGGAACGGTTTCTCCTGGAAGTGGATCCGCCCCTTCAGGTCGGACGCAGACGCTTACTCCGGGCGTGATGGCATCCCACTGGATGTCAGCTAAGCTATTGATTTTGAAGCCTATTCGCTGGCAACCGTATGGCAAAGGGTGGGGTGCTTTGGCGACATCTTCAAGGTTGCCAACCCACCAGTTATCCCAGTCGTCTTCGTTTTGTGCTTTGACCACATTGTCGACGGTATTGCAGAAAGGCTCGATGAAGCAGTGTTTGCACCTGTCTGGCTCGCGACAATCCAGCTGATTTCCTTCGTCTAAGTATCGACGAACCTGAAAGCGCCTTCCATTGACCTCATCAAGCATTTTATGGGGATCTTGAATCAGGTCTTCAAGGCCTTCCAAGTAGCTCACTGGAAATCGATTGGTCCAAATATAGAAACGCGGGTGTCTGTTGAGGCGAAACACCTTTTGTAGCACCGGTAAGTGTTCCCGAACGTCGTAAAACATCTCTTCACGATTTCGATAGGCATTCGATTGTGGGATCACGTGGAGGAGGTCGAACTCTGTCACACCAACGGAGATGGCCAACTCGACAATTTTATCCAAGACGCCGACATTCTGTTTGTTGATGACGACGTCTACATTTGTGATCACTCTTGGATCTCGGACGCAACGTATCAGCGCCTTCATCAATTTCTTAAAGCAGTCGGGTGTCTGGGTCAGGTAATCGTGCAGTTCCGGTGTGTGGCCATGCAGTGAAAATGTGATTTCGCCTAGCCCTGCTTGCACGCAACGTTCATAAAAGTCCTTACTTGCGTACTGAGTGCCGTTTGTCACCGTTTGTACTCGGTCGTACCCGATCTCCTTGGCGTAGCGAATAAATTCCGGGAACAGCGGGTGAAGGGAAGCTTCTCCACCGGAAATGATAACTTTGTCGGCGTCGAGTTCTTCTCGCCCGCGGAGAAGTTCGGCTTTTACTTCATCTTCTTCTAAGTACACATTGCGGGGGGTGTCCGCGTCTAAGCAGAAAAGGCACTTGCTATTGCATGCGGTGACGGCGCGTACCCAATGCTTCTTTCGATTCGCGATCTGCTCGCGGAGGAGCATTTCATCGACTGACCGTTTGTTTCTTGCCAAGGTGTTCACCGTACTGTTCTATCTTACTCTACCGTGAGTGGAGGCAATGTGGGCCATGCATCTATCAATGCGCCCCCATGAGCATTCGGAAAATCTGAAAGTGCAGCGGCGATTGCGTCCTTTTCTGGGCAATCAGGAAAGTGTAGAAATTCTTCCCGAAGATCGATGATTGATTCTTGTGGATGTACTGCGAAATGCGGCGTACCGATAAATTCCTCTCGTTCCCATCTGTTGGCCCACTCCTGCAGGGGACTCTGCAAGACTCCGTAGTGTCGAACTGGAACCTTGGTAATCGTATGAATTCGATTCGCGAGTTCGATGTTGTTCGCTGTTGTCGGGACCCAAATTTCGTCGAAATCACGCAGTTGAAAAAGCTTGTTTTTGGGTAGAGATTCCAGGCCGCATATGTCACCGGTCAACACAACTCGAGGGAAAGAGAGCCGCAATGCTTCCCGCAGTAAGTCATGGGCCGACGGGTGATTCATGCTCCCTACGATTTGCAGCGTCGTGGCGCCCTGTTGAGATACCTTCACTAGCTCTTTTCGAATTGATCTTGAGTTGTGATTGAATTGAACGGTGACGACCTCAGGAATCTCTCCTTTGGCGCGCCCGGCCATGGGGTCACCGCCAAGATTGAGTTGATCTGCCTGAAGAACTGCATTCCGTACACGGGTTGCAGGTGTGCGGGCGGCCCGAGGCGGTGGTGGATGTACAACATCACCAGAACGTGGTGGCTCAGTCGGTACAATCTCTCGTCTCGGCGAATCTGTTTCGGTGGAAAACTCTGTCCAACCAAAAAGCTTCACGTACTCGGATGGCTTTCCGTTGCATCAGGGCACGCAGGGTGTGCAGCCTCGTGGAGAAGCGTGGTCGTCTACAGCCATATCCAGGCTGGGTAGTTCAATCCCTTCCGGTGCCATCCATCTGGGGGTGGGAACATGCACTTCAGGAAAACGGGGGATCGCACAATGGGGAAGTCCCTCCACCTCGATTTGTAGGCCGTGGCGCAAACCGAGTTGTATGGCGGCCTCCAGGGATGGCTCCAATAAACCCAGGCGGGGTGCCAGCGTGATGTACTCCATCGTGGCAGGTCCGCGCCTTCTAAGCATTCGAAATCGAACGCTTTTTACACCAAACCGCACCAGCCAAGCAACGGTTTCCTCAAGGTAGGGTGTGGTGGGCCGGGTGAGTGTCACTTCGGCGGACACATCAATGCCGAGAGTGGTGCAGCATTTCAGGGCCAGACGAATCCTTCTGTGAGAACCTGGAATACCTGTGAGCCAGTCGTAGGCATCCGATCTCGCTGTGTGGAGCGGCAGTCGCACTGCGCTTAAACCACATTCAACCAGATGCTGCACGATTTTCGGTTCGTGAAATACAAGTCCATCTGTGGCGAGAACCGTTTGCGCGCGCAAGGATGTGATGAGTTCGGGCAGGTCTGTGCGCAGGGTAGGTTCTCCGCCTCCCAGCACGATGGGGGACGCTGTCGGTGCTGCCTCTACCAGCGCGCGCACTACATCCATCGACGGTGCTTCATCGGTGGAGTTCCAGATTCGGTCCAGCCGGCCGGCATCCCTGTGCCGGTAAAACACAGGGATGTGCGTTTCCTTATTGGACTCAATTGGTTCCATCTCTGAAGCTTATCGTGTCGGCAAGCTTCCGCATGGAGTATCGTCATACTGTGTCAGTTTCGTTGGCCAGCATCAAGACGCGCATGAACAAGGTAGGCCTTGGGCACATTGGTGTGGTGACGAGAGAAATGTACGACGAGGTGGCGCGTCCAGAACACAAGGCGGCCGTGTTGGCTCCAGCATCCAATTCGGTGTTGGTGTTGGCCAGTGTGGGGCGACTTCTTTGGGATACTTTCCTCAAGCGTGTTTCGATATCACCGGAGTTGCTGACCCATAGCCAACATCCTTTGGACGACTTTGTAGAACAGCAAGTCAAAGACGCTTGCACCGATCTNGGATTGAGTGGGCATACCGTATTTTTTGCTGACGAACGGGCGCGTGTTCATCTGGATTTTAGGAGTTTGGCGGTGCTTTCGGGAGTTGGGGCGGAGAGTCGCCTGGGGCTTGTGATTCACCCCGAGTATGGACCCTGGATGGGGCTAAGGGCGGCCATTTTCATACAGGAGTGTTTTCCTGCTTCCCATTCAATCGCAGAGCTATGTTCCGTATGTGAATCGCCCTGCGTTCCTGCTTGTCCTGGTGGCGCAATGGATTCCGGCCAATGGAGTGTGGGGAAGTGTGTTGATTTTCACCACCGTTCGACGGCCTGTTCGGGTTCGTGTGCTGCGAGAACTGCGTGTATCGTTGGCGTGGAATCGCAATATTCCGAGATGGAAATTTTATATCATTCGAACAGATTGGATGGACGTCGCGTGCTTCGGGACCATCTGGGCATCGATGAAGAATTGGACCATTTTGAGGGACAAGGTCCCGACTGGGGCATTGCGTCGGACTTATGAGTCCTCATAGATGGCGCAAGGGATCGCACGCTCCTTAACGAAAAGCCGTTGGGCGTATCTCTGTGCATTGTTCCCCGTAATGGTAATCGAGTGAACCCCGATGGCCGTTGCAACTTCAAGGGCATCTTCGATGCACTGCGGACTCCACTCTACATTGGTCGCAGGCCATTCGATGTGGACCATGATGCGTTTTTGGGGGCTTGTGACTTGGTTGCTTCGGGTCAATCTCCGGATGGCTGACAAGGTGGGTTTGACCTGTGCAAGGTCCTGTAGGTCCATGCGGATCGCAATGTCTGTTACGCCGGCTTTTCGCAAGGCAGGCAGGTCGGAGTGGCTGAGTTCGGTGACCCATATCCATCGTGTGACCTCGTTTGCTTGAGATAGTTGTTCCCAATGGGCTTGTTGAATGCCAGTTTTGGCATCCACCACGTGTTGCTGTGCCGCGGCGCGCGTGACCCATGGCGGTGACTTTTCGGCAGGGGCTTTGATGCCGGCACCGTCCCGGGTGGTCCAATAGCTGTGCCAGGCACCACCACACCGAGGGCGAAGGGTGCAGTTTAGACACGGTTCGCCATGGTCCTTATTGCCGTGGTTATTGAGTCCTTGGGCCGTGGATGTGATGGTCGCTTCAATGGCTTCAACCGATACATCCAGACCGTCCTCCCAACCAACACATAGGGNGAGGCCACAATAGGGGTTGATGAGTTCGATACCATGGTGGTTCGCCCGCGAACGCGCCCGCCGAATCTCACTTCCGAGCACGTCGTAGTCCGGCAGTAAGTGGGGTTGATCTCGCGCTCGGCCATGCGGTTGTACGGCGGACATANAGATGGAATGAATTTTAGGGAATCGATGGGCGATAAAGTCAATGTATTCACTGACTAGATCCTGCGTAAGNCTTGCAGTTACCGGATTCAGTGTGACCCGAATACCNGCATTGAGCAGCGCATCGATGCCTTCCAAGCATTTCCCAAATGCACCGGGTAGCCCCGCCAGCACGTCGTGGTGTTCAGGGATGTGGGAAAGCAATGAGACGAATGCACTGGTAACGCCCGCCTTTGCCATATCGTTTGCGTAATCTCGATCGATCAAAATGGCGTTGGTTTGGACTTCTATGAACAGTACGCCGCCTGACCGTGCCTTTTCGCATAATCTGAGAAGCCTTTTCCGTAGCAAGGTGGGTTCCCCACCCGATATCGTCAATGTGCGGTCGCCCCGTTCGATAAAAGCCGCCAACTCGGCTTCTGTTTCGCTTAGTTCGGGTGTGGGGCGTTTGTAGTCTTCTTGCGGAACGTTGCAAAACGGACATTGTTCGTTGCACGCCATGGTCAGGCGCAGCAGCCCCTTGGTTGCGTGACTCTCCTCTGCGTTGGTCGCAGATGGTTGTGTTGGATCTTGGGTCGCCATGTTGTTGTGCCAAGTGTACCCTTGGTTGCGATGGAGAATCTTCCTCTTACATTTTTGAGCGTTCCCCGTGAAGGTGAACGAACTGCGGACAAGTTGTGTCATAAGGTCAATTTGATCGCACTTCGACAGCTATTGACCATGGGGGGCGGGCTTCCAGGACGGGCGAGCGAATCGCTCCGGAAGATACAGTTCGTTTTACAGCAGATGGTTCGGGAGACACCGAAACCTGTACTTGAAGTGATAAGCAGCCCCGATATTCAGATCCCCCTCTTGGTGATGGCTGCCGGACTGCGATCCCCCGAACTGCTGATCCCACGGATCGTTCCCAACGTGTTGGCAGGGCTAAGGCACCACAGAGGTCTGATTCCGGAAGCGTTGTTGTGGGACCATTCGGTCGACGAGATTGTCTTCGCCGGCGAAGGGCGCTTGTGTTGGCAGCCACCCTTGAAGGCGTTGCTCCTTGATCCCGCTGGCTTGGCGGTAGAGAACGAAAGAGGCGAGCGAAAAAATATCACCTCAATGTCGGATGCAGAAGACTTTAATGGTGCCTCTAAGGGTGGCCTGCATGTGATTGGCTCTCCTGACTTGGGCCTGCATTTGGGTCTGTTTGATACCAACCCCTTGGCCATGGATGAGGCGCATCCGGACAAATCTGGAAATCGTATTTCCTTGGGGAACCATTCAATAGAAGACTGGCAGCAGTCATTATCGGATGCCTTGAATCTCATCCAAATTGCATTGCCCACCTGGTATGAGGAATTGGCTTGCACAACGCAGAGAATACTGCCGGTTGGGTATGAGCCCGAAATGCATTTGTCGGCTTCTTATCGGGAGGCGCCTGGCATCGTGTACATGACGCTTCACCCCGACCCGCTCACCATGGCAGAAGCCCTGATTCATGAAACACAGCACGGGAAGTTGAACTTATTGAGCTGGTTAGATCCGGTGCTTCATAATGCCTACAGTGATTGGTGTGAGTCCCCGGTACGTCCCGATCTCCGTCCGGTGATGGGCGTGTTGCTTGCCGTGCATGCTTTCGTTCCAGTGGCAGCGCTTCACCACCAGTTGGCCGTCATCGACCACCCAATCAGTCGGACCCGTAAATTTCAAGATCGTAGATTACAGGTTTTGGAGGGGAATGCCGGAGGGTTGGCAGTGGTGAGGGATACCGCCGACCCTAGCGCTTTTGGTAAAAAGCTTATTGATGGCCTGCATGCGTGCCATGAGTTTGTCAGTCGTGACTACAATCTGAGTGGAGTTGGCCAACAGGCCATGCCGCCGGGATGATTAGAGCAGGCTTCGGGGATCTACATCGATGATCACGCGGCTGCCGCGCTGGCTCCTATCAAGCAGTATCGGATTGACTTGATTGACCCATTCTCTAAACATCGGCACATCCCGTCCCCTCAAGACCACTTGGTACCGCCAACGTCCGACCAAGCGCGAGAGGGGGGCGGGGACGGGGCCAAACACCTGTATTCCAACACCATCCGCTGTTTCTCGAAGGGAATTCGCAAGTGTTCGACCCGCGCGTTGGACTTCCTCAAGCTTCGCACCTTCGATTCGCACCATAATGACGCGGGCGAAAGGGGGGTGGCTCAATATGGTGCGTTCGTGGACCTCTGCCTCATAGAATGCATCCATGGGTGTATCGGGACTCACGTGGGAAAATACAAAATGATCCATTTGGCGTGTCTGAATTAGAACCCGGCCTGATTTGTCTCCTCGGCCTGCACGTCCCGCGAGTTGGGTGACC
>PALY01000120.1 GCA_002707085.1 Deltaproteobacteria bacterium
CGGTGTATGTGCATTCATCGTCGAAAGTGATTGGGATGGTTTTGGTGTAGGGAAGGTTGAAGAGAAGTTGGGCATCGTTTGCTCCGGAACATCGGAACTTGTCTTTTCTGGAATGGCAGTACCAAAGAGCAATTTGCTTCACCAGCCTCGCGAGGGATTCAAAGTGGCCATGGCCACGCTGGATGGCGGACGGATTGGCATCGCTGCACAAGCCCTTGGGATTGCTCAAAGAGCCTTCGATTTGGCTGTTGAATACTCCAAGGAACGGCATGCGTTTGGGAAGCCTATTGCAGACAAGCAGGCCATTCAGTGGATGATTGCGGACATGGCGTGCCGCATTGAGTCGGCCCGATTGATGACCTACAAGGCTGCTGCCCTCAAGGGGGCAGGAGAGCGGGCCAGCCGGGAATGTTCGATGGCGAAACTATTGGCTTCCGAAACAGCGAATTTCTGTGCGGATAAGGCGCTTCAGATTCACGGTGGGTATGGATACAGCAAAGAGTATGAGGTAGAACGCCTATACCGCGATGCACGAATCACTACTTTGTACGAAGGTACGTCAGAGATTCAGCGTCTTGTGATTGCTCGTAGTTATCTGGTGTAGATATGTCCCAACTTCCCATTCGAGTTTTGGTTGCCAAACCCGGTCTTGATGGTCATGACCGAGGAGCCAAAGTCGTCGCTCGCGGGCTTCGTGATGCTGGAATGGAAGTGATTTATACAGGTTTGCACCGCAGTCCGGTGCAGATCGCAGAAGCCGCCTTGCAGGAAGATGTGCAAGTGGTGGGTTTAAGTGTCCTTTCGGNGGCACATGGCACCCTGGTCCCCAAAGTAGTCACAGCGTTGGCCGAACGTGGCCTGGATGATGTGTTGGTTGTGGTGGGTGGAATCATTCCGGATATGGATGTTGATCCTCTTGCTGGAGAAGGGGTCGCCAAGGTTTTCGGGCCGGGTTCCAAGGTAGAAGAGATAGTGCAGTACATTGAGGAAAATGCACCGAGTCGGTAAGGGTCTCATGTCTATTTTCGATCTACCTCCCGATCCCCCTACCGATCTTGAAGGCCCTCCCATGCCTGCACTGGCATCGGGTACTTCTACAGAGTTTTTGAATCTAAAGTCTTTGCCTCGTGCCATTCAGGAACGAGCCATGGTGTTTGTGTTGGGGCCACAGGGGGTCGGTAAATCCTTTGTCGCACGAGCAATGGCTGGTATTGAAGGTCAATATCTTTCGGAAGATGATGTTCTTGCTGCTGTGAAAGTACAGACACGTAAAAGGCAATGGGCCGATGATCTCGTGCAGCACNCCGCATTGGTTTTAGAGAGTCCTTGCTTTCTGAATCGGAGGCCTGCAGTCCTTCGTAGTCTCCAGGATTTATTGAGACTCCGGGCGGGCCAAGGGCGGCGCACCTGGGTGTGTGAGGCAGAGAGCGGAAGTAATGTTGAGCGGTTGATGGAAGCCATACACCCAGGGTATCGGGCCACTTTAGTGCTGCGCTTTCCTGTGGGTTTGGGCCGAAAACGTTTCGCCAGCAAGATGTGTTCTGAGTTGGGCGTAGACGATGAATATGCCAAGGAAACGTTGAAGCTTGATCCTTGGTCTTACACCGCAGTGATTGAATTTCTACAGTCGCGATAATGACGAAAGACCCTGGCCCGGCAAGAAGACGCTACAGTGGGGGTATGTCGAAGTTGCCGCCAGTCCCTCATCCAGTCAATGTGAATTTGGAGAGTACTCTGGGTTGCAACTTGGAGTGCATCATGTGTGGCTCTCACCTTTCGGGTGTCACCAAATTGCGTCGGTCTATGGATTTAGAACTGTTGGCTCGGGTTGAGTCAGAGGTCATGCACGGTGTCAAAGAGCTGTCTTTGACTGTCGCTGGAGAGCCATTTCTGACCCCGCGTCTCCCGCAGTTTGTCGAATTGGCAGAGCGAACCGGTGCTGAGTTGTCTTTGAACACCAACGGCACCATTGTCAAAGACACAGACCTCGTACGAAGAATTTTGACCCAGGCCAGTGTTCTGCGCTTTAGCGTGGATGGTGCGACCGCTGGCACCTATGAAAGCATTCGAGGGGCCAGTGATTTTTCGCTGGTCATGCGGAACATTCGGACAGTGGTTGGCATCAGGAAAGAGCTGCCAAGAGACAAACGCCCTCGTCTGGTGATGTGCATGGTACTGATGCGCAGAAACCTTCATGAGCTGGTTCAGATGGTGGAACTTGCTCACAGTCTAGAGCTTGATCGACTGGATATCGCACACCTTACAGTGTTGGTTCCAGAGATGGATCAGGAGAGCCTGAGGCACATTCCGGCAGAATCAGACGCTGCATTTATGGCGGCACAAGCCCGTGCCGATGCACTGAGTTTCCGGGTCAACTTTCCCCCGCTGATGGATGGTCGTCGAATCGGACCTTCTGGTGTAACCAAAGCCCGATTGGCTCTACAGGAGCTTCGACATTTGGCACCTCGAAGATTGAAACGTTTAAGTGGTACGGTCAGTCGAAAACACCAGATGGCGGACTGGTCCAAGAAGGCCGGTGGACGGGTCCCATGTCGTTTTCTGCAAGATGGTGTTTTCATTACCATTCAAGGGGAGGTGGCACCGTGTCCCATGCCTGGTCGACCCATTGTCGGAGACCTGAACGAAGAGTCGTTTGATGAGATCTGGAATGGAGCATCGCTGACAGCGATGCGGAAAGGTTTCATCGAAGGGCAGCCGTTCGATTGCTGTGCGCACTGTTCACAGAACCCCGACGGGTATGTTCCAGAAGACCCAGCGACCGTGCAACCGGCGGAATACGATATCGCGGGCTTGGCCGACCGGCCTAAGCCTCACTCAATGTAGCCAAGGCTTTGTAAGGCTTCGATGGTGTTGTCTTCAGGCGAGTCCCGAAGCCGGGCTTCTTCATTGGTTTCAGGAATCAGCATGGGGCCGACTGAAAGTTCAACACGACGCGAACAGATGCTCGACTTTTTGTTTCCCCACAGGCTTGAGTTGCCCAATGTGCATTTCGCGCCAGCCCATGTTGTCTCTGTGGGACCTTCGATAAATACGATTCCCGACGCATGATCACCTGGGGTGAGCGTCACCTGGGTACGATCTTCAGAGACTTGGATGATCGCCACATCGTCCGGCAGAATTTTTGGTCGTTCACCCCACTCCAAGTTGGCTCGCTTTAGACGATTTGCCTCTGGGTCCACCACGAAAGCACGGCCAATGGGGCTTTTGAATGAGATGACGGTTTCATGGCGAAGCCCTGTGAATTGCATTCGCCAGCCGCTAGCGATGGGCCATTTGGTCGCCTTCGCGAGTTCGGCTTGCCATGGGACAGTATCCGCCGTTTCAGCCAAATTGTTGGACTCTGACGGGTCCGCTTTCAAGTCATACAGTTCCTGCTCTCCACTGGATGTGTGGAGAATATATTTGTGGTCCTTGGCGACAACCCCCCACCGTTCGCGGCCAAACATGAGATGGCCCAGCGGTAAAGGGCGCGCGAGGAGTTCGGCGCTTAGACTTTCTTGCTCGTCGCGTTTTGTTACATCGACGAAAGGGGTGAGATCAAATCCGTCTACAGTGGGCCAATCTTCTCTTGGAATGGCCGCCGCTGAGAACACTGTTGGAGCGATGTCCACCAACGAGACCGGCTCTTCGATTCGGTGGGGGCCATTGGCCCATCCTCCAGGGGGTCGTATCCACAAGATTGCTTGTACCAGTTCGTTGTACAGGGAATGATTGTGTTCGAAACCGCCGTGTTCCCAAAACTCTTCGCCGTGATCGTTATGAAACACGAACATGGTCCGGCCAGGGAGTTTATCGACGGCGTCGATCAAACGAAGCAGTTCGTGGTCCATGAATGAAATTTCACCGTCATATCGTCCGGTTATCCATCTCTTTTGTTCACCAGAAAGGGCGCCTGCTTTGTTGGCCCGGGTAATGTCCCACCGGTTGTATTTGTCATTCAGATCACCCCGATCCAATGCGTTCGTAAATCGATCCCGAAATGGCTTTGGAGCCAAATAGAAGATGTGTGGATCCATCATGTGCAGAAAGATTTTTACGTCTTCTTGCTTGTGTTGTTCCAGCCAAGACAAGACTCGATTTACCTGCAAATCCCCATCGGCCATGTTGTCGTATGACCAGCTGCCATAACCGTCGGCAAAGCCCAGTCTTGGAGCAAGCTGTACATTCGCGACAAAGCCTGCAGTCGTAAACCCCTGTTGCGCAAATACTTCACCAAGGGTTGGCGCTTGAATGGCATCAAGGGGCCAACGCCCTGTGGTGGAACTGCGGAAACTGGGTCGTGTTCTCGGTGCTGGAGTCCAGGCTTCCTCAAAAACGATCGACTGGGTGGCGATCTGATCGAGGCCGGNAGAAACGGACCGGGGGTAGCCGTGGGTTCCCAAATGATCTCTACGGAGGGTGTCCAAGCCGATCACAATGATTCGACTCGGTTCAGCATTCGGATCGTTTTCGACGATCTCGGGTTCGGCAAAGGCTGAATAGGCTTGTTTTGAAGACTCCTGCACGTTCGTCTGTAGTGTCAGCTCGATGGTTTGGTTGCCATAGGCTGACAGATCGAGGCTGGCCTCCTTCCACTCTTCTTTTGTGGATGCTGTGTCAGACCAAACCTGGTTGCCGTTGATCAATACTTCAAAACCAGAATGAGCCAGAATCCCCTTTTCTTCGGAAGGTGCGATTCCATACCCAAACCGGAATCGAGCGTCCGATGGGATGTCGACACTAAAACTGGCGTTCGATGGTGCAGGCAGCAGCAGAGATGAGCGCGTCAAGAGGTCATGCTCGACCCTGTAGGTGACGAACTCTGCTTCATTTAGGCCTGCAGCATCAAAGTCCATCCGGCTTTCGTGGTCATTTGCGCCTTGCTGGATGAGTCGAACATTGGCCTCATTTGGATCGGAGTCCGATACCAAGATGAGTTGGTTTCGCGTGATTTCCCAACGACCCATTTTGACAGTTGCACCTTTGCCTTTCCGTCCCGCATGAAAACCTGTTTGGTATCGAACGGGCTGATCGCCCTTGTGGAGTTGGAGTTCGTCCGGTTGCTGGATGAAGGTTTGCTGTTCGAGCCGGATGGGCAGGGGGTGAGTCCATAGAGGTGTTGGGGTTGAGCGAAGCTGCTTCCAGTTGGTCAGTGGCCACTCTTGTTGCTGCTGTAGATGGATCGCTTGACCCCCTGAGATGTTGAACTTCGCATTTCCAACTTGGTCGATAAGACGAATCACGGAAACGCCGTTGGGACTCATGGACAATGAGGGTTGTTCTGAATTTGCAGGCGCAAGTTGGAGTCCCTGCTGTTCCTCANTAGAGCAGGCTGAGAGCAAAGCGCAGATAATTAGTCGCTGGATTCGCCGCATGGTCCATCACAGAAGTGTTCCACCAATCCCGTTTGGAAAAAGGTGTGCATTTGAAGTTGGCCCGCTGCATCTCTGCGTGGGCGTTCGTGGGGGTCAGTATCCGGGTCGGGTGGAAGGTTTTCCACGGGTTCGTCAATCCCATAGTTGAATTCGACGAGGGCAGAACCTTCGTGTCCGCTGGGTACGGTTTCCAGTCCCCAAATCTCGCGAGTCGGCTCTTCGATTAATTTTGCGTCATAGCCGCGTGCCATGATGTGTGCGCCCAATGTTGTGACCTGCGCATCACCAATGGCGACTTGTAGCAACACATCTTTGGGGTTGGTTCCAGGCAATGGTGTTTTGTTTACTGCCTGCATGTACCCAGCGGATTCGCCTGGGTCCCAAATGGTTTGGTTCAAAGCCAAAAGGAGTTGCACTTGGAGTGGGTCTTCGAACATGCCGTTGAACAGGTCGAAGAACGGTGAAAAGTCCGCTGAACGATTGAGGAGAATGTGGTACGGGCTTCCACCTACACCCAGTGTGGCTCGTTCGACCCTGGGGCTAAGCGCGATGTACGCTCCGCCAAGAATCGCGCCTTGCGAATTGCCATAGTAGTGGGCTGTTTCCGTATCGATCAAAGGGATCATATTATCGGCATCGTCGGGGTCCGGTGCATGCATGGCCGGATCGAGAGCCATGGGTCCTTGCATCATTTCCATTGCAGCTAGGAACTCAACAAAACCTTGCTGTGAACGCTCTGGCAGGATTGAAAAATCATGCATTGCTTCAACAATCATTAACGAGATGGGGCCCCGATCTTCTTCTTTCATGCCGGTCCAATCAACGGCGAAAAGGATGTAGCCATGGGTGTTTGCAAACTCGCTGAGGTAACTGTTTCTGACCTCTCCTTGGGAACCCAACAATCCATGACCATATTGAATGAGCGGCAATGGTCGTGGGTCGTCTACAGCCGTTCGTGGAATGATAATTGTGAACGGTACAGTGGTTTCGCCTTCAGCGTAAGGCATTCCGTCTGCATCACGGTTGAGCAACGTGCCAGGAGCATCAAACTCGGTGTACAGCGGTACTGTCATGTCTCCGTATACACGTCGTGCTGTGGATTCATTCACATCTTCTTCGATAGAAGTGATCACATAGGAGGGGCCTGCTTCCCCCAGGCGGTCATACAGATCATCGCGCATCCACAATGACTTTCCGGTGATGCCTTCTTCGCTGGCCACCACAAAGTCCCATGCGAGTTGAAGGTCACCCACAGAGAATCCGGTGTTTTCAAGTGCGGGGAAAAGGGTGTTTTCGTACCAGTCCTGGCGTTCGGCAATCAAGGGGTCGAGATCGGAACCACCGTCCCGCAGCGAAGCGAAACCTTCACTGGCCGCAACAATACTGCCGCTATTGTCGGTCACATTTCTGATCCCAATTACGTAGTGCCCCCCATATTCCATGGGCTCAACGGGGTGAAGAATCAACATTTTGCGGGTGGGATCGTTTCCGCTCTCATCTACTTCTGCGAAGTGAGGCACCCGTTCGCCCGTGTTGATGTTCAAGATNACAGTTTTGGCATCNTCATTTGCATATGTGCTGATATCGAGNTGGGAGATCAGCCCATCTGCGGTAGCTCCAGGTAAGTGGGCGATGGCTGGAGTGAGTGGAGAGAAACCATCCTTTTCGTTGATGTATGTGGGCTGAGTTTGAACCAGATTGTAGTTGCGGGGAAGCGTCTCTTCACCAAAGTTGACCTGCCATCCCGTCGCAGATGTTTCTGATTCGACCATATGGAAAGTCGATGGGAAGGGAAGTCCGCACAGGGTCGGAGCAATCGGATCACAGGTTCGATCCAGGTCGGGGGTGTCGGCATTATCGGCAGAATCTGGACTTTTGGGCCCACCACAAGCGAGTAAAAATAGTAGTAATGCAGACATGAGGGACTCCACGATTGGGCATCATGTAGCAAAGCTGGGAGTTGTGGTCCACGGGGGAACTTTGATGATGGGTGAACCAGCGGCCCCTCGTTCGATCTGAACCCGGTGGTGTCCGAGCATTCGGAGGCGGATGCTGGCCGAAAGTTGAGGGTCTGATTGTTCGCTGAGGACGATGGCCGTACTTCGTCCAGACTCGGTCGCCCGAAGCAGTCGTAGCCCATCACGCGCCAGGCGAGGAGGGTCGAGTAAAATCACCAGAGGGATGGCTCCACAGTGCGCGAGTTGAGTCGCTGCCCAGCCCGCTTTGGCGCCACCACATCGAACAAGCATAAGGTGCTTCAGGTTCACTCCTGGCAAGCCTGGCGGGTGGAGCCAGCCAAGCGGATCTACGATGGCGACGGTTCGTTCTGCTTGTGTATGGGTTTGTAGAGCCGGCAGTATGAGTCCAATGCGTCCTGTGCCGACCGGCCCATGTATCAATGCGACACCGGAGTTCGGCCAGCCACCGAGATGTGTGTCTAAGGATGGATGCCCCGTGGCAGTAGGCGGTGATGGAACGCGTACAGGTGCAATTTGCGCCAAGTGCGCTCGAAGTTCTGCAATCGTAGATAAGGTGGTTGGCATACTGAATATATGTTCAGTATAGCATGGCTGCCGAGAAGCCTTGGGTATGGACAAAAAAAATGCCGACCCAGGGCCGGCACAATGCAAAAATATGGCACAAAGCCATTGGTTTATAGGGGTGTTGAGTGATCCGTCATCACGGTTCCACTCTCAATCCCTTTCATCTTCGCGTACACTTTCTCACCGTACACAGTGGCCCACACTGCACTCACTGTTTGTCCAACAGTTGGAAGAAGTACGATAAATGCACTTCCAACCGCGCACAGACCAAAGACGACAAGAATATTGAGTAGCAGGTACATCGGTTCCCCATGAGTATCGTTGTCTCGTTTTACCCCATGCGGCTGATGACAGCCAGCTTGTTAGGCGTTGACGTATTGAATGGGCTGTACCATTGTGTGACCGTTAGCCCCTAACTGTTGGGTGTTGGAGCAAAGCGTGGCACATATAAACGTACGAGATTTGGGACGTTTGCGAGATATCGCAGCCGTACTCGTACGAAATGGTTTTGGATATTTGATTCAGGGAACCTCTATTGATGTAGAGGGCGAGGTCAGTGATTCGCGGTTGTCGCCCGCTGCGCGCTTGCGCCAGGTTTTGGTTGAGTTGGGTCCGACTTTCGTGAAATTGGGTCAAGTCATGTCGGTGCGGCCTGACATCTTGCCGGGTCAATTCATTAGAGAACTAGAGTCTCTTCAGAACAATGTAGACCCTGTGGGTTTTGAAGAACTAAAGGCACACCTGGAAACGGAATGGGGGATGCCTTTAGAGGAAAGGTTGCAGTCTATCGATGAAAAGCCTGTTGCCAGCGCATCCATTGCTCAAGTTCATAAAGCTGTCCTGCGCAGCGGAGAAACCGTTGCCATTAAGATTCAACGACCGAATATTGAGAAGCGGATCCGCTCCGATCTTCACATCTTATATTCGCTGGCTCATCTGATCACAGGGCGAATAGAGTTGCCCGGTTTCTATACACCGGTGGGTGTGGTTCAAGAGTTTGAAGCTGCAATGAATCTTGAGCTGAACTTTCTTCAGGAAGGCCAGTCTATCAATCGTTTTCGTGGTCACTTCAAGGACCACCCTGATGTGTATGCACCCATTGTGTACGATGAGTATTCGACAGGCCGAGTGTTGGTGCTGGAGCTGCTGAAAGGCACGCCTTTCTCAGATCTTGACCCGGAAGACAAAGCCATTGTCGAGCCGGTCATGGATAAGGTGATCGATGCCACCTATCTTCAAGTCTTTGAATACGGTTTCTTTCATGGAGATCCACATCCAGGCAACCTGATGCTTTTGGATGATGGTCGACTTGCCTTTCTAGACTTTGGCGTCACAGGACTGCTCACAGGTGAAATGCAAGACACGCTGATGAGCCTTTTTATGTCCTTGGTGTACCAGGATGCGGAGAGCGTAGCGTTGACTCTGTATCGGGCGGGGGCCACAGACGAACGGGTGGACCTGAAGGGGTTTTCTCGGGAAATCGAGCGCCTCATAACGAAGTATCATGGGTCATCTCTTACGGAACTAACGGACAAAGGCACCTTGATGGACTTCATCGAGGTAGCGTCTACGTATCGGATTCGTCTGGTTACAGAATTTGCGGTATTGGCCCGATCAATGAGTCTACTTGATGGCGTGGCCCGTCGGTTCATTCCACATGTAGACATTGTGGCCAAAGTGACACCATATGCCCAACGTTTGATCGGCCAACGTATGGGGCCAGAGCGTTTGGGTCGGGATGCTTTTCGGCTTCTACAACAAGCCCAGATTGCGGTTCGTGACGTGCCCTTACAGCTCAACCAACTGGCCATGGACTTGCAAACCGGCAGCATCGACATCGGCACGATTGATCGCGAATCGGACCGGATGCGCGATGAGGTTCGGTGGGTTGGAATTCGAGTATCGCTTGCGCTGATTGCAGGTGCTGCTGGGATAAGCGGCACCATTTTGTTGAGTCCGCAGTTGGAAGCTGTGGTCCGGGGAGTATTGCTTTCACAACTCCTTGGCTTTGGCTTTATTATCGTGTCCACGTCCCTTTTCTTGGGACTTTTGATGCACACCTTATTCGCTGCCCGTATCCGTCCAAGTGATTGGTTGCGCAACTGGTTTGCCGTGATTCGGTTTTTCCTTCCGGGCAAGGAACGTTGAGCAAAGCGACGCTGTCGTGGCTAAGTTGGTTGTGCGTCCCATGTGGGTATGGTAGTTTTCCGCCCTGTAAGCGCTGATTTTTTACTCAAAAAACGGATAACAACGTGGCCGAAGGTACTGGTCTGACATCACTTAAACGCGGCGACGTGATTAATAGTCGCTATGAGATCGTAAAGCCTCTCGGAGACGGGATGCTTGGGGCAACCTATTTGGCCAAGCATATGGCCAGCTCCAAACACGTCGCTATTAAGTTTTTGCATGCCCGTTTGGTGCGAAACCCGAAGGACAGAGAGCGGCTGGAAGCCGCCTTCCGTACAGCCAAGGGTCTTCGCCATGACGGCATCATTCGATACGGTGAACTGGGTAACTACGAATCGACGGTTTTCTTTACGCAGGAGTATTACGAAGGGCAGTCGCTACGGGCGCTCATCGACGAGTACCTACAGCAAGGAAAGGCATTTTCACTTCAAGAAGCTTGTCAGATCACCATCAAAATTCTTGAGGCTGTGCAGCACCTTCATGCAGCGGACCAAGTTCATCGCAACTTGAAACCTGAGAACATTTTGGTTCATACCCAGCCTGCCGGCCCCGCCGGACAGGTTGTTCGCACAATCAAAATTACCGATGTTGGTTTGGCCGATATCGTTAATCCCTCGCTGTTCGCTGAAGGCTACATTCAACGCCGGTCTACAGGGTACTTGGCTCCAGAGCTGTCGAGCTTTGATGATGAGGGTACGTCTGTTTCGGACCTCTACTCCGTGGGCGTCATTCTTTATGAATTGTTGGTCGGGCAGCCACCGCGTGGGACCTACCTTGCACCCACCCAGTTGCGCGCAGATCTACCGGATCACATCGATGACATTGTCGAAGTGGCCATGGCCGCTGATCCTTTGGATCGATACCCCGGCCCTCAAGACATGCTCAATGACATTCAGCGCTCATTCCAGGGCCTGATCGTATCGGCCAAGCCTCGGACGTCATTGAAGAACATCATGATTGGCATCGGTTTGACCTTGGTGGTTTTGGCCTTGGCTGGAATGTATGCCTCGACCTTCACTCAGGAAGATCACAAACGCAGTGCAGTGGAATTGGCGACTGAAGAGGATGATCGGATTCGTCGTGAAATTCGAACGCAGACCCATATGCCGACAGAAGCTGAAATGAAGGCGATGGTTCAAAGCCACAAAGACATGCTTTACATCCCACCCGGACCATTTATCCAAGGTCGTCTCCGTCAGGAGTCGATGAAGGCGGATGTGATCTGTAAGGTCAAGGGGGAGGGAGCCGGTGAATACTTGTTGGACGAAGATGGCAGTCCCGTCTTGGAACCACAAGTCGATAGCAAAGGAAAAGTGAAGAGAAAGGAATTGGCCAGCAAGGCTGAACCTTTGCATCGAAAGGTCAATGTTCCAGGTTTCTTTATTGATCGCTATGAGTTTCCCAACCGGACCCAAAACAAGGATGGTTCTCCGGTCATGCCGCTCACAAACGTGACGTGGCAGGCGGCCACAGAGGCGGGTGAAAGCCTGGGTAAACGCCTGTGTACAGAAGAAGAGTGGGAGAAGGCCTGTAAGGGACCGGAAAATACTGTGTACAGCTACGATGATCGCTACGAACAAACCATGTGTGGTGGTGCTGCAGCCGAATGTTCGGATGACCCGGGTGATATTCACCATGTAGGTCAAGATCCGACGAAGACGGAAGCCTGTATGAGTGGGTATGGCGTGGCAGATATGAGCGGTAACGTTCGTGAGTGGACGGCCAGTCAGCCAGGTACCAAGTCAGACAGAAGGACTGTGAAGGGCGGTGCGAGTACGAACAACCAACGAGGAACACGTTGTGCATACTCTGGCGATGATCGCGCCCAGAATTATGGAGACCCCTACACCGGTTTCCGTTGCTGCTTGAGTCTGCCCAGCGAAGAGGTTGAGGCGGAGAGCCAGTAGTTAACCCTGTCTGCGCTCCTGCCAGATTTCGCTGGCGTCATGAAGTCGGTCTCGTATGATTTTGTACACACCGGGGTCGTAGGTCAGAGCGGTGTGGCCAACCTTGGTCACTTCTTCGTTCTCCATGCTGGTTTCGCCTGGGCGAGGTCGCAAGACAGAACACCACCAAGGGCAGACCAGATCATGGCGTGAGTACACGCTGGTGATGGGTATTCCAGGAGGGAAGGTGTCCTTTTTTAGCATTCGGATGAGCGCGGAACCGGGCAGCATTTGAAAGGGACTTTTGGAGATAAGGCCGCCGGCCATTAGCCCCACCCCAACAGCGGCTGTTGGGGTACCGTGATGTGGACTTCCGAGAGTAATTAGGCTCTTTGCCCGTTTGTCTCCACCGTGATGTTGCACATAGTGGCGCGCGATCATTCCGCCTTTGGAGTGCCCAATAATGTGGAAACGGTCCAGACCGTACCGGGCGCATATGCCTTCAATTTTGTCTGCGATTGTTGCAGACAAGTCAGGAATAGAACGGGTGTTGAATCGCCAAAGCAGGCCACCCAGATCGAAACTAAACACGCCGTAACCGTCGTACCGGAGTCGTTCTTCCATCACCTCCCAGACATTTCGTGTCTGGAAAAAACCGTGCAGAAGTAAGACAGTTTCTGGGTACTGTGCGAAGTCGTCCCGTCGTACGATTCGATTGCCTCGAAGGTAGACGCGGCGAATGCTACCCAACTGTTCACGCAGTGTCCTGGCGATGGGGAGTCGGGCTGTCAGCGGGTTGTCCATGAATAGGGTGTATCCGGTATAAGCCAGTCGTGATAGACACACGCCGGAGGTGGCCATGGGAGGAGATGCATACCGAGAGGCGGGGGTGGATATCCATGCTGGCTATGCGGTGGTTGATGGAATCAAAGGTCATGTGTCAAGAACACAGCGTCCAGAGGTAATCGGTGGGCTGGGTGGATTCGGTGCGCTGTTTGCCCTGGGAGACCGTTTCAAAGATCCAGTGCTGGTTAGCGGTACGGATGGCGTAGGAACCAAATTGCTTGTGGCTCAGAAGTTGGGTCGTCACCAAACAATCGGTATTGATTTGGTGGCCATGTGTGTGAACGACATTGCCACCGCAGGGGCTGAGCCACTCTTCTTTCTTGATTATTTCGCCACAGGTAAACTTGCCCCCGAGGTCGCTGTCGAGGTGGTCGCTGGCATCGCTGAAGGGTGTGTTCAAGCGGGTTGTGCGTTGATTGGTGGCGAAACAGCGGAAATGCCGGGCATGTATGGACCCGGTCATTACGACCTTGCAGGTTTTTGTGTGGGTGCTGTAGAGCGAGAAGGTCTTATTGATGGCCAAAACGTCACGGCTGGTGACGTACTCGTTGGCGTTCCCTCCAGTGGAATTCACTCCAATGGGTATTCTCTTGTGCGTCATATTTGTGATGAACTTGATTGGAGCCAAGAATACGAATTGGGCGCACCATTGGGTGAAGTTCTACTTCGGCCTACGCGCATTTATGTTCAAGAGTGCAAGACATTGATTGAGCAGTTTGATGTGCGAGGATTGATTCACATCACAGGTGGTGGTTTCCACGAGAATATTCCAAGAGCTTTACCCGACGGGTGCGGTGTTGTGTTGGACCGTGGCAGTTGGCCCGTCCCACCCATATTTGAGTTTTTACAGGCCCGTGGTGGTCTGAGTGACACGGATATGGAGAACACTTTCAACAATGGATTGGGCATGATCGCCATCGTTCCTGCAGCAGATGCGGAAGCGGCTGCTGCGGCAGTCGGAGGCCATGTGGTGGGTCGAGTCACGAATACTGAAGGTGTGGTTGTACGATGAGTGACCGTACTCGCTTCGGTGTCTTGGTTTCGGGTTCAGGTACGAACTTACAGGCATTGATCGATGCATCCATGACGGACGGCCATCCAGCTGAGATTGCAGTGGTGATCAGCAATAATGAGGAAGCGTTCGGCTTGGAACGGGCCCGCCAAGCGGGCATTCCAGCGGTTCACATTGGACACAAAGGAAAAGAGCGTGCTGTGTTTGACCAAGAACTGGTCGACACGCTCGTCGCTCATGGCGTCGAATGGGTTGCGTTGGCGGGGTTCATGCGAATCCTTACTCCAACGTTTTTGTCCGCTTTCCACAATCGAGTCATCAATATTCATCCTGCGTTGTTGCCATCCTTTCCAGGCACCCACGGACAAAAGCAGGCCTTTGCTGCGGGCGTCCGTATAACGGGAGCGACGGTTCATTTGGTGGATTCGGGGACGGACACCGGTCCCATCGTCGCTCAGGGCGCGGTACCGGTCTTGGAGGCAGACACCGAGGAAACGTTACAGCAGCGAATCCTGAGTCTTGAACACTGTCTTTTTCCGATGGTTTTCCGGTGGGCAGCAGAGGGGCGTGTATCGGTCACGGATGGTCGGGCAAGCGTAGATCTACCTGAAGGTGAGCAACGATTCCTTTGGGGGGCTTGAAACTAAACCTGAGCTTGAGCGCGGACCCGGTCAACTGAGATGACGCCTTTGACTCTCTCGATACAATTCATGAAGTGTTCCAGCTCGCGAACGTCTTCAATGGCCACTTCCAAACTGAGTTCGGCCTTGTTGTCTTCGATTTGATTTGCTTCCATACGCGTCACATTAATGCCGGTGGTTTTACAGACGGTACCGATTTCTGCCAGCATTCCCATTTGGTCAGAACAGATGATTCGGACTTCACCCGAGTGTTTCCCTCTTGTTTCGTTATGCCATTGGACCGAAACACGGCGCTCTGAATCCATGGCCATGACTTGTTTACAAGTGGCAAGGTGGATGGTGATGCCACGCCCACGAGTCACGTAGCCTGTGACCGGCTCTCCAGGAACCGGACGGCAGCACTTGGCGTAGGTCACCATCACATCTTCCACTCCGTTGATTAGAACCGGACTTTCCGACTTTTTTCTAATCCTCTGAAACAGTTGAGTGATTGCGCCAGGCTCTTCTTGCTGCTTTTCAAAGACATCTGCTGGCAAGACCATCCGAGCAATTCTCTCGACAGTCACTCTGCCTTGCGCGATGGCAAGGTAGAGGTCGTCTTCCTTTCTATATCCAAGCTCTTTACAGACGGTTCTGATGTCACCGGCTTTGATGCGCCGGTTTAGATTGGCTTTGAATTTCTTGAATTCCGTTTCCAGGAGGTTGTGTCCTATCTCCCGACCCTTGGCACGTTCGTCTTGTCGGATCTCGCGTCGGATTTTGGAAAGCGCTCTTCCCGTCTTGGCGATGTCCAACCAATCGCGACTTGGTCGTTGATCTTCCCGCGTGAGAATTTCTACGGTATCTCCACTCTTCAATTCGTATCGCAAAGGCACCATGCGCCCGTTGATTTTGACCCCCACACATTTGTTTCCAACTTCCGTATGGATCGAGAAAGCAAAGTCGAGTGCTGTGGCCCCCAGGGGGAAAAATTTCACGTCACCACGGGGGGTAAAAGCAAAAGCTTCTGTCGCAAAAAGATCGACCTTCACGGTCTCTAAGAATTCTTGAGGATCTTCGACTTCTCGAGCAGCTTCGAACAATTCACGGAGCTTGGTCACCTTGTTCATGTCTTCGCGGGAGAGTGCGAGGTGGCCCTCTTTATACCGCCAGTGTGCCGCAATACCGACCTCAGCGATGGCGTGCATCTGGTGAGTTCGGATCTGAATTTCAATCTGCTGGTTGTCCGGGCCGATCACGACTGTATGAAGCGATTGGTACCCATTCGACTTGGGGTTTGCGATGTAGTCTTTCAGTTTGTTTGGAAAGTGGCGGAAACGAGCATGAGTCAAACCCAGAGCCGTGTAGCATTCACCAATATCGTTCACAAACACTCGGAAGGCGAGCAGGTCATGGACCTGTTCAAACTCCAAATTTTGCGCGAGCATCTTTCGGTATACGCTGAACAGGTGTTTGGAACGTCCTGTAATGACGCACTGCAGTTCCTTTTCGGCGAACATCTCGTATAGGGTTTTAGACGTTTCCTCGATGTACACATTTCGGTCGGCCGCTCCCGTGGCTAGCTTTTCGACCATTTCAGCGTAGACATCGCCATGGAGATACTCAAAACACAACTCTTCAAGTTCTTGTTTGATTTGAGATAGGCCCAGCCTGTTGGCGATGGGTGCAAAGATATCCAAGGTCTCTTGGGAGATCGCTTTTTGGCGGTCCGCCCGCATATGCTGCATTGTTCTCATGTTGTGAAGCCTGTCCGCCAGTTTCACGAGGACAACTCGGATGTCCTTTGCCATTGCAAGGACCATTTTCCGGAAGTTTTCGGCCTGTGCTTCTTCTTTGCTTCGAAATTCCAGCTTTCCGATTTTTGTGACACCGTCGACCAGTTCGCTGACCTCGTCGCCAAACAGTTCTTTGATCTCGTCCGGTGTGACCAAACAGTCTTCCATTGTGTCGTGAAGAAGACCGGTTGCGATGGTGTCCACATCCATCTTCATGTCGGCAAGGATTTGTGCGACTGCAAGAGGGTGGGTGAGATAAGGCTCACCACTTTTACGCACCTGTCCAGCGTGCGCCTTTGCGGAAAAGACGTATGCCCGCATAATGACATCAAGATCGGCATTCGGAGCGTACTCGCTGACCTTGTCTAGGATGTCGTTGAGTCGCATATGGACTCTATGTCCTCCATCTCCTATTCAGAGTAGCACTGAAAACAGGAGAACATCACAGATGCAACCTACTTTCTTTCACGATCGTTCAGTCTGCGAACCGCTGAGTCAGCTGTTTGTGCCTTGAGGTTCGCAAAAGTTCCGCCACGACAATGGCCTGAAATTGGTCGTGCGCACTGCGCAAATCATCGTTCACAACAAGATAATCAAAATGGCAGGCTTCACGCAGTTGGTGTTTGGCTTCTTGTATTCGTCGCTCAATTACTGCAGGTTCATCGGTCGCTCTGCTCTTCAGTCTATGGGCCAAAATATTCATATCTGGCGGAAGAACAAAGATACTGATGGCGGTGTGGGCCGTGGCGCGAACTTGTTCTGCTCCCTGGGTGTCGATGTCCAAAAGGATGCTTGAACCGTTCTCCAGAGCGTGATTGACCGGCCCTTTCAGGGTGCCGTAAAAGTTACCGTAAACTTCGGCCCACTCGAGAAATTCACCCGCTTCGATTTTGGCTGTGAACGCATCGCGATCAAGGAAGTGGTAGTCCCGGCCATCCTGTTCACCTCTGCGTTGCGGGCGTGTGGTGGCGCTGACTGAGAATTTCAGTCCTGGAATACTCTTGAGCGCCTCCTGCACCAGTGTGGTCTTACCGGTNCCACTTGGTCCAGTGACCACAAATAGTGCNCCCTGTTCAGGTGCAGACCATGCCGTCGTTTGAAGCCCCACTCCATCCTCCATGAACGTTCATTAACCGGTCGGTGACCGCTTTCGTGGTTGACCGATTCTACAAACTTCCACCAAAGCACAAGGATCGCAGACTTCGGGCACCCTTCTCTTGTTGCATTTTCCTGATATTCCAAGGTGGGCGAGGGCAAAGTCGAACCGGGTGGGGTCTTCAGGATCCATCCGCGCGAGGTTTTGGGTGATTTCTTTTGCGGTGGCCCAACTGCCATCTTTCCTGCGGGTCAGGCCGACGAAGTCCGCCACCTGATGGATGTGCGTATCGAGAGGGATGATCAGCGCAGAAGTCGGTATGGACCACATGCCTACATCGGGAAACTCTGTTCGTGCCATCCAGCGAAAGAGCATGCACCATCTTTTGCAGCCCGACCCTGATGCTGGGTGGGTCAGCAGAAAGCGGTAACCTCGCGACAGGTCCGAGAACTGTTCGTCGGGGGATTCGAGAGAGAATTTCTGGAAGATAGAAATTCCCTGCTCAAGTAAGGGCTTGATGTCCGTTTGGTTGGGTGTGTCGTTCACCTTGAAGACGGCTTCAATGGAACCATATTGAACCCGGATTCTACCGATTGTTCGGGCAAATCGCGCTAGATCTGGTCCTCGAATCCAGCGGTAAAATATCGGCTCAATCCGATCCGCATCCTCCTTGCTGAAGTTGTCCACCCAAGTGGCGGGGCCGCCACATTCATCGGCTTGAGTAAATATTTCATTGAGGACTGGAAGAAAGGATGCCACTCGTCCGAAGGCGAGAGTTGCTGCAAAAAGTGCGGCGACTTCACGGTCTGCGCTGGAGTCATAGCGGTGTACAAACTGAATGGGGTCATCGCTAATGTCGGTGACCGGCTCCAGTTTGTCCAAGCATGCACGAAGCTGTGCGGCTCGATTTTTTGAGAGTCGTGTTGCTTTCGCCACTATTCGACGTTTGCGGCTTGTTCGCGCATTCGCTCAAGTACGCTCTTCATTTCCACTACGCATTTGGCCACGGGCGTTTCCGCCGCTTTGGAGCCAATGGTGTTGATTTCCCGATTTAATTCTTGAAGTAGAAAATCTAACTTCCGACCCACAGGTTCTGAGCTGGCCAAGGATTCGGCAAATTGAACACAATGACTGGAAATCCTTGCCAACTCTTCTGCTACATCGGCTTTGTCGGCAAGCAGGGCGGCTTCTTGTGCCAACCGAATTGGATCGATTCGATCGCTGAGAAGGCGTGTGATTCGTTCCTCGATTCGTGCATGGAGACGGTTCACAATGCCATCTGCGTGAGAGGCGACTTGGCTGCGTAGTTCCTGAATTTCCATCAGGCGTTTGTCTAAATCACGTTGAAGTGCTTTGCCTTCTTGGCGTCGCATATCTTCCAACTCATTGGCGGCACCAACCAGCGCTGTTTCTACCAAACCCCACTCTGCGAGCGCGTCTGTTTCCTGCTCAGCTGCCATGAGAACACCGGGTTGAGCCAAGACCCAGGCAGTTGTGATGGTGTCTTCGTCTCGGGCGAGGCGCTTGCTTACTTCAGCAGCAGCCTTCAGATAATGTTCGGCAAGGGCTGGGTCTGCACGAACAGTTTGATCAGAGCCTGAACATTCCCGGCGAACAAAGACATCGATTCGACCGCGAGCAAAGCGATCTTTCAACGCTTTTTGAATGCGAGATTCGACCACGTTGTAGCTGCGGGGAACACGGATTTGCACGTCACGGTAGCGATTGTTGACGCTCTTCATCTCCACCACCACAGTTACTGTGCCGTTTGAAGCTTCTCCGCGTCCGAATCCAGTCATCGAGTTCATGTTTTACCCGTAACCGGTGAGACCAAGTTGTTCAGCGTTGGCAATGCGCTGTTTTGCGATGTCATGGAGGCAGGAAGCCTAGAACTTATTGGCGACTAAAGTTGTGAAGTCGTTCCGTCTCTGCTGCTGACAGGCCCCACCCCACGGCCAAGGGCATGTCAGGGTTGGTCAGCCAGGCGGTTGGGACAGGAATGCTGCGGACATCCCGAGGGTACAGATCGAGTCGAGTTCCGCGTTCCATTCGCAGCAGGCCGTCGATCAATGGGTCGGTAATCAAGCTATGAATCTTTTCGGGAGACAGTGTGTCACTGTGTGGTTTGACCACAGTGAGTGTGTGGCCAGCGTACAGTCCACTGCGGTCCACCCAAGCCCGAACAGGGCCTTTCCCGCGAAGACGTTGAACCAATACTTTGGGGCCTTCAAAGAGGTCGGGATGTTTGGGGCGATGCATCGTAGAGGGTTGGTAATCCAACCATTGGGTTCGATTGTCAGTGAGATCTCGGGCATCAACATAAGGCACACGGTCCGGGGTGGGTGTTGCATGCAATAGGTTTTTTTTACCCCCATGAGGGCCGTGTCCAACGACGCCTGTATCTACTGTGCATAGGGTGCCCAAGACTTCCGATTTGGAGCGAATCCGGTGTACCAAATCGGGGTCTCCCGGTCGGAGAGAGGCATTGAGTGGCACCGTGCTGAGGGTCAGTAGATCTTCAGCTTTCAAGGAATGTGCGGGCAATGTTGCTGGTCCTGCCCCAATGTGCATTGCCAGACAGACCACTTCTACAGTGGCACCAGGAAAGGGCATTGGGCTGGATAGGTGAGTGATCCGGTGATTGGATACCCAACTTCGCCGGAGGGGTTCGGCGTACGGCTGTACCATCATGGGGGCGGGCAATATCAGCGCAACGCTCCCGCCGGAGGTGACCCGCTCTGCTGCGATGGCAGCGAACGGTACCGCAAGATCGAATCGGCCATACAGCCAAGGCAGTGAGCGCTTCAATTCAGTTCGGAGCCGTTTGTGTTGACGCTCCGGAGGGACGAATGGAGGGTTCCCAACCACCACATCTGCGGTCGCCTCAACGACAAAGCCATCCCCTTCGATAATGTGAGCCATGGGGGCAGCTACGCGTGCGACGGCTGCAGCTGAAGGGTCGATTTCAATTCCGTGAATCACGGGGATGGACCGCTCTGCCATGGCCACCAGGAATGCGCCCGTTCCGCAGGATGGGTCTAATCCTCGCTGCACGGGAATCGTCGCTGACTGGAGTGCATATTCGACTGTATTTCTGGCCATTTCTACAGGCGTATCGAAAGCACCTTTCTTCTTTCTGCCCGTTCGATCGATGGCCGGAAACGGCGCCCCCTTTGGAACCTGGGCCACGATATTGGAAGCGTCGATGGGTCGAACACATAGATCGGCGGTGAGTCCCAGATCCTTGGGTGCGGCCATCATTTTTGCTCGAGCCAGCGTTCCAGCTTGTTCAACAACAGTCCAAGGATTTTGAGCCACAGCTTCCGCAGCAGCGGTGCAGGCCAGAATGGGATCTCTCGATTGGGCAGCCACTTTGAGCCAAGCGAGAAGTGCTTTATCCATTGCATCTCCAAGCGTGCTGTAATCCGTCTACCTGAGCCGATAAGGTGAACCCCCTATCTTTAAGGCGAGTCGGTCCAGCTTGACCGCGTTCTTGAATTTGTTCGGGGCGTTGGGCGATTTCTTGAAGGCGCTGTACCAATGCGGCTGTATCGTTGGGCTCCACCAGCCAGCCGACTTTGTCGTCCACCAATTCCGGTATGCCGGAGATGTTGCTGGTTAAGACGGGTCGCCCTGATGCCAATGCTTCCATCAAGACCAGTGGGACACCGTCCATGTCTCCGTCTGCTGCTTTTCGACTGGGAAGAACCAGAAGCTGTGTGTCTCGTATCGCTTGTTGGACTTGAGAGTGTGAGCGGGGTCCAATGATGGAGATGTCTGGGTCAGACACGGGTGGAACATTGGCGATGACGGTGAGGTGGCTATTTTGGAGTTTGGCGTTTCGCCAAGCCTTGATGAGTACGTCCAGTCCTTTCTTTGGTGTGTTTCGTCCCACAAAAAGGGCAGCGAAAGGACCTTTGTGAATGGGGGATGGGGTCCACTTGCTCAGATCAGGCCCACAGCGAAGTCGCGTCGATGGGATACCGAGGTTTTTCAGATAAACCACGTGGTGGTCTGCAACTGTGAACGTGGTTTCCGCATGGGTCAGCACTTCAAAGAGGCTGGGGCGTGGTTTGAAGAGGTCCACGGCATGAACGGTGACCGTATATGGAATTTGATGATCTATGAAGAGGGCATGGGCCCACTCTGCCGCTTCCCCCGCAAAATGGATGTGGATGCGATCGGTTGGGGGCAAGGCATTTTGAAACCATCGATAGCGTGCGACATCTTTGGGCCGTTGATGCTGACTCAACCACCGACTGCCGGGAGTCTCTTTGGAAAGTACACCGCGCAAAGGGCGTCGAGGGATTTGGATGGTGAGACATTCAGGCAGAGGATCCGATGGTACGCCATCGTCTCTCATTCCCATGGAAGCGATGGTGACATCCACTCCGCGGGTGGCGAGCATTCCCAACTCTTGATGTGCGAAGGTTTCGGTAAGCGTGGGGAAGTATCGAAACAGGCTCAGGACCTTCATGGCAGCGCCTCTACGATGTCCACCAATTCGCACGCTCTATCGGACCACCTTCTTGTGTAGGGTGTCCGCGCGGGAGCATGTAAAGCAGACCTCACGGCCTGTTGGAGGCTTTGTTCATTCTCTGGCGTGTACAAATGAAATGTGGTGCCTGTCAGGTGTGAGATTTCTTTGATGGCAGGAGTATCCGCGGCGACGATGGCTTTGTTCGTAGCCAAGTAATCCCACAGTTTCAGGGGCGATGTGTACTGATGGCTAAACGCATTTTGCCCAAGGGGCAGAAGGAGAATCGCAGCTTTTGTCAGTGTGTCAGCAACCTGTTCATGGTTCACTGCGGGATGCAAAACCACATGGGTGTTTTGCTGGGCTGCCTTCCGTTCTTCGGGAGTACCACCAACCCAATGAAGGGGGCACGGGAGACTGGCCGCCGAGTCGAGGATGAACTGTACGCCTTTGTTGGCCCGCATGGATCCCAGGACCAGCATGTTGGGTGTGGCGGGNGGGGNGGGGNTGNTTTNATATTCGATGTGTGTAGCATTGTGAACCACACCCACGGCTTGCTTGTTGAACTCATGGTGGGTTTGCCACGCCCTTAGTGTTCCACCACAGTTGGCGACGACCGCGTCGGCATGAGCAAGACACCGTTGCTCAATGTCGAACCAGTCGTGGTCTGGATGTGTGGATGTTTGGCTATCCAATTCGTGTGTTTCCAAGACGAGGCGATGCCCGTTGAGGCCCCATTGTTCAATGGCTTTGAGCAATCGTCGTTTGTCGCGGGCGATGATCACTCCCGGAGGCCCTTTCCACCAGCGTTTTAGTTCTTTTCGGAACCACACTCCGGCAAGTCCAGGGTGTGGGAAAGGGGCGCGATGTAGACGCAAATTGGGT
>PALY01000121.1 GCA_002707085.1 Deltaproteobacteria bacterium
CTATTACCATTTGTTATTCGATGCCTACAACTACTTCTCTACACTTTCGGACATTCTCCTCCTCCTCTCTCGGGCTTTCCTCCTCGCTTCCTCCCCATTTACATTTTTTGGCAGACCAACCGACTCGAAATTTCCAACCTGTTCTCTCAAACCTTCGTGCACAATCTTCTCCCCGCCCCCTGAACTCGTGACATTCGCCATCCTCTCGTACGCGATCCCGTAGTTTTTACACATGTATATCCGGGTTTTCGCGTAATCGATCGCCTTTTCGATGTGCGATTGTTCTTTGAGAAATCGATTGTTTCTAAACGCATTTCTGGCTTCAGTCCTCACGTAATTGGCTTGGTCGATGTCCTTTTCTGTCCTCGCCATTTTTGTCGCCAGGCGAAACATTTGTCGGAGGAGCGAGAAGACTTCTCGGCGTTGGCGTTGGAGGAGAGACATTCTGTAATTGGTCGAATGGAAGAAGATGTTCAGTCCCAACGGGGCACCTGAACCCAAACGAACTTTGGGGGCACAATGGTGTTACAAAAGGGCAAGAGAATGCTTGTGGGGATTTTTTTTTTGAAAAAAAAGTGTTTTGGAAAAAATACAAACACGCAAAAACAACTATTCTTCGTCTTCGCTCTCGTCGTCCAAGTTCGCAGCCGCGTACATTTGCTTCGTGAACACCGGTCTCGTCGATCGACTCGATCGACCGCCGGGGATGATGTTAGACGCGTCGACTTCGTCGCCGGACAAGTCGTCGATGACGTCTGGATTTTCCGAATCTGAATCGACAGTTTTCTTCTTCTTTTGCTTCTTGTCTTTCTTTTGCTTCTTCTTCGGCCGATCCTCGTCCTCGTCCGTGCTCTCGGCTTCCTCCTGTTCGAGTCAGTCCCCGCGGAGATCAAAAGTCAGTTTAAAAGTCGTCGGCTTTTCGATTATTGCGCGTTTGGATACAAAAATGCACAAATGGAGAGAGAGAGAGAGAGAGAGAGATCCCCATCTCATCATCATCATCATCAAAACGACGTTTGTGCTTCACGAAAAAACAACGAGAACAAAAAGACGAACGAACCAACGCGCGGCGTTTCCGAAACTCTTCGCACCTCCTCCTCCTCCTCTTCTTTCTCGACTTTTTTCGGAAGGTCCCCTTCGGACTCCGAACTCTCGCTCTCCAACACGACTCCCATTTTTTGGAATTTTTGAGGGACATTTTCAAAAAGAAAAAATGATTGAAAAAAAAAACACACAAAAATCCATCCAAACCGATTTACATTTTTATCTCTTCTTCGTGTTCAAAGAAAGAGAGAGAGAGAGAGAGAGAGAGAGAGAGATGTCTTCTCCCGAAGACGGCGTCGGCGACGGCGGCGAACCGGTCCAGGTGACGATGGCGAAGATATTCTCGAGCATCGTCTTTTCGTGCGTCGTCCTCGGTCGATTTTTGACGAAAACGAAAAGGGCAAAAACGACGCGAAATGGAAGCGTTCTCTCTTCTTTCCAATGCGAAACGAACCCTTCGAAAAAGGCCTCGGAAAAGTTCATATTCGTCACCTCCGCGTTGTGGATTGTGTCCATAATAATCGTAATTGCGTTTGAACTGTACGAACAGTTCACCCGATGGCATTATATAATGTATTGTGGTTCTTGCGCGGTGCCGTACATCCTGTACCCGATTTGGAGACCGTTTGAAGAGGATAGAGGAAAACCTCTGTTGGAAAGATATATCGTCAAAGCCAATGTTTGGATTGCGATTTTCTCTTTTGTTGGAAACTACGTCTGGACGCACTATTTTTACTCGGTTTTAAAGGCCAAGTATACATTTGACGCGCACAGATTGAACGACGTTCCGATCTCTATGTTTCTCATGACGCACGCGTATTTTATGTTTTATCACGCGATGACGAATTCGATTTTACGAAAGATCAAGACAAGCTACGAGAAAGACGTGTACAGAGATGTATTTTACATGGTTGTGGTAGCGGCTTTAGCTTATACCACAGCTTTTATGGAAACGCTGACTATATGCGCGTTTCCCTATTGGGAGTTTACTAATAGGAATATGGCGTACACGCTAGGAAGCGCGTTTTACGGGATTTATTTCATAGTCAGTTTTCCTATGTTTTTGTTGGTAGATGAAGACGTGTTATCGGCGAAAGGGAAGAAAAATGTGTACTCAATGTGGCGAGTGGTGTGGGAGAGTTTAGGGAGTTGCATGTTGGTGACGTTATTGCTGGATTTCGTAAGAGTTGGCATGACCGATGTGGACTTCACGATGAAACACTAGATTGAAATCAAACGCGCGAATGCCTATAGGTGTATATCATCAACATTATCTTTGTTTATCTACTCATTATAAACAAAACCTTCTACGCTATTGTATTTATTATGCCATTTTCTTTTTCTTCTTGAGCTCCAACAAGCGTGGAGATTGACGCACCGGCGGCGAAGCGATGGACACCATTTTCTTCGCAACTTTTTTCGACGTCGGCGATTTCATATTAGTAGTAGATTTCTTCGGCGAGGTTTTCTGCGGTGATGACATCTGCGAAGGCGTTTGCAGCAGCTGGTGATGATGATGATAACGCTCGCCCCAAACGCTCCTTTTCATCTTCTTTGGCGTTTGCGCGTACTCCCAAATCGACGGCTGCGCGTCTCTTAAACACTCCAATACCACGTCCAATCTTTCCGCGTGTCTCTTACACTGTCCGGCGGACGCCCGCAACTCGTTCAAGATAATCGCGTCTTCGTCGTTCACATCGTCTTCGTCGTTTTCAACAACTGCGTTCTTCTTTTTAATAGCCGAAGATAACACGTTCGCGCGATTTTCGTTCGTCAAGGAAAGGTACATGGTCGTATCTTTAATTTTGCGACACCTAGCGACGTCTCGAGAGTATTGATGGGAGCGCATAATCGACTCGCAAAATTTGGAGTTTTCGTGCAAACATATGATGTGGAGTATATCGCATGCCAACAAGAACGGGTTCTCGATATCTGACGTACTCTCGTAATCTCTGTACATTTGAAGGGTTTCCACGAGAATTGTGAATGAATCTGGGCAACGCAAGTAACAGTCCTCGATGGCGGAGCGACCAAAGAGTTTGGACCGGCACATTTCCGCAATCTTGCAATAGTTCGCTATCAAAGTTTTAACATCTTTACGACCGCACGTGCGAGAGGATTTGAACAAGGCGGTCATTTCCCGTTCGTTGTGCTTTCGCAAATGATGTCGAAATAAGAAGCCGCGGACATGTCGTTGCATCGTGATGGCCGCGAATTCGTCTTTATCTCGACGATATTTCAACAATCTCAAATAGTCTTTAGCGATATGCATTCTGTAACAGCTTTGAATCGTAATCGCAGCTTCGACTCGCCTCTCTTTCGCCCTGTTCTTCTCTCTCGATATTCGTCGCTCGCGATTAGCGTTTCGTCGCACTCTTTCTCCTCGATAGATTCTGTAAATGTTTTGAACATTCTCAGTTGCAGCGCGCATGACGATGAATTCACTTCGTAACTTGAAACTTCGAAACGCGCTCTGGATAGCAACCGCAGCTGTATTCATAACGAGTGATTTACGTTGCATCTCTTCTTCAATCAACTGTTCCCGTCTTTCCTTCTTCTCTCGCTTCTCCATCTCAACGCGTTCTGATTCCTTTCTCTTCGCCTCTTTAACCTCCTTCGCCCGTTTACGGACTAAATACCCTCGACAACATTTCTGGATTTCAATTACCGCCACGCTCTGTACGCGTACCATGCGTCTCACTTGCCATCCTCTCGCCGCCGCTTGAATTACCAATGCCATGTTGTACTTGACGTTCGCTTCCAATGCCGCTCTTTGAGCGCGATAGAAGGACTGCATTCGAATGACATTCACGCGGCATCGTTCATACCCTTTCTTTGCAGTAAAGCCTCGCACGTGCCTTTGTATAACCACTGCCGCGTCGTGTTTCTTTTGGAATTCTCTTCGAACGGTTCGTCCTCTGTGTATTTTTTGAAACGTCACCACGGCAGCGCATGAGCGCTTCCACATTTTCCTCGCGAAATACCCCCTCAAATGTTTACTAATCACCGTTTGAGCTTGAGACCACTTTCGAGCGACATCCGATACTTTCGGTCTATTCGGTCGCTTCAAACGCCACCATCGTTGAATCTTCTTCGCTGAATCCACGCGTTCCACGTGCTGGATCAAGCGCGAACACAAACACAAGAGGTACGTTGTCACGTCGCTGGTTTGCGGAACCGGGATATCCTTCTCTAAATTGAAACTGCCGCTGCTGTTGTTAGAAGACGGTAACGCCGATGCGGATGTGTAGAAACGAACATCGAATCCAGGTATAGGGACACCGCCAATGGCTTTCAAACAGTTGGAAACTTGCAAGAAATTTTTAGCCGCAAGCTCTCTTGCGCGTTTGCGTTCGTCCATATCAAACGGGTGGTTCAATTCAAGATTTTCTCGCGAGAGACGTCTCGAACCAGTAAGACCTGGCGCGTATTTGCGAAGGATTGCGAGTAACACTCGACCATCGGCAAAATCGCTACCTAAATTTGAACATTTAATCGAGTAGGAAGAAGAGGGAGATAACGCGGAGCAACACGCTTTTGCCCACGTTAAGAGAAGCGCCTCTATGCTAGACCTCGGCATACCGTTCGGGCGAGAGGCGAGCGCGCCTTTATTGTTGCGCATCTCGCGTTCTAAAGCTTGAATTGTGGTAGTAGGAAGCTTCGCGTTGGGAAACTTGCAAATTTCTTTCGTCAACATATTCTTCGGTGCCGCGAGCGCATTGTGACTCATATTTTTCGTGTGCTCATGCGTCATCATCGCCCAGAGAATGCCACACGTCGCCTCTCGATGGCCATCGACGATATCCGATGGAGCGATTTTCGACCACGCGCCAGGCAACATGACGCCTAAAACGTCTTTAGCGGCATGCAAAGCCACTCGGACGTTGTTAAGTTTATCCTCTCTCGTCTTCACTGGAAACGCGCACTCCGAAAGCAACGAGTGATGTTCGACCACTTTTTGCGTCTTTTTATCGATGGAGGCAAACGTCACGTCCGGTGCTAACATTTCGATGAGTTTACATAATCGAATTCCGTCTCTGAGATCGTTGGCTAGGTTTGTTACCGTGAAGTCGTACTCGCTCGCGGGTGTTTGTTCGTAAGGCACGATGAAACCGGCTTTCTTCAAGTTGCGAAGAATATCGCCTTCGCCGTAACACGACGCGGTGAGCAACTTTTGCGCCAATTCTTTCGTCGACTTGATAGAGGCGTCTACGTTGAACAGTTTTGGTGCTTTTGGATGAGCTTTATGATTTTGCGCGCGGTCGAGCAACAAGACGAGCAGCAAAATTCTTTGCAAAACGACGTCATTCAACGCGTTCTCGTAGCCGTCCGCAAACGGCGGTTGGCCCGGGAACTCATCCCCTAATCCGTATTTGATTTCCATCTCGTGCGACCGAAACAACTTTTCACAGCATTCTTTCGCGCATTCCCTTGGGTTTTGCGGTTGCCATCTCATCGTATCGCCCAAGACGGCATCGACGCCTAGTTTCAGCCAAAATGTATTCACCGAGCTGAGCGTTTTAATAAAATCTTGCTTCATGCGCAAGTCGCGAAGGAAAATACCGCCATCGCTTTTCAAACGGATAAGTTTACTGGTGTTTCGATATTCCACCTCGCGCATGATGACACCAACTTCCGCGTCTTGCGAGTATAGATGCGTCAGCACTCGTCGCGACGCATTTCGAGCGTCTCGCAACTCCCGCGCTCGTAACTGTTCGGATTTTATTTTCATTGCAGAGGAGGAGGTCGACTCTATTTCATCGGTGGTATCCCGAGGCGATATCGTTCGATTCAACCAGGACACGAATTCGGCTTCTTGTTGGGTCGCAAAATCTCTCGCGCTTTCGAACCCATCGGATGTGACGGACGAGGACGTTGGTGATGCTTCTATTATCGTAGGTTTCGACGCCGTCATGGCGACTTCAGTAGATTTTGATGATGTACTTTTGAAGTTGAGCAGCCGCAACGACGCCATCGTTGGCGGCGATACATCTTCTTTTCCTTCGCGTTCCAACTCCTTCGCGCGTTCTTTCGTTTTCGTAGCGGCTGCGTACTTCGCCAATTTCTCTTGATTCGAGTGTCTTCGCCACGACGCCGACGCCTCGTACGCGCTCGGTAATCCTTTGTAGCCTTCGTACACTTCATCAAACGCATCGTCTTCGATGACATTTTCCTTGTTTGGATCAAACAGATCTTCGTCATCGTATTCACTATCCTCTTCGTTCCTTTCTTGTTGTTCCTGTTGTTTATTCGTCGTTCCATCTTCCTTTTTCTTCGCCACAGTCACCCCTCTCAACCTTACCGTTACCGTCTTTTCCTCACCTTCGTCAAAAACTTCCGTCGCGCACGTCTTACACACAATCTTCAACGTTCCTACCGCCGTCGCTTTCTTCGAGATAGCCTTCGGCGTCCATTTGATTGTCAGAGTTAAATTCTCCTCTTTCCTCACAATCTTCGGCAGCACTACGAGCGGGTCCGTTACTTCGTACTCTTCGCTTAAAGTTTCGTTTTCCCCTTCGTTTTCTCTTTCAAACCGATACTCGCAAATCTTCCAATTCCGGTTCGTATCGTTCGTTATTTTCACCCTTTCTTCCGTCGATTGCGTAATTTCGACCACTCCAAACCGCACGACCGGTTGGACGTCGATTGCGCGCAGCGACGCGTCTTTCGCCTCTTTCCGTCGTCGTCGATGCGTCGTCGTCGTCGTCGTCGTCGTCGCATCACCGTCCCCAACGCGACGCATCCCATTCGTTCCACCAGAAGAGAATGGTTTCTTCGGTTTGAGCAAACCCGGTAAAAGTTTCATCCCCTCGTTTTCGTCTCCTCCTCGTCGTCGTTCGCGCAACGCGTTCCACATCGCGTCGTCTTCATCGCCGCCCAAAAGTAGCGCGGTGGTTTCCTTCTCGTCGTCGTCGTCGCGCTTTTGGGGCGTCGTCGCCAGGGCGTCTCGCGTTCTCATCGTTTCTCGCCTTTTTGCGCTCTCTTCTTTTCCTCTCTCTCGTTCTTTGCTCTCTCACAAACGCGCGCGCGTCGCTCTCGCAGTCGCGAGAATCAAACCCACCGCAACAAAAAAAAAGTGTCGTCGTCGGCGAGATGCGGCGAGATGCGGCGTTTGGCACGACAGCAAAAGCTTCTTCTTCTTCTTCTTCAAGCGTTTTGGGAAGACGAGTAAATTACGTTGGGTGGTTTTTTATGAGCAAAGTTCTCCCCTTTTGTTTTTCCCCCTTTTCTTCTTCTTCTTCAAAATCTTTCATAAATTTAAGGTGTCATTTCTTGAGAAAAGAAAAAGAAGAAGAAGAAGAAGAAGAAGAAGAAGAGGAGGAGGATTGGATGCGCCACACTACTTCCCCTTCAACGCCAACGTTGGGACGACGACGACGACGACGACTGTTGCACTTTCCGACTTCGCGCGAAATCTTCTCGAAAGTCTCGACGACGACGACGAGGAGGAGGAGGAGTAGGAACAGAAAAAGAAGAAGAAGAAGAAGATGCCCCCGCCAAACAGGAGAAAGCCACCACCACCACCGTTACGTTCGTCGTCGAATTCGCGGGCGATGTCCTCTCGCAATGCCAAAGGCCAGCGTCGCGCGTCGCAGAAAAAGCTCCGAACGTCGAACCCGATCGAGTACCACTCGATGCGCGTGGAGAAGTGGTTGGACGCGCACCCGAGAAGCGCGGTCGTTTTGAACGCGGTGTTCCTCGCCCTGACGACGTGGGTACTCTGGATGCTCCTCGGAGAAAAGATTCAAAAGATGCACTTCGAACGCGTGAAACCGTACGTGAGAGACACCGGATGGCCGAAAGCGCTGAAGTTTTGGAAAGAGAACATGCCGGAGAAGTGGCAGCCGAGCGAAAACGTTGTCGAGAAAATATGGGCGAATTTGAGGGGAGACGACGCGACGGACGCAATGCGAGAAGACGCGAGAGAACACACGCATAGTTTATAAATATAGTAGGATAGTACGGTACACTACAAATAAAAGTAGTATGTTGAAGCATGTTGTCACGAAACGAGTCATTTTGGTTGTTGCGCACGCGGGATGACTCGGTGCTTCCCCTGGACTGGTTTCACCACGCGAGGGGTATTCGGCGATTCAAAAATGTATTTTTACGCCGAAATGCCGTTAAACTGCATCTCTCTCAGAGACATGTTCCCGATCGCCATGTCCAACTCTCTCTGTTCTTTTTCCGCCACTTGCGCTTCCAAACTCTCGCGCCACTTCAAATCGTTCAGTCGTCTCGTTTCCTTCTCTCTTCTTTCTCTTTCCTCGAGCGCTTCGATTTTCTTCTTCGCCTCCAAACGAAACCTTTTCTCTTCCATCTCGAGGAACTCCATTCGCCTCTTCTCTATGCCTTCGCCGTCGCCTTGCGCCATTTTCGCTTCCACCAACATCAACCGTCTTCTCTTCTCTTCCTCGCGTTTCGTGTCCAACTTTTCCTGCGCCTCCTCCGCTTTTCTCACGAATTCTGCCGCGCGTTCCACGTCCTGTTTTTTACGCAGGGCTCTCTCCTCTCTCGCTTTGAGCAACTCGATCTCCGCTTCTCGCGCTCGCTGTTGGTCAAGTTGTCGCTTCTCTCTTTCTTTTTGCAGCCGTGCTTCGTCCAACTTTTCTACGGTTCGTCTCTGTTGGTTGTCCAACATCCTCTCGACCATCTTTTCCTTCTCCCTTGCGAGTCTTTTTTGCTCCTGTTGCGACTCGAGCGTTTTGCGTATGACGTTTTGCGTCTCGCGTTTTCTCCTCAAGGCGTCTTCCGCGTCTCTTTTGGCATTTTCGTCCGCCTGCTTCGCGAGCGCGTGGAACAAAGAGTTCTGTTTGAGTTTCAACGTCAACGCGCGCTTATTGCTGTTACCATTGCCACTCTTCATCGTCTCCTCCAAGACGCGCGATGATTTCGAGTCAACTTCTTCTCCCTCTTTTAAAATAGCGTTGTCGTCGTTGATATTGTTGTTGTTGTTCTCTTCGAAAGACTCCGTCTCGTCGCCGACGATCGAAGACGCGGGCGTGGACGGTGGCGTCATCGCCGACATCGCCGACATCTCTTCTTCTTCTTCTTCTTCTTCTTCCCAAAGGGTGGTAATACGTCGTCGTCGTCGTCGTCGTCCTTCTTTTTTTAGTACTAAGAAAAGGAGAAGAGTAGGTGTTTTTATTTATTTTTGGATTTTCGCCTCTCGCGTATTTTTTTTTATTTTTTATTTTTAGCACACACCTCTCAATCGTCTCAAAATCAATACCTAGTAGTACGACCTAGTACGGTAGTACTTTAAAAGTGTGCAAAAAATGAATGGTTTTGCAAAAGTTGTTGGTGGGGAAAGGAGTACACTGGTAAAATAAAAAAAATACGACGAACACCACCACACTCGTAAAAAAAAAAGAGAAGATGAAGAAGAAGAAGAAGAAGATGAAGAAGAAGAGCTTTTGGTTGGGTGGGTGTAAAAAAAGGAGTAATCGTACGCCGGTGAGGTTGAATCGAACAACTGGGCCGTCAAGCCCCCACAGGTTTGAAGCCTGCGCTCCGAGCCATCGAAGGTCACTCCGGCTTTTTCCTTCTTCTTCCNAAAACNNCTTNTNTCCTTTTCTCTCTCTTGCATAAACACTAAACCCTAGATGAAGCCAAATTAAAATATAANAAAANANNAANNAAAANANAGGGAAAAAAAGATGGGCAAAATTTTTTCCAATTTGAACCTCAGACGTAGGCGCGCACGCGGNGAGAGAGAGAGAGAGAGAGACCGACGATACAAAGCAGGATGGGAGCGCGCGAGCGATTCGCGAGGAGGAGNATTTTAGCTCGGTCTCTGTTGTCNTCATCTTTTACCGGGGAGAGCGCTGCCACGATTCACGCGAAGAACNCNCCCAAAACGAGTTTGATGAGAGCTTTTGTAGCGCAGGGAAGGAAAGGNGCGATCGTNGATGGTGCGATTGNTGATGATTCCCGAAGGTGCACGAGGACGTTCAGTAGCGTCGGCGCGTCCACGAGCGGACGAGACGTGGCGTCGAATGAGTCGGGGTCGCGACGAGGAGTGNCGGACGCGTCGAANAACGGTGGTCGTCGTCGTGGAAACGACGACTCCCGTTTAGCGCGAAGAACGTTCGCGTCGGAGGCATCATCGCAACATCTCCCGAACAAAAATGCGGCTGCGTCGACGACGCGCGAGGAAATTCGAGACGANGACGACGANGACGANGAGAAGAATGANGCTNANGANGNGGNAGACGACGCGTTCGACGACANAGACGATGAAAAAGACGATGCAGAGAACGAAGATTCGAAACCACCGTTTGGTTATAGAGGCAACAAAGCCGGTCAGATATCTCGAAACCCAGGGAAAAGAGGAGGTCAAGGAGAGTTCTCGGGAAGAAAAATGTCATCAAAGTATAAACCGATGACCTCTAAAACGCAATTAGACGGCATGAACTGCGAACAGCTGTTGGATGAAATCAAGCAACGATTTCAAACGAGGAAGAAACCGTTTTTAGGCGGCGGAAACGTTCCCACAACAGGAGAAAAAGGACACTGGACTGAACGCGAATCGGCGACGGTAGAAATCGAAGGTTTCAAACACGAGATTAGCGAGCGTTTATCTTCCTTTTTAGGTTTCGGAGAAGGCGAGAGTGGCGTGAAAGCAACGAGGAGGTTTGTTGATCGACGGTTGAAAAGNTATTGCGAGAAGATGAATCTATTCGTGGGAGAATCAGAAGAGAATAAAAGCGGGATGAAGGTGAAGAGAAAGAAAGATCCGGAGAATCCGGGGAAGNGGGAGGAGAGACGAATCGTGTTGGATACAAAGTTNAAGGCGTTGTTTCAAACCTCCGATGGTATAGATCAACTGGCGTTTAGAAAAAGAACAAAAGCAGACGAAAAAGGGGATTTTGTTGACGGCATCCCTCCGGTGTCTATGTTTTTAGATCCGCACTTTCTAGATATTACCAACCAAGACGCTTCTTCGCAACTGGCGCACCAATCGAAAACGCACGGTTCCAAAGTTGTCGTGAAGAACAACAGGCTGTACGCNGTTCGCGAGTCTGCTCTGAAGATGTTGTTACAAAGAGTTCGGTCGCCCAAAGACGTGCAGTTTGCGTTAGAAGCGGTCGCTTTGTTCCACATGGAACGCTCNGCGATTGGGAAAATCAAAGGCCTCGGTTTTGAACGCGCGTACGAATTCATGAAGGCGTGTTGCGACGTCAAATCATACGAAACTGCGTTGTGGGCGTGCGAACAGTCTCGTTCGTTAGGTTTGAACTTGTCTCGAAAGACGTTATCGCTGCTCCTTTGGCACTTACTTGAAGCTAATCGCCCGTTGGAAGAAGTCCTTCGCGTGTACTCAGTGATAAGGNATCTCAAACTCGGCGTNGACGCCAAAACCGCCCAATTCGTCGTCAAATCCGCCTTACAACACGGTCACGTCAACGCCGCAGCAGGTTATTGCGTCCAATTCATGCAAGCCGGCGTCAAAGTCAACCGCAAAACTCCGACCGCAATCATGAACNCCGCCATCGAACACAACCTCCCCAATGCGGCCATTGCCGTCGAGCGCAGTTGGAACAAAGAGCAACCNCAGTTACCGAAAGCACCTTTTGACCGCTTAGCGTTGGCGCAAGCCTACGCGCTTTTAGCCGACGAGGACGAGTGCATCCGANNNGCGAAATCCATTCTTGNCACCCTCGATGATTCTTTTTCGGANGAGTTTAAAAACTCAACCTCGCAAAAGCTCGCCTTGTGGCCGCAAAAATTGCTCATCGCGAACGAAGCTAAAGGCGGCGCGAGCAAAGAGATTTTAGAGCGCTGTCAAAGAGGCATGGAACTGATTAAAAGCGCGTGCGAGGGGAAGTTGTTCGCCGACGTTGACGTCGCNTATGCGTTTTCGAGTTTGCAGATTCCCGAGGAAGAGGAGATAGAGGAGGAAGACGTCGTCGTCGACGACGAGAAGAGAGAGGAATGAATTTTAGACTTGAAGACCAAAATTTGTACTCGACATTATAATTATGTGTGTTGTCATTTTTTTTGTTCCTCCCCTTTCCTCAATTTCGTCGTCGTCGTCCTATCAAAAAAAAAAAAGAGCGCGAACATCATCATCATCATCATCATCTCGCATCACAATAAAAAATGGCGACTATTGCCGGTTCGGCTATCGATGTAGACGTGCTCGAGACCAAGAATACGGCCTCCTCGTCTCGTCCGTCGTCTCGTCTCGCGAATACTGGTAATACTAGCGATACTAATAATAATAATACCAACAGTACGACGCATCAAACGTCGACGCCAACGACACACCAGAGAACGAATTCGTCGAATCTTCTCGACGCGAACGAAAACAAAGAAGAGAACAAGAACAGGTCGGAAGAGAGCGCGAAAACGAGCACCAAAACCTTCTTCTTTCGATGCCAAAAGTGTAAGACCCCGTTGGAATTCGAGAAAGTCATCGGTGACGACGATCGAGATCACGCGAAGTTTATCGCAGAAACGAGCGGGAAATTGAAAGTGACAGTTGGAGAGAAGCAGTTTCGTGATTTTTTGGAAGAGAAGGAGGAAGAGGAAGAGAGCGACGCAGAATTTAAACGGGACGATAGTAATAACGATAATAACGCGCTCTCTTCATCTTCTTACGTGCACTTGCCGACGTCTGTGCAAAGAACGAAAACATCTGACGCGTTGAAAGCAGCCGGGAAGACCGCCGCGACGCTTTCGAGAATATTTGACATCGCGAGCGAGAAGACGAAGCAGGATTTCCCGCTGTGCAAAACGTGCGCAAACGATGTGGTGGTGAACATGGATAAGACTTGCGAAGATTTGGAAAGGGAATGCGAGAAGTACGAGAGGGCGATTGCGAGTTTGGATTTTAGTAAAGGTGATCCGGGCGGGCCTCAACAGAGGAAGAAAAATGAGGAGGGAGAAAAGAAGAAACAAGAGCGACTGAAACAACTCGAACTTGAACTCGAACAGGCGTTGGAGAAAGATAAAGCTATTGAATTAGAGGTGGAAAAGTTAGAATTGGAATTAGAAAAGCAGAAAGTGCGGAAAAGAGCGTTGCAACGCAACGCGGCGCGAGTGAAAAAGGCTGAGTTTGAAATTTGGCACGAGGCGAACCAGTTTGAAATCGACGCTAAATCTTTGAAAGAGGAGCGAGACGCGTTAGAAACCAAACTGGAGCGCGCCTCGACGCAGTTAGATTTACTCAGACGAACGAACGTATACAACGATGCCTTTCACATTTGGCACGACGGATCGTTCGGAACCATCAACGGATTTCGATTAGGCCGAACGTCCGCGGTGCCAGTCGAATGGGACGAAATCAACGCCGCCTGGGGTATGGCCACGTTACTCTTACAATCTCTCGCCAACGCGATGAAAATAGAGTTCCGTTCGCATGTGTTACGCCCAATGGGGTCGTTTCCGGCGGTGTGTGAAATCAACGCCAATACAAACACGGTTTCGCAGTGTTACGATTTGTTCGGTCCGGTGAACATCATGACCAGTCACAAATACGATCGCGCTATTTGTGGTTTTCTGGCGTGTTTGGACGAACTCGGTAGGTATTTTGCGCAGAGAGATTTCGAGATGGGTGTGGAACCAGTTTTTCGGTACCCGTACTCGATCGAGGCGGATAAAGTAGACGGAAAGAAAGTAACGTTTACGTTCAATCGAGACGAAAAATGGACGGCAGCTTTAAAGTTGGTTTTAACTGATTTGAAAATGGCCGTCAGTTACGTTGCATCCAGTAACGGTTAAGCGTATCTCTTTTTCAAGAATAGGAGCGTACAGATAGCACAGGATAGTTGACGAATTTTGTATTTTTAAATGTGTGTGTTGTACAAAACTAATACATGCTCGCCAAGGCTTGCCTCGCGACGCGTTCGGCGTCAATATCACTCAACGACTCTAAAAATTCCGGCAAATCTGTTTTCGCTACTTGCACCACGCTTCCTTCGAAACTCCCGTGTTTCGTGTGCGCTCTCATTTGCGTCGCTGCACGTTTGTACGAATGCATGAAAAAGTTGCCTTTGTTTTCGACCGAATCTGTCTGCGGCTTTTCTGTCACGCCGACGACCAAGGAATAGTTCGGGTCAACCATAGACGGTCCGACGACAATTAACGGTCTTAGGACTTTTTTCACCTGTCTTAAAGCGTCTTGCAAAAACAACGCTAATCGTAAAAGTGTCAACGGGTGCTTAAACAAATCCACATCTGCAGGAGACCCGTGGTCGGTCAACGAAAAATATCTCAACGAACCCAGCGTTTTAATCGCGCCTTTATTCGACAGCGCGAAACCGCCTTGACGAATGAGCGCTCGTTGCACACGCATAGCTCTTTGCAATCCATTCGACGTCTCCTCCCAGTTGTTCAAACTTAAAACTTTGGAGGCAGTCCAAAACGCCGCTGCCGACGATTCCGGCGTGCCGTCGTCCTCGATTCCTCCACCTCCAACACTTTTTCGTCTGGTGTTATTATCATTACTATGATCTCTAATATCCATATCGTTTTCGATGTTTCTGTTTTCGTCGTTTTCCATTCTCTCGTCGTCGTCGTCCGTGTTTCCATCGCACCCGGAATAGTTCTCTAAAATAGCCGTCGCGGCGTACACCACGTCCATGGCAGACATTTTAACTTTAAATCCGTGTTGGTACGTAAACGACCAGTACGTCAAATCGTGCAACCCGCTGTGCGACCCGGCGTGCTCTTTCAATTTTTCCCGCATTTGCTTTTCCACGTTTGGACCCATGTGCGAAAATTTTTGCTTCGCATCGTGCAAAGATAACCCGCACGTCGCCAACAACGAATCCAACAAGTGCACCCCGCTCTCTTTCCACGTTTGTAATCGAGTGACGACGTACGGCGAATGCAACATCGCGTCGTATAAATTCCAATGTCGCATCATCTCAAACCGTAACTCCTCCACCTCAATTGTAATCTTTCGATCTTCAAACACCTTCACCATCGTCCCGTCTTCCAAGGCTTTCTCCGAGTTTTTCTCGTTGATCTGATTCGACACTTGCGACATCAAGTCAAAGCAGTACTGTTTATACGTCTCCTGACTCACCCTTTGGTGCGCCAGCTGGTCCGTTAAACTCACGATAGCCAACCACAACAACAAATTCTTCTCCAACCCTTCTTTCTTCATGTCAAACGCCATATCAAACGCGCACAACCCAGCCGATCGACCGTAATACGACCCGCGTCCATAATACTCCAAACGTTCTTCTTCCCTCTTTCTCCTTCGCTCTTGCACCCTCCCCGGCGACTCTTTTTGCGCTTCTTTCTCTCTTCGTCTCTCCCTCTGGATTTCTCGTCGTCTTTCCGCTTCGTCTTCGTCGTCGTCGTCGTCCGAACTCGAGTTCTCCTCTTCGTCGTCATCTTCTTCATCCGAGTCCGTATCCATCTCCGGAAAGTCATCCTCGCCCTCTTTCGCGTCGTCTCTGATCACGTACACGTCTTTATTGTCTTCCGAGACGTTCATCAGGTTCAAAGGCCGGTGCGAATCCAAAACGAACGCTCTGCAGTTCACTTTCAAATCCATAATCTCTCGCACGTCTTCCGTCCCTCCGCAATTGATCAACACAATCGCGCGTTCTTGTTCGTCATCCGGAATATCCTGCCCGCGCTTCCGCAACTCCTCTTCCCCGGCGACTGGAAACACGGAAAACGGAACCTTATCGGACTGCAACATGGATTTCAAGATTCTGCACGCGCACAACGCGTCCACGTCGGAGGTGGAGACGTAGATTAAAATCGGCGTTTGGAAGCCATCTTTGCGCAAGGTTTCGTAGCAGTGCCGGAAATGATCGCGTTCGACGATCATGTGTGTACCTTCGAGAGTGCTCTCAACCGACCACACGCGCTCGGGAATTCGCGAGACAATAGCAGTGCGCGCGACGAAAATCGACGAAACTTTTCAAAACCCGTTCGTCGACGGCGGCGCGCGCAGTAAAGCGATGCGACGAAGAGCAGCTCTTTAAAGAAGAAGAAGGAACTACTGTGGGTATAAAGTGATGCTTTTTTGCGTTTGAATTTTTTCTTTTGGAATTTTTTTTTTGAATTTTTTTGAGCCCCCCTGTTTGTCAAAAAAAAGAGAAAAAAAGACCCTAAATTACGAGAAAAAAGAGGTCGGCGGAAAGGGTGTCTGGTATTCGTAATCTCATAACGCGTGGAAGAAGAAGAAGGTACCTAAAGATACCGTTGAGTCGTCGTCGAAGATGGGGATCGATCGATGTGGCGTTCTGGACGATGTTTTTATTATCGAGAACGAACGAGCGCGAAAAGACAACAGAACACGCGAGACCAAGCGCAAAGAGACGCAAAACGAAACGAAAAAACGAAC
>PALY01000122.1 GCA_002707085.1 Deltaproteobacteria bacterium
TCTGCAGAGTTGGTTGCGCAGCGGTTTCAATTGTCTCGTGAAGAACTCGATGCATATTCACTTGAAAGCCATGAACGCGCAGCGGCAGCGGATGACGCTGGTAAATTTGAACGTGAAATTGTCGCGGTCGATGTCCATACGGAAGAAAAGGGTGACTTCAGCTTCACCAATGATGAAGGCATCCGACGCGGATCCAAAATCGAAAAACTGGCGAGCCTTAAGCCAGCATTCCGCGAAGACGGTGTGATCACGGCAGCAAGCTCCAGTCAGATTTCAGATGGTGCCGGAGCCATCATGCTTGCCAGCAAGGCCGCTGTGGACAAATACGGTCTGAAGCCCCGGGCGCGCATCATCTCCATGGCAACCGCAGGTGTCGACCCCACCATCATGCTCACAGCCCCCATTGGAGCCACGCAAAAAGCGCTGGCAAAAGCAGGCCTTAATATCGACGATATGGGTGCAATCGAACTCAACGAAGCCTTTGCCTCTGTGGCGCTGGGTTGCGGTAGAGAACTCGGTGTGAACTTCGACAAGGTCAATGTGTACGGCGGTGCCATCGCGCTGGGTCATCCGCTGGGCTGTTCAGGCGTTCGGCTGGTCACAACATTGCTGAACATCCTTGAAGACAAAGACGAAAGGTACGGTCTCTCGACCATGTGCATTGGTTTTGGCCAAGGAATTGCCACAATTATCGACCGACAAATCGAAGCCTAAGCCCCTCAATCGGGAAAGAAAAAACAGAAGTTACGGGTGTCAAATCATGATGCCCACCCATCTGTTTGATTGTATCTGTGCTTTGATTGGATCGTTTCGCTCACAGGCGTACACCAGTTGGTTAGAACATCAGCATGCAAGTGGCAGCTTTTCTACTCGGCGAACCTGGACGACTTCCTTTCGTTGGTCATTTCCGCACATCTGTACAGTTGGGTGATGTCGCGATTTCCGCAGCAGGGCGCGTGGCGGGAAGTGCCAATGTGGCCGTTGCATTCCGTGCGGCCCGAACCATCGAGACAGCGCTCCAAAGTCTGCGGCAGGCCCATATAGAGCAGTTGGACCGACACAATGTTCTTCGCACCGCTTGGTGTACTCTTGCGGACATTCCGGCCTGTGACTTGGGTCCCGAAGGCGGGGACGATCTCAGCATCATATTTACAGTCAAAGACACTTCGGGAATGGGTATCGCTGCAACGGGAATCGGTGGCGTCTGGAGTTGGACGAACGAGAACATCCTTCCGCTTGTCGAAGGAAAGCATCCCTTGTTGGGTCCCCCTGGACGACCAGCAGAACCACCAGGGGTACTCACCTTAGATTCAGCGGTGAACACTGTCGTAGCCGTCCCCCACCATCGTTCTAACGAAGCCCCGCAAATGTCCGGACTGGCCAAAGCTGTGGGGATGAACCCATGAGTGCCATTGCCGATCTGGATCCCCGAAAGGACATGAGCCTCATCCGCGAACGACTGAGTCTGCAGTTGACCCGAGGCGAAGACGTTGCACCACTGTTGGCCGATCTTGCCATTAGGAACCCAATTGCCTTGGCTGATTTGGTGGTGGGACCCAGGGCCCAGCATGACACCGGGCTTGTTCGTGGCGCTCTGACTGTAATCGAACCTTTGGAACAGGCACTTGCACCAAACGGACTGTATAGAAGACTGGTTGCACTCTCGAAAGAGACTCAAATGGAAGTTCTCCAAACGGCTGCCCGTAGACACCCAACGGGAAGCTGGCTGATTGAACTATCCCGTAAAGTCGAAGGACAAGATGCCGGAATAACCCACCTCTCGGCCGTCGCAGGACACCCCTCTTTTACTGCCGCATGTTGGTCCCACGCCAAAGCGGGACACCTGCCAGGACTGATAGCAGTAGCCCATGCCACGGGTCTGCCCGAACCTGCTGCTGCGCTGGCCGTTCATGGTCATCTTGATGCCTGTGCCATTGCCTTGGTGCGCACTTTGGAGAGAACACCTGAAAGTCCCGTCGTGTCCATGATTGCTGCAGCTTGGGGACCGGACCCAAGCCCGATTTTGATGAAAGCCATCGGACATCTACGTTCCCGTAAAGTTGCTTTGGCCTTACAGACTCAAACCAGAGGGTATGCTCAATACACAAGTCTACTTAAGAGCGTTATTCAGGCGATGGTCCACGAATGAATACAGAACCCACATACTGCAGGGTGTGCGACAGCAGATGTGGTCTGCTGGCCGAAACCAACGGAGAAGGTCTCAGTAATTTACGGCCTGACGAGTCTGATCCTGTCAGCCTTGGGTATATCTGTGAAACGGCAACACAGTCGCTAACAGCCCTCCAAGCGCCTGACCGAATCACAGAACCGATGAANCGGGTCAACGGCACNTTGACTCCTGTAAGTTGGGAGACNGCNATACAAGAAATNGGGGCCCAATTGCGGAGNATTCGTTCTGCCACAGGNCCCAACGGTATCGGCCTGTATTTGGGTGAAGAAGTCCAACGATCCACTCGAACGCTGGTTCGCTCACTGGCGTTCGGTGTTGGCGCCGGCACACCTCATATATTTTCAGAACAATGCTTTGGGCCGGGACCTCAACTGTGGGTAACGGAACAAATGATTGGCCATGCCGCGCCTTTGCTCTCCGACTTAGGCCGCGCTCATTATGTCCTTCTGCTGTCGGGAGAACAACGAGAGCTCGGGTGGGGTCCACTTGCCCCAGGCATGGCCCACGAACGATGGATCCAGCATTCTCGACGCACGAAAAAGACCAAAGTCATCGTTGCTGATCCCCGAAAGACACCTCTGGCCGAATCGATGGATCAACATCTACCCATACGACCAGGCACAGAGCCTTACCTGCTCATGGGTATGCTGGCGGCTGTCATTCGAGGGGGTTGGTATGACGCACAATTTGTTCGTGACTACACCGAAAATTTCGACCGAATCAAGGATGTTGTAGCGTCTTGGGACGTCGAAAAGTGCGCGGAAATCTGCGGTATCGACGCACCGACCTTAAGCGGAATCGCCTTAAAGTTCTCCCGGGCAGCCATGGCCGTGATTCACCCAGCCAAACACAGCTTTTCAAATCAAGCGGGTGCGATGGGTGCATGGGCTTGGTTGGCACTGCATACCATCACAGCAAACACGTTGCGCCCGGGCGGCCTGTACGAAAACCAGGGCGCTTTCGACCTCTTTCCTGTATTGACGCAAGTGCCCACAAGCGGGGCACCGAAAACACAAACCCAGCGGTACCCCCTCCTTTGGATGCAAGCGCCCGCCACAGCGATGATCCATGAAATCAAAGCGGGTGCAGTCAAAGCCGTGATCACGGTCAACGGAAACCCGCTTGGCGTGCTACCAGGCACGGATAATGTTCGCACATCGCTTCGCGAACTGGACCTTCTCGTCTGCATTGGTCGAACCGAAGACGAAACCGCAACTGAAGCCGATTGGGTACTCCCTGCAGCCCATTCATGGGAACAAGACTCTCTGTGTCTTCATGACAACACATTCTTGCCCATCCACGGTTCGATTTGGACCCCTGCATTGGTTTCACCAAGACATGAATCCCGTCCCGAACATGAGATTCTTCGAGATCTTTATGCAGTCCTACGTCCCGGGCTTCGTGGCAGCACTTGGGGAAAACATCTTGGGTTTCTTGCTCAATACATCGCCAGAGCAGATTTGTCCGAATGGGAACATCGCGTGGTGAGTTGGTCAGATGATGTGGATCCAGAATCCGCTCCAAATGGGCTGCGCCGGATTCACCTGGGCGACACCGACCGCAGCACATGGCGCCCTTCTACGGACAGTGGAAAGATTAATTTATTACCAGATGTGATCCTTGAAGCGATACGCGCAGCCACGATTCCAGACATTGCGCCTCTCACACTTCGCACCGCGCAACCCGCAGACAGAGCGCCAGACCACCCCCACAGAGCAGATGCACGACCCGAAACCATCGTTCGGCTTCACCCTGACAGTGGTTACACAGATGGTGCAAGAGTGTGTGTCACAACAGCCCACGGATCCTGTAATGCTACCGTCGAACACGATGAGCTTCTCAGGCCCGATGTGGCAGACATTCCGTTCATTCAAGGTACACAAGCGCTAAGACTATTGGACTCAAGCCAGGCCGATCAAATGACGGGCAGCCCCATTCTCGACGGCATCGCTTGTACAATACAATCCACCTGATGGCATCCACGATTTCCTACGTTAGGACCTGACACATGCTTCATTTAAACTTCACCGGAACCGCATGGATTTTTGTACTCCTTATGGGGTGCCCGGACCCTCCACCTGAGGTGGCGGGTGTCGGTGATGATGAACAAGCAGCCAAAGACGGTGAGGACCAACAGTACCGTGGTGGGCGAGAGGGAGATCCCGACTCAATGGATTTGTCTCCCGGTGGAACCATGTTGTTGGACATGGAATCAGTGGTTCCCCAAAAAACACAGGCTGAATTGGCTGCTGAAGGCGATACCGTCACCATTTCTGGCACACTGAAGGGAACCTGCGATGGTGGACAGCTGCGCATCGATGTCATCGAACTGGGTGTTGAACATTCCGATGCAGGCCCCATGATTGGACCACTGACAGCATTAATGCCATCCAGTCCTGGCGAATACAGTCTGCTATGCCCCAAGAACAAAAATGTTCAGTTGGCGGCCCTGTGCGACATCGACAAGGACAACAAAATTGTTCAAGGTACAGACAAATTAGCCCCAGGTGTGGCACTGGGACTTCTTGAAGAAGATCAAGTAGACATCAATCTGGTTTTTCCAGGTGAAAATGACACACCTGTAAACGTGGGTTCGGCAGGACCGGGCGATGTCCAACCCCCTGGAGACGAAACCGCATCCATTCCATCCTCAGAAGCGGGGATTCGAGATCGGTCTACAGACGATGAACCCGCAGGTCCCCCTCCTACAGATGGTGAAGAAATCCCACCACCACCCGAAATGGAAGAAGCGGAAGCGGAAGCCGAACCCGAGGCTGTTCCCAGCGAATAAATATTAATCGGGAGCCAATTCCAAAAACTTGGAAATGTCTCCCAATTCTGTCGGGTCATCATTGATCGGCAAGACTTCATCGGTCTCTGATGCCGAGTGATTGGGATCCAGCCAATTGGTGCCAGGAAGTTTAGGCATAGAGTCAAAGTCTCTTACCTCTGTCAACTGCGACCGAGGGTGAGTCAAGAAACGCAACAGTCCCAAGCCGCCACTAATGCCATTGGAACTGATGCCCAGCCCCACAGCAGGCAAACGAAGACTTGCACCGATGGTCCCACGATTGATGTTGAGTGCTCCCGAACGCAATCGTTCACGAATGTCTGAAAGGTTCGGATTGTCCGGATCGGTAAACAAACTCGCCGAAATCCGACCCCCTATCTGATTGTGTAAACCCACCGCCTGCTGCCAGTCCTGCGCACGGTACACCAACAGAACTGGACCGGGAGGTTCTTCATCCAGCACAGCCGATCCTTGCATCCAATCCACCGCGACAATGGATGGACGAACGTAGAAACCCTTGAGTTGGTTCGGTACCGGCTGGGGTTCTAGCAGTGCGGTATGACCCTCATTTGTAAGTGTGCGAACAAAACGACGATATCGAGTGCGAAGGTTTTCAGAAATTAGCGGACCCATAAACACATTGGGTTCAAACCCGTACCCAACCTTCAATCGTTGTGTGTTGGAAACAATGCATTCGACAAACTCATCGTAAATGCTGTCATCGACGATCACTCGACCTGTGGAATTGTGCCGTTGTCCTGCAGTAAGAAATGCGCCAACCATGACTTCATAGGCTGCACGATCGATCTCCGCATCGTCCAAAACGATGGCCGCCCCTTTTCCGCCACACTGCAGTAAAACCGGAAGCTCTGGTCGGTGCTGTGTAAGCCTGCGCAAAGAACATGCTGTGTCGTACGATCCCGCAAATACCAAAACATCCAAATCGGGGTGTGACACCAGACGTTGGCCAACGACACTCCCTGGTCCTTGAACCATATTCACAGTCCCACGAGGAAGGCGACACCGATCCCACAATTCAATGTGAGCTTGACCCACGCCGGGTGTAAATTTGCTCGGTTTCACAATGACGGCATTTCCAGCCAAGACAGCCGCAGCGGTATTCATGGCAGAAATTAATAAAGGAAAATTGAACGGACACAGTATGGCCACCACACCCCGCGGAAGACTGTCGGAACGGGCGCCAATCTCATCCACCACCCTTGGTGCCAAGACGTTCATCCCCTCGTCTAGGAGCAGGTCCAATGCGCGAATCGTCGCCAGCAGTTCTTGCCGAGCCTCCCAAAGTGGCTTGCCTGTTTCTCGCGTCACCAGCCGAGCCAAAGGCTCCTGTTGGGCTGCCATCTGATCTCGAAAACGATGGACAGCTGAGGCGCGGTCGTTGATCGAGGTCCTTCGCCACACTCGATAACCAACCGCTGCATACTCCATGGCTTCATCGAGAGAGGTCTCAGAAAATGGAAACCTTCCAAGCACATCAGAGCGGTCACCAGGGTTCACACCATTGATGTACCCATCCACAGCCTCCGGCTTCATAAACGAACCGAAAACATAGTCGCCTTTGCGCAGCAACCGACCTGTGGCCTCATTCACCCCGTGTACCTCCGGCCCGCAGTATAGCCTGAGGCGGTCAATCCTTGGCCCCAACGTCACCTGTCCGCTATGTTCGGAGCCTCTCCATTTACTCGGGTAGTGCCCCATGAAAAATGTATACGACGACATCCTCCAAGTGGTTGGAAACACACCGCTGGTTCGCCTCAACTCACTGACCGAAGGGCTCGCGTGCACGACTTACGCAAAAGTCGAATTCACAAATCCCGGTGGCAGTGTCAAAGATAGGATCGCGATGCAAATCATCGATGATGCTGAAGCTTCGGGTGAACTTAAACCTGGCGGTACCATCATCGAAGCCACAAGTGGTAACACCGGCGCAGGACTCGCCATGGTTGCAGCGCTTCGTGGATACAAAACAATCTTTGTACTGCCAGACAAGCAGTCTGAAGAAAAACGCGCCGCTCTACGGGCATGGGGTGCTCGAGTTGTTGTGACCCCTACCGATGTCGATCCAGAGGATCCTCGGTCCTACTACAAAACTGCAGCACGGTTGGTGGAAGAAACATCGAATAGCTACTACGCAAATCAGTACCACAACCCAGCAAACCCTGAGGCACATTACCGCTCGACTGGACCTGAGTTGTACGACCAGATGGATGGAAAGATCGACGTATTCATCGCCGGTGCGGGTACAGGTGGCACGCTTTCAGGGGTGGGCAAATACCTCAAAGAGCAGAACCCAGACATCAAGATCATTGCCGTCGATCCTGTTGGTTCCCTGTACTACGACTATTTCCATACGGGCCAACTCACCCAGCCTCATTCATACCTGCTGGAAGGCATCGGCGAAGACTTCCTGCCCTCCACAATGCATTTTGACTACATCGATGATGTCGTCCGAGTACACGACAAAGAATGTTTCCAAATGACCCGAAGCTTGGTCATGCAGGAAGGGTTGTTTTGTGGTGTTTCTTGTGGTGCTGCGGTGGCTGGCGGACTCAAATACCTGCGTCGCCATGACAGGCCCGACATGAATGCTGTCATCTTGCTTCCTGACAGTGGATCTCGGTATTTGTCGAAGGTCTACAACGACAACTGGATGCGAGAAAATGGATTCTTAGAAAGCGAATCCAGCATGGGTACGGTGCATACACTGCTGAGTACTCGCGAGGCACGAGACCTGATCACAGTACCCGCAGATGCCAAGGTGACGGAAGTGATTGGGCTGCTCAAACTTCACGGTGTGAGCCAACTTCCCGTCGTCGATAGCAACAACAAACTGATTGGAATCATCAGTGAACGACAACTGCTGGAAAGGGCGCTGAAAGGAAGTCGGTCCAACGTGGCCGTTGGCGACTTCGTCCAAGCCAACTACTGCACAGTCAGTCATGAGACTGACATTTCGGTGTTGACCGATCTGTTCCGACGTTCAAAAGTAGCGATTGTCATTCAAGATGGCGCTCCGACCGACATCATCACAAGAATCGACCTCATCGACTTCATTAGCCGCACATCCGGAAAGCGAGACATAAGTTGAAAATCGAAACCAAAGTTATCCATGCCGGCCAGCATCATGACCCGACCACCGGGGCTGTGATGACACCTGTGTACCAAACATCGACCTATGCCCAAAAGCACCCTGGTGTGGCCGAATGGGAGTACAGTCGCACACACAACCCCACCCGAACGGCTTTGCAAGACTGCTTAGCGGCATTGGAGGGTGGAAAATACGGCGTGTGCTTCGCATCCGGCTTGGCAGCGGTAGACACCGTAGTGCGCACCCTCAACCCCGGTGACCACGTCGTTTGTGGTGATGATGTGTACGGTGGAACATATCGACTATTCACCACAGTATTTGCCCGATTCGGGGTCAAATTCAGCTTCGTCGATCTGTCCGATCCCACTGTAGAGATTCCCGAAGGAACCACTTTGGTATGGGCAGAAACACCAACGAACCCTCTGCTCAAAACATCCGACATCAAAGCACTTGCAGACAAAGCCCACGCGGCGGGTGCCTGGCTCGCTGTGGACAATACGTTCGCTACACCTGTGTTTCAACGCCCTCTTGAATTGGGTGCAGACATCGTCATCCACAGCACAACCAAGTACATCGGCGGTCACTCCGATGTGGTGGGCGGAGCGCTCATCACTTCCAATGAAGAATTGGCGGCAAAATTTGCAACCCTGCAGAATTCTGTGGGTGCCGTCCCAGGCCCCTGGGACTGTTTCTTAACCTTGCGTGGAATCAAGACACTCAGCGTCAGGATGCAACGCCACGATGAAAATGCAAAAGCATTGGTGTCCTGGCTGGAACAACATGAAGGGGTTGCCCGCGTCATCTATCCAGGCTTCGGCGGTATGATTTCATTTGTGCTGAAAGGCGACCTCGACACAGCCGTGCGGTTTGTGAAGGCCACCACGGTCTTCACATTGGCTGAAAGTCTCGGTGGAGTAGAAAGTCTAATCGAACTTCCAGCCATCATGACCCATGCTTCTGTGCCTCCTGATGTGCGTGCAGAGATTGGCATTGATGATGGCCTCATCCGCCTCAGTGTCGGCATTGAACATGTGGATGATCAAAAAGCGGATCTTGAAACCGCTTTCCGTGCAGCTCAGGGGTAGAAGATGACCCGCCGCGCCAAGGTGGGGCGTCTCGCCTACCTCGTACCGGCTCCAGGGATTCCAGTCCGTGGCCCCTCGGGTGCTTCTGCACATGTTCGCGCACTTGCAAGCGCATGGTCAGATGACATCGATGTACAGGTATATGCGGCTCGACGAACCGACAAACGAGGCACATTTGGTGAACCCGTCCCATCCATCGCTTGCGGAACGCCAGGATGGCCAAGTTGGCTGGATCGATACCGAGATATAGTCGAAGTCGCCGCATCAAGGCGCGTGGCCAATCGGGTAATTCAGGCCGCCCGTCACGGCTGGGTCCCCGACGTGGTCGTAGAGCGACACAGCCTATTTTCAGATGCTGGATGGCGAGTCAATGACGCGATCAATGTCCCCTGGGTACTTGAAGTGAATGCCCCTCCGTTACTAGAGCGCAGTCGATATGAAATGATTCGGCGCCCGGCTTTCGCAAAACGATGGGAGTACAAAGTTCTGCATCAAGCACCCGCTGTGGTGGCTGTTAGCCGATGGTTGAAAGACTGGCTGGAAACAGAAGTTGGCTGCAGAAATGTTCACTGGATTCCCAATGGGGTGACCCCTCTGAGAGGGAATCGCGTGCGCGGACGTTCTATTTTGGGTGTGGACGAGGAAGCTCGAGTCATCGGCTTTGTCGGTTCCATGAAACCATGGCACGGAGTCGACTCCCTTCGAGCAATAGCAACCGGAGCAGAGGCTCATTTGGCCCTTATCGGACAAGGGACAGGTGGTCCTGATGGCGCGATTCGCACCGGCCACCTAAACCCACAAGACTTGGCAGATGTGGTGGCTGCCCTTGATGTAGGGCTTGCACCCTATCCAAAAGATGCTCCTCCTTGGTTCTGTCCTCTGAAGGTCCTGGATTATCGAGCGCAAGGAACCCCTGTTGTCGGAACAGACATTGGTGAAACGCGCACCATGGTGGGCGATGGCGGTACCATCGTACAACCGGGAGAACTGGACACCATGATTGATGCAGTCCGTTATTGGATGGGCCGCCGCACCAAACGACGCGTACGAAGCTGGCAGCGGGTTGGTGCACAAATGATTGATGCAGCATTTGAGGCCTATCAAGCGACGGAGGCCATGTGAGTGAGGAGCGACGACCCGTTGCTACCGCTCGCCGTTTTCGCAGCGGTATGCGGCGTCACTTTGGACTGCTCTACCACATCTCAGGAATAGGCCTGCTACTGAGTCGGATTCGCATGGAAGACCATTCCGCCGACGAAATCCGCCGGGCCGCGGAACGCGGTCCAGTCGTCTACATTCTCCACACCCGATCAACGCTCGACTGGCTGGCGCTTAATCGTGCGCTCAACAGTCGAGAATTCGCACTCCCCCGTTTCTCCAATGGACTTCGGTCAACAGTGTGGGCGCCGATAGCAACCGCCATTTCTGAATGGTGGGGTGCAATCCGAGACAGAATACAAATTGGTCCAAATCACCACCCGATCACATCGGGCTGGCTTACCAATGTCGTCGCAGCAGGAATGCCCTCCGCATTGTTTCTCCTGGCGGGACGCAACTTTCGAAGCACAATTCGACGAGAACGTGACCGGCCCAAAGATTTCGATCCCATCCCAGCACTGCTCGAAGCCCAGGCCAAATGTGACCAACCCATCCAGCTCGTCCCCGTGGTTATCGCCTGGCAACGACGTCCAGAAGTCGCCCGAAGCCAGGTGGGGCGTTTCATTTTGGGTTCAGAAGACGAGCCAGGGCCACTACAGAAGCTCCTAAATGTCGCGACACGAGACACGAAAGTGGTGGCCCAAGCAGGCACCCCCATTGACTTGTCCGAAATGATCGCCCAGTTCGGCGATGATGAACAGAAGCAACGCGTTCGTCGAATTCGGCTTCTGCTACGACGTTATCTGTGGAGGGAGGCACACCTGATTCGAGGTCCACGCGTTCGGGCCCACAGATGGACTCGACGTCTCGTGACTCAATCTCCAGAAATACGCGCTCTGGTAGAAGAAGAAGTCTCAGCGACGGGTAAAAGTCGAGCTGAAGTGAAGGGAGAGGTCGAGAAAGTCCTCAGCCATATCGCTGCCCGAATGCAGTACCGCTACATCCAAGTTGCAGGTTGGGTTCTCAAGATTCTTTGGAACCGAATTTATGCAGGCGTGGACTTGCCCGACGAAGACATGAAACGTCTACGCGACTCCTTTCGTGACGCGACGCCCGTCATTATTCCATGTCACCGTTCCCACCTTGACTACCTTTTGATGTCGAGCCAACTCTATTACCGAGACGTGGTTATTCCCCACATCGTGGCGGGTGAAAACCTCTCGTTTTTCCCCTTGGGCTATTTCTTCCGTCGTTGCGGTGCCTTCTTTATTAAGCGCTCCTTCGGGCAGGACAGGATCTTTCCAGCAGTATTTCAGCGGTACCTCCACCAATTGNTACGAGATGGTTTTCCCATCGANTTTTTCATCGAAGGAGGACGAAGCAGAACGGGTAAACTGCTGCCTCCTCGACTGGGCGTTCTCAAAATGGTCATGGAATCTGCAGTCAACCTACGGGAAGGCTGGGACGTCAATTTGGTACCTGTGGCCATCAGCTATGAACAGGTCGCTGAAGANTCCGCGTACAGAAATGAACTGGGTGGAACCGAGAAGAAGCCAGANTCAGCAACTGAGATTGTGAAAGCAGCGCGCATTTTTGGCCGTACATTTGGNNGAGTGTATGTCCGAATTGGCGAACCNATNCGCCTTTCAGAAGTATTTGGNACATTGGACAGACCCTGGGAAACCATGAACGCAGACCACAAGATGGAAGCNGTCCAAATGACAGGCGAACGGGTCATGCACCGAATNTCGCAACAGATGATGATGCTGCCCACAGGCTTGGTGGCCATGGCGCTTCTCGCACAATCTCGCCGAGGCATAAAGACCANAGANCTAACGGAGCGAATCAACCGCCTATACAAGGCGCTGCGCTTGACNGGGGCGCAAGTGACCCGTGGCGGTAAAGACCAAGCATGGGGNATCGCAGAAGCNCTCAANCGCTTTGAAGAAGGAAAACTAATTCAACGTCTGTCCCTCGATGATGACGAGATCATCCAAGTCATCGACGACCGCAGAGTCACACTTGAATACAACAAAAATGGGATTCTACATTTCCTCACACCCATGAGCCTTATGGCTGCAGCTTTTCGNGCTTGTCGTGCGGATTTTTCGGAAGCTGATNGTGTTCTTGAAGACTCCGCAACCATGGATGAAGTTCGGCGACTCTTTGCCGAACAGGTGTTCCTTCTTCGCTACGAATTCACCCTCGATCCTGAACGCGGGGTGGACGAACTCGAGCAATCCGCCATCGAACAACTGGCCACCTATGGTGCAATATCAACAGACCAAGGGCTTCGCATCGTCAATCGAGAACTCATCATAGANCTCGCTGAACTCACAAGAAACTTCCTTGAATCAACCAGTCTCACCCTTCGTGGCGCTCGCGTTCTTCGTGATCGAGATCTCAACAAGAAAACCATCACAAAAGCGCTGCAAGAAGTGGGGAACCAATTGTTGGATGTGGATGAACTCATGCGTCCCGAAGCGCTTTCTAGTGTGAATCTAAAAAATGCTGTTCGCGCTTTTCGCGAAGAAGGAGCCATCAGCTTCCGGACAGATGGAACAGGGTTGGAGCTGGATGAAGAACTGATCAGCGCTCATGAAGCCGATCTCAAGCAACTGTTGGCCTAGCAGATGTCTGATAGAGTGGATGCCTTGTTCTCCGGAAACCTTCCGCAACCAACACCGGATGCAGGAAACCGAATCCTTCGTCTTCAACGTGTTCTCTACATTGCGATTGCACTGGACGTTCTTGGGATTCCCTGTTGGACATCGGTCCCCGGATCTGTTTTGACTTTATGGGTTTGGCTCAGCACCGACACCGATGTAAGCCGCATCGAAAATGGTGAATATACNGATACAGAAGCTGTCCGTCTGATGCGACTGCGAAAAATCACATCCTGGGCGCTTGCATTTTGCGTGTGTAGCTTGGTGATCCAAATCGGACTGCTATCGACCACATTTTACGAGCGATTTTGGGGAAGTATTTCCGTAGCAATTCAGCACATNTTGAACCCCTGAGGAGACCTGTATGAATCATTTGATATGGATATTCGCGCTGAATCTCACAGCATGCACAAAATCCAACACCGACGATTCAGCAGCCATTCTCGATGCCTTTCCTGATGGAGATGCAGATGCGGATGCAGACGCCGATGCAGATGCGGATTCAGATGCAGATGCAGATGCAGACGCCGATGCAGACGCCGATGCGGATGCGGATGCNGANGCGGACGCGGACGCGGACGCTGATGCCGATGCCGATGCCGATGCCGATGCCGATGCCGATGCCGATGCCGATGTTCCGCTTGACGGCTTNGGTGACATCTCGGGTGCTTGTGGCGTAGTGGATGCCACCACCACCGAAGGTTCTCTCATTCGAAACAGTATCGACTTTGGAACCACCATTTTCGATGACTCTATGCTCACAGAGTGGGGTACAGAAATCCTTGAGGAAGGGACCCTTGGAGGCTCTTCTGTCTATTCAGAAATCTTTGCTTTTGAAGTCTTGTACCGTTGTGAACTCGCCGAACTCATCAAGAGTGAAACCGAAATTGAGTACATCGATGCATCGGGTAAGAAAACCGACATTCTCGTCGCAATCGACGCAATCCATATGGGTGTCAGCGTCACACGCGCCTTCCATTGGCCGCCCGAGGAACCCTACACAACTGAAGAAGCTGTCGAACTGCTAGAAGACAAAATGAACGATGTCTTACTCAGTGCGGAAAATGTGGTGGAAGCCGATGCTTGGGGCCGGTCCATCCTTCACATCATCGCCTACGATGAAGACTACGCAGACCGCATAGAAGAGGCATACGGAACCCTTCCCAGTGAACTAAAGATGGACACAATAGTGTTCCTCACCACGACAAATGGTGAGGATGAATTTTTGTACTAGTTGCTGATGCTATTGAACAACTGTGCGTAGCCTGGGTGCCACGGATCTGACTGCGCTGCACGAATCTTCATCGAGCGCGAACGCTGAAGGTCTCCCTGTGCTTGATACACATCGGCCATCGCCAACCATGCTCCTGCGGCTGTGGGAGTAAGCATCAGTGCTTTCTCTGCCGCGGCTTTGGCTGCGTCATGCTCTCCCCAAACGACCAAATATCGAGCGTATGCAGCCCAAAGGCCGCCAACTTGAGGATAGCGAGCCGTTTGATTGGAAAAGTATGCGTCCCCTAGTGCTTTTGCAGCCACNTTNGATTCTTCATCTTCCACAGCCGATGCAACCCACGCCAAGCCATACATGGCCCCAGCACTCTGCGGATTACTCTTCACGAAAGCCTGAGCGGCCTCCAAGNCTGCTTGACGCCCATTGAGTTCCTGCATTCCTTCCAACCACAACTGCACACTCATTGGTCCATTGTCGGTCTGAAGACCCCGCTCAAACAGTGCGGATGCCGATTCCCAATCCCCCTTGCTCACATACACAAGACCCAGCGAAAAGCGAGCATCATGTTTCTGGCTCAACGGGGCCTTCATCGCCTGACGCAACGGCCCTTGGGCTTCGTCGAAAGAACCCATGGTGAGCATGGCGTTTCCGGCAATTAAAGCCAACTGACCGTCCATCAGATCAAAACGGTCTCGGAACAGGCCTTGTACTGTTTTCAAGTCGCCNGCAGCATAGGTGGCCGCAGCCAACCGTCCATCGGCCACATAGCAGCTTGATTTTGCCACCACATGTTCAGTGGACTCTTTTTCTTCGTCCGACATTTTGTCGAGTTTTTCCTGTATCTCAGTGCGGGTCTCCAAATCGTTGTCGTACCACGCATGGTACAGATCCGAAGACTTCTCAAAGGAGACAATCGCATCCGCAANCCGTCCCGCTTTGATTTCNACATCACCGCGATGAAGCCATGTTTCNCAGCCNTTTTCGTCCAATGAGCTGGCATTGGCCACAGCAGTGAGNGCCTGTTCCAAATCCCCTGTCTGGACATACAGTTTCGAAAGCGAAATCCAATCTGCAGCNCTGCCCAAAGGCTTATCGGNTGCACCATCATCCGATGCTGTTTCCGACGCCTTACCTTCTTCGCTTTCTTCAGATGAACTTGCTTCAATCCAAGCTTTTGCTTGAGCGATCAGAAANGGCATGGGGTCTTCGCGATTTTGTACATCTGCCTTGGTCAGCGTGACNGTTCCNTNAGGNCGATTCACGGCAATNTCGTAGTCACCCAGCACAGCCGGNCCAATCATGGCTTCGTTGGGCAGAGCAAGATCAGATGGCCGCGTGGTTTGCACAGACCATGAGTGACCNAAGGATTGTCCACCGATCAAGGTGTCGACATAATGAACGTACAAGTCTCTGACTCGACGCTGATGATCAAACTGAATTTCTTGTTGCTCAACAGCACCCTCCGTTTCAGGCGCTACGGCGACCGACAAATGTGTCGAACTGGGGTGTCCGATTTCAAGAACAGANTCCATCGGCACACCGCCGATTTCAGCATCCACCAGCAGTGTCTGGTACAAAAACTGGATCTTGNTTTTTCCGTACTTCAATTNATCAGATTCGACGTCGACATANGGGACGGTGATCGCAGAGTCGCCTGCCTCAAAAGTTTCTGACCCTTGAACGAAGCTCACCATGCCCGTCGATGGCGACACAGACCANGAGATATCTGACGGCAATGCGCCAAGACCAATGATGCCCGCCAACTGTGAATTCTTCCCGCCTTCCGTNANNNNCATANTCTGNACTGGGAAGGGTCGTNGCTACCNNCAGATCAGATAGCGTCAACCCACCGATCTTCATTTCTGCAAGTGATGCGTAGGAGCGCTTACCACCAAGCNTATATTTGTGGTCTTTTCCGTGGAAGTTCAACAATTTCTTGTTTCCTTCCTTGCTTTCCAAGCCCAACCTCTTGGCCACAGGTTCACTGACATAGATCGCATTCGTCGAAGANCGAAGCGCAAACAGNTACTCTCCTCCATCGATCGTGACTTTTACAGCCGGTAGGCGGCTGCCGTCAGCAAGACCAAAAAGGGTGACATCNACCCGTTCTGCTTCCATAGAAGCCGAGCCAATCGAACCCAAATATNGGTCGATACNAGTCGCCGCAGAAGCAGCAGTTGAAAAGAAGAACAACGAAAGCAAGACAGAAGGTCGCATGACATCCCCTACAGAGGACATCTTTGGTATCCATCACTGTCTCTGGTTGCAATGCGCTTAAGGCAGCGATACCCCGGCGAATCAACTTTGGAGCGACAATGTCCGCTATTTTTGACGTACATGGACGAATGATTCTGGACTCCCGCGGGAACCCCACTGTCGAGGTGGAAATCACCACAGAAGAGGGCGTGGTCGGCCGATCAGCTGTCCCGTCTGGCGCATCTACCGGTGAACATGAAGCTGTAGAATTGCGGGATCTCGACAAAAATCGGTGGGTTGGAAAAGGTGTTGAAAAAGCCTTGGAAAACATTCGTTCCGTGCTGGCGCCACAACTGATTGGACTCGATGTATTCGACCAAAGAGGGATCGATCAGCGAATGATCGAGCTCGATGGAACCGAAAATAAAGGTCGTTTGGGTGCGAATGCCATCTTGGGATGCTCACTCGCCGTGTCCAATGCTGCATCGAGAGTGATGGGCATGCCGCTGTATCGCTACATCGGAGGAACCGGTGGGCGAGACCTGCCCGTTCCCATGTTGAATGTTCTGAACGGAGGGTCTCACGCTGACAACAACGTCGACATCCAAGAATTCATGATCGTACCCGTCGGTGCAGACAGTTTTGCAGAAGCCCTCCGCTGTGGTGCTGAAGTGTTCCACACCCTCAAGAAAATCCTGACGGCACGCGGATTGGCGACCGGGGTTGGTGATGAAGGTGGATTTGCACCCAACCTTGGGTCCAACGAAGAAGCATTAGAACTGCTCGGAGAGGCGGTCACCAATGCAGGATACAACTTGGGCAAAGATGTCTATTTGGCCCTCGATGTGGCGGCATCAGAGTTTCATGCTGACGGACTGTATACGATTGACGGCGGCCAAAAAGACGCGGCTGCAATGGTGGAGTATTACCAAAGTCTGTGCGAGAAATTCCCACTCTTCAGCATAGAAGATGGGCTGGATGAGAACGATTGGGACGGCTGGGGTAGCCTTACGCAAGCCCTTGGAGACAAAGTTCAACTGGTCGGTGATGACCTGTTCGTTACCAACGTGGACAAAGTGGCACGCGGTATTTCCGAAGGTGTGGCCAATGCTGTACTCATCAAGGTGAATCAAATCGGGACCTTGTCTGAAACCTTGGACACCATCGAGTTGGCGCACAAAAATGGCTATCGATGCGTCATTTCCCACCGTTCTGGCGAGACCGAAGACACCACGATTGCTGACTTGGCTGTGGCCATCAATGCCGGACAAATCAAAACAGGGGCGCCTTGCCGGTCCGAACGGGTGGCAAAGTACAACCAACTCTTGCGGATTGAATCAGAACTCGGACCCGTGGCTCGGTACGCAGGAACAAGCGTTCTACGAAGCTAGTCGCGAATAGCAAAGGCTTCTACCAACACATAGCCTTCCGCAAAATGGTACCCACCATCCAATAAACTCTCTCGTGTTTTGGGTCCGACCTTCGTTCCAGGTGGGCGGGCCAAACCATCGACTTCCATATCTTCGTATGTCGTCATTGCATCCGGCATTCGCTCTGCTCGCACCAACACTTTGATTTCGCGGCCAAGGGTATCTTCGGCCTTCATCAAAGGAAAAATATAATAGACCGACCCATCTTCCATCTTTTGACGAAGCCGGACTTCATAATGGGCAGTTCCACGAATGCGAACGCCCCGATTTTCCCTGTTGATACTGGAGACGGTGACCGGATGGGGGGTGGGATTAAAACCAGGCGGTGCGCCGCGTTCCCACCAAATAAATCCGATGGTCGCCGCCGCCACCGCACCGCATGGACCGAGAACAGCAACCAACATCTTTCGCATCACTCATCTCCGGGGCTTGCATGTACACCCAAGGCTGGGTCATTGTATACAACGGTTGCTCGGATAAGCGGCTCAGTCGCAGGAGACCAGACGTGAATATACACATCGCACAAACGACCGCCCTTTGTATTGGAATTCTTTTCGCTTCCGGATGTAAGCGTGGAGAAAAACTCCTGATGATGGGCGGAGGTGGAACCTCAAACGACATCAATACCGTTGGAGGCGACGACACAGGTTCCCCAACAGACGCACCTGGAGACGATACGGGCGGATACCCAGATGACCCTCCAGGAGGCGGGGAACCGCCAGTCCTTCTAGAGGTTGATGCAGTCTTTGACGAGTATCCAGGCATTGCATGGGTCATCGAAACCCGCATGACCTATACAGACGTCGACAATGATATCGATGGTGGAAAAGTATGGATGTCTGCTTCGATTGGTGGCGAGGAAGCCGAAGAGCAACTGATCTCCATTGATGGAACAGGCGCCATTCATCTGGCCGACGAGGGTGTCGTTTTCTTCGCGATTGAAGTGGCCGATGACAGTGTAGAAGTACTGATGGATTTGGCACTCAAAGATCGAGCCGGAAACATTTCAAACCAGTTGAATATCCAAGCCAACTGACGTAGGTACGGGTCCGTTATGACTCGAATGTGGATGGACCAGGGCGGAACGTTCACCGACATTGTGCGCGTACACGATGACGGTAGGATCGAAGTCGAAAAAGCCCTGAGCAATCAAAGCATGGTGACCAAAGACCTGGAAGACTGCAGCGCGGTCCGCCGCGGAACAACCGTGGCAACAAACGCGCTACTGGAGCGAAATGGCACACCTGTGCTGCTTCTCACCAACGAAGGCTTTTCCGACATGCCTTGGGTTGGGGATCAGGTTCGACCCGACCTATTCAGTTTGAACATAGAGCGACCCGAACCACTCTGTACGGGTGTAGTGGAAGTCGGCGGCCGGATCAGCGCGCAAGGGCGTGTTCTATCACCATTAAGCGTGGACATCGGCGCATTGATGGAATGGAAAGAGCGTGGAATAGATGCTGTGGCCATCGTATTGATTCATGGGCCTCTCCATCCTCAAACGGAAATTCAACTCAAATCCATTTGTACAGATGTTGGCTTTTCGCACATCTCTGTAGGACACCAAATCGCCCCATCACGCGGGTATTTATCTCGCCTGCACACCACATTGGCCGATGCCGCCCTCACCCCACTGCTTCCGACGGCGCCCGGAATGTATATGCGCTCCGATGGTGGCCTCAGTCAACAAGGCGAATGGTCCGGAGCCAATGCTGTTCTTTCTGGCCCCGCAGGCGGTGTAGTCGCTACCGCGGCACTGGCTCGCGCAGTGGGTTCCACTCCCGCTTTTGGCCTGGATATGGGCGGGACCAGCACCGATGTGTGTCGTGTGGAAGGAAACCCTGAACGTACCGATCACATTGACATCGCCGGCCTACATTTACGGGTTCCAAGCCTTCATCTTGAAACCGTGGCCGCAGGAGGGGGTTCTTTATTGGGCGTCCAAGATGGCATCTTCACAGTGGGACCACGGTCTGCTGGGGCGAACCCTGGTCCTGCCGCCTATGGCCGTGGAGGACCTGCAACACTGACCGATGCGGAAGTGGCTTTGGGCCGTCTTCCACGGTTTCCACATGTGTGTGGGGTCGACCATGACTTACCATTGGACCAAGAAGCTTCTCGGGCAGTGATCGCAAAGGTTGCGCCCGGTATGCCCATCGAGGAAGCCGCTACCGGATTCAAACAGATTGCTGCGGAAACGGCAGCGCGTGCCATCCGATCTTTGGCCGCATCCCGGGGCGTAGATCCCGCCGATCATGT
>PALY01000123.1 GCA_002707085.1 Deltaproteobacteria bacterium
TGACTACGAGAACTACCTCTCTTTGTTTCGCAACATGTCGAACTTCATGTGTCGCCCAAATGTGATCGTGTACCTGGATGTAAAACCAGAACGTTCCATGGAACGGATTCGTGAACGCAGCCGCGACGTAGAGTCAGGCATTAGCCTGGAATATCTGACGGCTTTGTACGACGGATATGAAGAATTTGTAGCCAATATCTCTCGCACCATTCCCGTCATCCGAGTGGATTGGGACAGATTCCGTGATGTTGATGACATCGCCTCCCGCATCGAAGAAGAATACCTGCGGGGCAGTTTCCTAAGAGAGGTCAACTGGGAGCCGACACGCGGATAGGACCAAGCGTCCCTTAATCCCGCTCGGCTTTCCGTTCTCTACCCAATAAATCACGCAGTGCTTCTGGCACCGGTTTCGCGTCGTACAACATGGAATACACTTGTTGTGTGATGGGCATCTCTACACCTGCATGACGCCCGAGATTCAATGCGCTCTTCGTCGTCTTGACTCCCTCAGCCACCTGGCCCAATTCTTCGAGAATCTGAGCCAAAGTCTTGCCTTCGCCCAGCCCCAACCCAACACGTCGGTTTCGGCTCAAATCGCCCGTACAAGTCAGCACCAAATCGCCCATACCCGCCAGACCGGCCAACGTGAGAGGATTGGCTCCTCTTGCTACCGCCAAGCGGCTTATCTCAGCGAGTCCGCGGGTAATAAGAGCCGCGCGAGCATTCAGCCCTGCACCAATACCGTCGGCCACCCCACACGCGATGGCAATGACATTCTTGAGTGAACCACCCAGTTCTGAACCGATCACGTCGTCGGTGTGGTAGACCCGGAAATTCCCCCCATGCAGCGCTTCTGCCACCCGATGGGTCGCCGCATCATCATGTCCAGCCACCACCACAGCGGTGGGCGAATCCTCGGCAACCTCTCTGGCAAAACTCGGACCCGCCAAAGCGCACAGGCGAGCGTGTAGGTGGGTAGGCAACACATCCACGAGAACTTCGTGCATGGTCATCAACGAACCATTTTCAATGCCCTTACTCGCACAACAAACCACCGCATCCTGCTCAATAAAGGGAGCAGCTTCGCTCATGACGTGTCGAAGTACTTGGCTTGGCACCACGCTGAGTACAACTTGGGCGTCCTTCAAAACGGTCTGCAAATCCGATGAACAAACCAAGTCTTTCGGCATGGGAATACCGGGTAGATACCGCCGATTCTCTCGATGGGTCTCAATGTCCGCTGCAGCCTCTTCATTGCGAGCCCACATCCAGACCTCATCCCCAGATCTCGCAAGCTGAATTGCCAAGGCAGAACCCCAACTTCCAGCTCCGATCACAGCACAGCGCATTCACTCTCCCTTCAAGCAAAGATTTCTATCCCAAGGCATGGCCATGGAATGCTCTATTCTGCTTCTTCCCAGTGTTCGAAAAAGTCTACGCGGTGACGATCAATGCTTGCTCTGCGGGCTCTTGGCCTGGCCCATTCCCGCAATTGTTTGATGTGATCATCCATCGTGACTGCAAGTGGAACCGAATCCCGTGCAGCCTCAACCAGATCTTCAAAGCACAGTTGCCGCTCTTCAGCAAAAGCTGTGAACAATGCAGACACCACAACCTGCTCCAATTCGGCACCGGAAAAACGCTCTGTCTCTTCTGCCACCTGTGTGAGATCAAATGCGTGAGGATCTCGATCACGAAGACGAAGATGGATTTCCAAAATCTGGAGTCGTTCGTGTACATCTGGAAGATCAACAAAGAAGATGTCGTCAAAACGACCTTTACGCATCAATTCCGGTGGTAAATGCCGCACATCATTGGCCGTAGCCACAACAAACACAGGCTCAGTCTTCTCCTGCATCCACGTCAGGAACGACCCGAAGGACTGCCCGCCACCGGTCTCTGCCATGGAGATAAAACCTTTTTCAAGCTCGTCAATCCACAGCACCACTGGAGCCAATCTCTCTGCAACTCTCATCGTGGCCCGAAGGCTCTCGTCTTCCGATCCTGCCGCAGAGAATACGGCGGCCACATCCAGGCGCAGCAGAGGCATTCTCCACATGTCCGCCACCGCTTTGGCCATCATGGATTTTCCGCAACCCTGAACCCCAAGCAAGAACAATCCCTTTGGCTGAGGAAGACCAAACTTGCGGGCGCCATCCGTGAACCCTTTGGAGCGTTGTTCCAACCACTCTTTGAGGGCATCCATCCCCCCGACGTCGTCCACCTTGCCAGCAGCGCTCCAAAACTCCAAATATCGACTTCGGCGAATCGCCTGTCGTTTTTCCTCGACCAAGGCGCTGAGATCATTTTCCGAAAAACCCTCGCCACTCATCACGATGCGCGCCAACAAACGCTTGATTTCCCGTTCGGTCAAACCCAAGCACCCGTCCACAAAACGCCAGAACCGTTCGGGAGGAAGATCCAGCTTCTCTGCCTTCACCAAAGTGGCCAGCAGTTTACCCACAGCCTCTCGCTCTGGAAGCGGAACATCGACAATCGTGATCTCCTTTTCCAGATCGACAGGAATCCGGCTGTCACAGCCCACTAAAAAGCAGGTTTGGCCACGGGGGCCAACCTTTAAAGCAAGATCACGAAGCTGCCTCAGGATCCGGGCTTCTCCCCACCATGCCGAAACATCATGAAGCACCAAGAATCCAGAATCTTTCAGTTTATCCAATGCAACCAACGCATCGGTCAACTCATGGGTTCCATCCACGGGACCCTCTGGGCCAACCAAACCTTCGGTTGCTCGCCACCGATACAACGCGTGGCTCTCCTCGGCGGCCAAACGCTCAAGGGCACGACCAACCCGCTCTTCCTCGTGAGTCACGAGCATAAGCATCGGGTATCGGGCCCGAACGAGGGTCAGGATTCGATCCATTACTTCACGCACGGACTCAGGCTACCACCGAAATGCATTGCCTACGGGGTTGGAGTGCGGATTCCGTTATCCTGAACTCCTATGTCAACACGTTGGTACCAACTCACACCCCTGCTCCTTGGTGTCGTTTTTGCAGGCCTGTTCGCCGGCCCGGCACTCAATGACTGGGGGCAGTCTGCATTGGGAACCCCGGGTTCGACAGCCCCAATAGAGTTGTGGCGCATCTGGGCATATGCCGACCAAGCCAGTGGTGATGCGGTGCGAATGGGGTACCCCGCAGCCACACAACAGCTTTCAGATACCGCTCTATTGCCAACCATGATTGCTGGTGGGTTGGCCCACCTCTTTGGAAGCGTGGTGGGTGCTTGGAATGCGACCATGCTCACGGGGTTCATGGTCCTGATCGGTGGTACGATTTGGTTGGCACAACGACTGAGTCCAACTGGGACTATTTTGGCGCGAATCACTTTTGTGATCGCAGTGGTTGGTGCGACAGGCTGGTCGCCGCTGCTGCTACACCTTGGTGTGGGTGCAACATCATTGATGTGGACACCCCTGTTTCTGGCCCTTCTTCACATATGGATGCAGCCTCGGGCTCATTGGCTCAGTGGAGTTGCTGCAGCCACTGTCTACACGGCTGGAATGCTCGGGCCATGGCCACTGACCACACTGTTTATCGCCATGACAGTACCCATGGCTGTCATCATGACTCGCCACTTGGAAGGACGGGATTCTCTGCTAAGAACCGGGCTAAGCATGGCGCCTGGATTGCTGACTGGAGTGACAATCATCGCTTTGGAACATGCGGATTCAACGGTCTACGATGTCTCTCCTGGCCTGTTGGCGCCAGCATGGATTCACCAAGCAAAAGGCGCCCTTGTACTCCCTGCCACAGCGTCGGTCGCCCTGCCGTCATTGGGCATCCTGATACTCGCATTGGCGGGCGTGTCCGCGCGGCCTCGAGGAACCGCTGGGTGGCTCTTGGTCGCGACATGGGGAATTCTGTTGTCTGGGGGCACAGAACCAGAAAGCACACGTTTTATGCTGCCCGCCTATCATATGGGTCAATCCATACCTGCACTCCAACAACTCTCGGCATGGTGGATGGTGGCCCCTCTTGTGTCTATTCCTTTGGGGATTGCAGCGATGAGGGGTGTCGAAGCCCTGCATAAAGTGCGACGCGACGGAATCACCTTGGGAGTTCTCCTGCTTGCATTTGTCGACCAGGCGCTTCCATCGGTCATTTACACACAGGCACACACCATCAACTCATCCGCCCCTGCTGGCGTGGCCACAGCACTTGGAACGGTGCCAAAAGGAGCGATTCTCCAACTGCCTCAGCCGAACCGCGAGCGTAGCGATGCGCACCGTCTGTGGCAGCGAACCCACGGACGATCCATATCCACGGCACCTCCACACGGAGAGGATGGTGGGCTCCTACTCAGCTACCTTGCTCGATTGTCCGTGCAGTTCTTGCACAACCCACCCGCACGCCCCAGTGCGGACAGTCCGTTGAGTCCATCCACCTACCTTTGTGCAGCCGCAGACCTCGCGACACTGCACGACTTGGGTTTCACAGCCGTACTGCTCGATAAAAAGATTGAAGGGCACCCCGCTCATGAGGAAATGCTGCACATGGTACTGGGAGACCCCACACATTCAAGCGAAAACGCTGTACTGTGGTCCATTCAAGATGCGATCGTTAACGATCCTCCGGATCCCTGCGCACTGCCATCAATCACCCAAAGGTGAACTCATACCAAGTCTGCGAACTTATCTCGGTGATGGTGGAACACCGAATATCCGATCACCAAACAGATACCGGCCACGATGACGGAAACGATGATGGAGTGCGGATGCGGAAACCGATGATTCAACATGAGTTCCTGAACCACCCCAACCAAGTGCGCGATGGGGTTGAGTTGAAGGAGCAGTTTGAATCGAACAGGGTAGACATTCGCTGGGTAAAAAATAGGCGTCACAAACATTCCGAGCAACAGCACGCTCTGCAGCCAATGTCCGGTGTCGCGGAAATACACATTCATGGTGGCAAGCAGCAAACCAATGCCCAGCACGAGGGCGGTTTGAACCACCACCACCAAGGGCACCAAAAGCAAGTGCCAACTCAATCCATGGCCAAAGGCCACCGCAGCGCCACACAACACACTGAGACGAATGCACTGATTGAGAACCGCACTGACGATCAGATGCGCCGGAAGAACGATGGCTGGAAAATTCAACTTCTTAATCAAATGCGCATGTTCTGTGATCGAGCGCGTCGCCCGAGTCACGCCTTCGGCGAAGGCCATCCAAGTGACCATTCCACCAAAAAGAAACAACGCATAGTTGGACCNCCCGCCAGCCGGGTGGAACTTCACACCAATCAGCACGTGAAAGACAAATGTGTACGTCATCAGTTCCAACAAAGGCGTGATGACTGTCCAAAAGAAGCCAATGGAACTGCCGGTATATCTGTGCCTCAAATCTTTAAGAACAAATGCCCACATCAACCGGCGGTGTTGCCACAATTCGGTCACACCACCGGTGTGGTATCCGCTATCGACATCTTCATTGTAGATCGTCTCAATTGTGGAACTTGGCTTGCTCAGCATACGGGTATCGTATCCCGACCCACACCGAAACGACGAACAAAGGTAGAATGGAAACTACCAATGGTGTTTCGCAGAATGGTTCAACGACACAAATTCCAGAGACCACCAGCCTTTATGGTGGCGATGTTTATCATCAGCCTGGGAAGCGTGGCATGTCAAGATCACAAAGTGACGGCTTTTAATTCGGAGCCTTTTGCATCTATTTCTTCTCATCAAGACGGAGATCCTCTGGTCGAAGGGACGGAAACAGAGTTCATCGGCATCGTGTCTGATGATGATGATAGCGCCGATGAACTGTCCACCACATGGCGGATTGCAGAACGCGACGTCTGCGTGGACATACAGCCAGAGTCTGACGGTTCCACCCGCTGTTCAATCACCATGAGTCCCGATGACATTTCAGGTGAAATTATCAGCGTTTCACTCATCGTATCCGATCCACGAAATGCGAATCACACCACCCGTATCGACATGGATCCCCTGGCAAACATGCCACCCACCGTCATGATCTTGGCACCCAGCGATGGTGAACGGTTCTATTCGGATCAACCCATCACACTTGAAGGGTGGGTCGAGGACGGAGAAGACCAAGCAACCGAATTGATCGTGAACTGGGAAAGCTCCGTCGACGGCATGCTTCCCTTGGAGACCGCTGCAGAAGACGATGGGAGTGTCCTTGATACGACCTTCTTAAGCCAAGGAAACCACACACTTATTCTGTGGGCCGAAGACCTTGCCGGGCGGCGTTCATCCGACACAGTCAGCTTTCAAGTTGGGGATGAAAATGAGGCGCCTTTATGCACCATCACCGCCCCAGACAATGATGCCGTATTCGAAGAAGATGCCACCATCGAAATATCCGGAACAGCCACCGATCCGGACATAGGACCAGAAGAACTGACCGTGACCTGGGAGAGTGATCGCGATGGCATTTTGGACACCATGACTCCCGATTCCGATGGGACACTTTGGTTTAGTACCGACACACTTTCTGCGGGTACTCACCGGGTGCTTCTGACCGTCGAAGATGAAATGGGTGAAACCTGTAGTGACAGCATTCACCTTTCAATTCGTTCTCGCCCACAGTTCGTATCTTTCAGCCCAGACGACGGAAGCATCATCACAGAAGGAGAACCCATTGGGTTCAGTGTGGTCGTCAATGATTTAGAAGACAGCGAAGATTTGCTCCAAGTTCAATGGGAGTCTGATCTTGATGGGCTGCTTGGAAGTGACACCGCTGACACTGTGGGACTCGCCGGCATTACAGCGACTGATTTGCGGGCTGGAACCCACAACATCACCATGACGGTCACAGACTCGGATTTCATGTTCACCACAACAACGATTTCAGTGATCATCAATCAACCACCAAGCAGACCCGAAGTGTCTCTCGACCCAGACCCATCAGCCACAACCAGCGATCTTCGTGCAACCATCGATGTGGAAAGTTTTGACCCAGAAGGTTCTGCAGTTTCATACACCTATTCGTGGAGTGTTGATGGGGAGCTTTCTCTCGCCTCGANCACAGACCGGCTTCCTTCTGATGCGACCCGAAAAGGGCAAAGCTGGACCATCCAAGTCACACCCAACGATGGTTCGGCCGATGGTCCAAGTGCGACGGCCACAGCGTCCATCATCAACACTGTGCCCAGCATCACTTCAACCACCATTACACCCACCACACCGAGCAGTACGGATACACTGAACTGTGCCGCATCGGGGGCCACAGACGATGACGCCGACACAATCAGTTTGACGGTCGACTGGATTGTCGACGACATCGTTTTGACGGATCGGGGAGACACACTCGGCCCCACAGACTTCAGTCCCGGCTCCTTCATCTCCTGTGAAATCACACCATCGGATGACGAAGGTTCCGGCGCACCGGTACGCTCGACTGAAGTTCGAGTCAACGTTCCCCCAGTGTTGCATTCAGCATCCGTTTCCCCAACTTTACCCTCCGTACTTGACGTGTTGACATGTGACGAAGGTCTCAAAACAGATGCGGATGGTGACACCGTCACAACCAGTGTGCGTTGGTACATCAATGGCATTGATGTGGGCGTCACAACGACATCGTTGGACAGCAGTTGGTTTGCAAAAGAAGATGGGGTTCATTGTGAAGTGACCCCGTCAGACCCCATCGAAGCAGGCACCCCGGTCACATCGGACTCGGTCACCATTCAGAATGCGCCGCCAACAGTGGATGGCGTTGTGATGAGTCCCAGCACAGCCACAACGAACACGGTGCTCACGGTCACGACATCAAGCAGTGATCCTGACATGGACACTGTNACGGTTCTCTATGAGTGGACTGTCAACGGATCCATCGTTTCCGAAACAAGCGATAGCCTTGATGGTGTTCTCTACTTTGACCGAGACGATGTTGTCGCCGTGTCTGTACGGGTCGATGACGGCACAACCATGAGTGATGCAACCACCACAGCGCCCATCACAATCGACAATTCTGCACCCTCGGCACCGTCCATATCCATTCTTCCCGAAGAGCCTGCTGCAGGAAAACAAGACATNGTGTGTTCCATTGATTCTGGAGCCACCGATCCCGATGGGGATGCGCTCTCATATGACATGTCATGGACGGTAGATGGTGTTCCGTTCACCAGTACCACCACCACAACGTTGACCGGTGACACGGTACCAGGCGAAGACACCTATGCTGGAGAGACCTGGACGTGTACCACGACGGCCAACGATTCCACCGATGCTGGCCCAAGCGCAACAGCATCGGTCGTGCCAGAGTGGCGATACACCGGCTGGGGTGACGACCCCTTCTCTCTTGATGATTCCAACGGCCACCTTTTGGGAGTCAGCTCAAGCGACCATGCAGGCGACGCACTCGCAAACGCTGGAGATATGGATGGAGACGGACTTCCAGACATCTTGGTTGGCGCCCCCAGAAACGACGATGGAGCATCCAATGCAGGGGCGGCCTATCTGGTATTGGCCAGCCATTATGTGGAAATTTCTACCGTAAGCTTAGACGATGCATATCGTGTGATTCGCGGCACTCAAACCGCCGAAAAGCTCGGATTCGCGTTGGCTGGTGGCGGCAATGTAGGTGGTGATGCAACGGTTCCAGACATTGTCATCGGGGCCTATGCACACAATGTCATCGAACCCGACGACGGGCTGGTTGGTATTTTCTTCGATGGTGGTGACACTCCAGACGGAGATTTGGAATTTGATGATGCCGAAACGCTGCTACACGGTGCCACCAATGGTGAACTGGCTGGATACTCACTNAGCTACGTCGACGACATGGATGGAGACGGGTTGAACGAACTTCTGGTCGGGGCACCTCGCTTTGACGGTCCAGCGACATGGTCCGGTGCCGCATACTTGGTCACCGGTGCAGACATCAGCGGTGGGGGTACGCTGGACTTGGAAGACTCCAACCGAATCGAAGGAGAGGCTGGACGGGCCGGCGACAAGGTCAAATCTGCAGGTGATATCGATGGAGATGGGATCACCGACCTGCTCATCTCCGCACCCACCAATTCAACGGGTGAGACCAAAGCCGGCCGTGTGTATGTGGTGTACGGAGACGGTGCGATCTCCTACTCCACCATCATGCTTGCCGATGCAGACGTTCGCATCACGGGAGAGTCTGCACGGGACGAGGCAGGAACCGCCATCGAAGGTAATTTCGATGCCGACGGAGATGGCACTCCAGACATCATGGTTGGTTCCCCGTACAACAGCGACTCCAGCAGTGAAAGTGGTCGAGCATATTTGCTGTGGGGATCAGGTATCGGTTCCGATGAACTCATCAGCTTGGCGGATGCAGATGCGACGTTCACATCCGACGATACAGATGCCAATCTCGGGTNTTCATTATCCTGTGCAGGAGACATGAATACCGATGGTATGGACGAAATCTTAATCGGGATCCCCAAATCGGATCGCAGCTCTCCAGAAGCTGGGGCGGCTGTGTTGTTCGACGGTGCTGATTTGATGGCGGGCGGTACATTTACAGCCGATGAATCGGAAGCCATTTTTTACGGAACAGCCAGAGACCATCTGGCTGGCTATCGAGTGCTGGGACTGGGCGACGTCAACGGAGACACATTCCCGGATATCGCCATCGCTGAGCCGGACGACAGCACATTGGGAACCCTTAGTGGCGCCGTACGAATTCTATTTGCACCTTAGTCATCTTGAAGAACCGGTAGCGTTTCACACATCCGTTGAACGTAGGGCATTTCCGGTTCCAATTCCTCCATCGTCCATTCCATGGCCCTGGTGATATCCTTGATTTTGGGAACCAAGTTCAGCGGATTCAACCTTCGCTTCAAATTAAAGACGGTGTGAGCATAGGCGGAGTTCCGCAGCACATTGGCACGAACAATCTGCTGTACGGGCATGAATATGGGACTCCGCGCGCGAGGTGCAAAGCAGTCCATGGCAAACACAAAGGGGTTCCTTCGCCCCAAGCGGCCCGACATCACCGCTTCATAGGCTGGACGACACGGCAGATTGTTGACTACCCCACCCTCCAGCAAACGCGTAATGCCAGTTTGCCCATATAGATTGTCGAGAAGCCTGCGCATCCGTGCATCGTCTCGGTAAATATCGTAGTGAATCAAACCAGGGATCGCGCTGGAGAACCCAACCGCATCAATGACGTCTGATTGTCGCGTGATCTCATCTGAGCCAAACACGATTTCTCGAAGTGACTCTGGAGAAGCGGCCATTTCCTTAAAGATGCTCGCGATGCGCCCCACTCTCGCAAAACGAGAACGCCGGAAAATTTTGCCTGGCTTCGCAAAGTCATCCAAGAAATGCTCGTAGTAGCCAAGGTCATGTTTAAGGCCATCAACGGTGATCCCGGTGACCACAACAAGCATCGGCAACTCCAAATCCGCAAGGGTCATGGTGCCGCCATCTGGACGTTCGAAAAGATGGCCTATTGCCGCACGAAGATACAAACGAAGAGTAGCGGGCAAACCATATCGGCTGTCTAGGTCGAGTACGCGAAACACCTTTTGCCAAGANAGACTTTCNGCCGCTGCCACCATTGGTGCCAAATCAAATTGTCGAGTTCGGGCGCGGAATACACCCAACAGGGATCCCATGGAGGTTCCTGCCACGAGTTCAGGCTGCAGACCATACCGGTTTAGCATCGTATAGCCACCCGCATAGCCATAGCCCGAGCCGCCACCGCCACCGGCAACAACGACGAGTTGCCGGGTGGTCACTTCTGCTTCCAGGCTCTCTCTATCAAGTGCCAAGCTTTCCAGAATCCGCGCTCGTTCTTTACGCGTTCCCTTTANNAGANCNGGNAGNACCTTGACCGCCCCTTCAATCCCCTCACCCTTCTCTTCCAAGTACGGTCGCAACGCTTCCTGAACGCGCCATCGATGCGGAGCGAGGTTTTCGCCCAATTCCAAGTCTTCGCCCGCTTCATTTCGAACTGTGGTCATGCGTGCAAATGACAACACATAGCGAAGCGCTTGCACGACATCTGACGGAACCGCACCAGGACGTTTTAAATCCTGACGAACCAACNAAGACTCAAGCTNGTCTATGGGTGATCGAATTTCGAGATGGGATTCAACTTTCACAGCCCGACTCTGTAACCACTTGTTCGGTCCAAAGATCGTTCAATTCATCCGACGGCGTATTGGTCCGAATTGGAAACCAGGANGCTGGAAAAAAACGCTGGTAGTCNCTNTGNAGAAACCGACGATCNATGAGAATTATTGCGCCTTCATCTTCAGGCGTNCGAATCACACGGCCCGCCGCTTGAACCACACGGGCCATNCCAGGAACTTGATAGGCATACCGAAAACCATGCTCATACCGTTCTTGGAACCATGCACTCATCAGCCTACGCTCAAGCCCCACAGCGGGNAATGCGGGACCCACGATAATGGCGGCCAGCAAACCCGTACCAGGCAAGTCGATCCCTTCAGCGAAGATCCCCCCCAAAACCCCCATCAAAACATGGCCNTCCCCTCGGGCCATGACGTCCAGCACCACAGCCCGGTCGGTCTCGTCCATATTGCGTTCTTGGAAAATCACGGGGCGACCAATCAACCCCATCTCGGCACAAATCAAATCCCGCAAAGCAAAGCTCGAAAAATAGACCGCAACATTTCCTGGCACCGCTTGAATGGTCGCTTCTACATGCGCAGCGATTGCCGTTTTGTCCCTTTCTCGCTTTTTAAATTCAGTGGACACATCGGGGACCACCAACACGCGCCGGTTTTGAGGAGGAAAGGGACTCTCGTACTGAGCCTCGATGCGTCGATCATCACCCAAACCAAACATGCTTCCATAAAATTCAACCGGTTGAAGTGTCGCCGACATCAGTACCGAACTACCCACCTCCGCAAAGAGGGGTTTCAACAATGGGGCGGGATCTCTACACAACAAGCGCAGTCCCCCGGTTGACCGCCGATTCTTGCGCTTCCAAATCGCAACTGTTTCTTCACCGGCCCGCTCCAACACCAAACGGATTCGTGTGATTTGCCTGGCAATTTCGGTAAACGGGTCGCCCTCTTCAAAGGCTCGATGCTCACTTTTCAGCAAGGCATAGTCCATACCCACCGAATCAATGCGACCCGCCAATTCCTGGATGTGTCGAAGATCCAACCCGTCCTCAAGAGGAAAAGCGGCCTCATCGACTCCCAACAAGCGATCCATTCCCGCCTGTAGAAAGTCGTCTACCTCGCGCACAATTTCGGTGATTGCATCGTAGACGGGCAGTGCTTCCAAGCCATCAATCGCCTGTGCAACCAATGACGCAGACAATGAAGGAGAAGCATAGGAGCGCGCCCGATCTGGCAGGTTGTGGGCTTCATCAACNATCACAATCCAATCATCGAGNGAGTCNGCTATGGAGTTCAATCTGCGCGAGGGATCGAAAAAATAGTTGTAGTCACCAATGACGATGTCTGCTTNCGCGGCCAAATCCATCGTTACAGCGAATGGACAAACCGTATGTTCTTTGGCCACCAACTCAACGTCATCCGGGGTTGGCACCCTCATCACACCATCATTTTCAACCCACAAGCGCTCAACCACCCCCCCTTCACGGGCCCTGTCGTGATGACCATTGGCATAGTCGCAGCAGTCAGGCCTGCACGCGACCACCTCGTTCAGACACGCTTTTTCCCGGGCGCGAATGCTCACGGCCCGAACAGCCATCCCTTTTTGGGCCAACTGAGCAACCGTTTCTTCCACGATTTTTTGCTGAGTCGTACGGGCCGTCGCAAAGAAAATCCGACGATCTGTTCGATATGCGCTGCGCAGGGCACCAAATAAAACAGCCGCCGTCTTTCCCAATCCGGTCGGTGCGGTGAGCATCAGGTGTGACTCACTTGCCACAGCCTCTTCCACCTCTACAGCAAGGTCTTCCTGCCCCTTTCGCCATTCTTCGTGGGGTTCTGGAATGGACACAGATCTGCGTCGATTGAGCCAAGCCACCGCCACTTCGTGTTTGCGCAGCATCCAATCCACTTGCCGTTCGACAAACAACCCAAAGTCCGGATCGGGGGCCACATGAAGCAGATGCTGCGTGCCATCCTTCATCGAGATCAACACCAATCGACCGATGGCTTCCTTTCCCTGTCCCGCCAAAGCGTGAAGATACATCCGCAGTTGAAGAACTGCTCTTGGTAAGTCTTCCACTGTCATCTTTTCCAGCCTTTCGTAGCCAAGTGCAGATGACTTCACTTCTTCGACGATCCAGTGGTCTCCTTCCTGACACAGTCCATCCATACGGCCGGTAATGCTGACTTCCCAATCACGAACCAGAACCTTGTGGCGCACCTGAGCTTCCTTCACAAAATCAGGATCCATGTGTGAACGAAAGGACTGGTAGGTGCTGTGTACTTGTTGGCCCGCCATCATGCGCATGCGGCCCGACCAGCCCGCACTCAACGTTAAATGTCCCGTGGGTGGGCCGGCATCGACCAAATCATGAACCGACAGTTCCAGGGTCCGTTCAGCATCATTGAATCGAAGCAAAGTGCGGTCCCCGTGTAGGAAGTTAGGCAGGGTGCTGTAACCAGACGCGGCGGGTCGGCGAGCAAGGTTATGAAGACCTCAACTTGGAGTTTGACATGGCATCAGTAGATACAGCTTGGGAGTCCCTGAAAGGACGGTTGACCGAGCTTGAAGCATTGGGCGGAGTGGTCCAACTATTGGAATGGGACCAGCAAACGATGATGCCCAAAGGTGGAGGCTCTCAACGGGGCGCCCAACTTTCCACCCTTACCGGGATCATGCATGACCGTTTGGCAGACCCGCAGGTTGGCTCATGGCTTGCAGCACTCTGTGACGAAACCGATCCGATCAAAGCCGCATCCGTCCGAAATGTTCAACGGGACCACGAACGCGCGACACGCGTACCCACTCGCCTTGTGGCTGAGATTGCATCCGCATCCAACAGCGGATTTTCAGCCTGGCTCGCTGCAAGAGAAGCCAATGATTTCTCGCTGTTCCAGTCCAGCGTCGAAAGGCTGGTCGAACTGCGAAAAGAAGAAATCGCATGCCATGGCCCCGCAGACCATCCATATGATCACCTTCTCGACCAATACGACCCTGGCTCTACAACAGCCCAACTTCAGCCCATGTTTGCTCGACTGAAAGAAGAGCTTGCAGCATTCATTGCATCCGTGAGCGGAAAAGAAGGGCCAGCAACTGTCACCGGCCGTTGGGACATCGCCGGACAGGAGGCACTGAGCAAATCAGTGATCGACGCACTCGGATTTCGGCTCGATGATGGCCGCTTGGACCCCGCTGAACACCCATTTACCGTTGGGATGGGGACTGGAGACGTCCGTCTAACGACGCACTTATACGAAGATGATCTTCTCGGCGGCCTCACGGGAACCATTCACGAAGCCGGCCACGGCATGTACGAGCAAGGCCTGCCCTCGGTCCATACAGGCACGGGCGTGGCGACGGCCGCCGGAATGGGCCTGCACGAAAGTCAGAGTCGGTTCTGGGAAAACGTAGTGGGTCGTTCCCTGCCCTTCTTCCAGTGGCTGGCACCCATGATTCGTGACCAGTGGCCAGACACCAACATCAGTGCTGAGCAGTGGTTTGGGCATGCCAATCGGGTTGAACGCAGCCTGATTCGAGTTCAAGCGGACGAAGCGACCTACAATCTGCACATTGTCATTCGGTTCGAGTTGGAGCTCAAACTTCTCACTGGCGAGATTCAAGTAGCCGACCTTCCAGACGCGTGGAATGACGCATACGCCAACCTTTTGGGCATTCGGCCATCCACTCCAAATGAGGGTGTCCTACAAGACGTACATTGGTCCAATGGGCTGTTCGGATACTTCCCGAGCTACACGATTGGCAACCTTTATGCTGCGAGCTTTCGCTATCAGATGGAAGAAGATGTGCCGGATCTTTGGAACCGGATCGCACAAGGAGACTTCACACCCGCCCTTCAATGGCTCCGCGAAAAAGTTCATGTCCATGGCCACATTCAAGATGCACCGGAAATCTTTCTCGCCGCAGTAGGAGATCGCGATCCCGTCGCCGATCTGATGGCCCACTTGCGAAGCAGACAAGGCGCCTTGTACGGCGAATAAACTATTTCAGCGCAGCTTCTATGGCCGCAACCAACTTGCTGCTGTCGGGTGCTGTCGCTGATCGAAACCGTTCAATCACGGCACCATCTTTCCCAACCAATACCTTCTCGAAGTTCCACAACACTGGGGTACGGCCCGCCAACAGGTATTGGTACAAAGGGCTTTGTTTAGAGCCATTGACATCTTGCTTGTCCAACAGCGGAAAGTCGACGCCATAATTGATCCGACAAAAACTCTGAATCTCCTCGGCTTTTCCAGGCTCCTGCGAACCGAACTGGTTGCAGGGTACGCCCACAACAACAAGTCCTTGGTCTTTGTACTTCGTCCACAGTCCCTGAAGACCGTCATATTGAGTTGTAAAACCACAACGGCTCGCCACATTCACAAACAATACGGCCTTGCCTTTCCATTGCGATGTGTCCATCGATTCGCCATTCAACATGACGACCGAATCGGGCATCGATTTGGCGTTTGCCTTGGACGCACACCCAAATATTGGCAACATTGCCAAACTCCAAAACATGAAACCTTTAACGATGGCCATCAGACTCTCCATACTCATGTGAACAATTGAACCTTATGTTTAGCATCCAAACTGGGTGACCTCATGATAGATTTATACCCAACCCAGAAGAAGTTCATGTCTCTCTCTTTCATCGTCCTGCTCAGCAGTTTCGTAAAGCCCGCATTGGCGGTCGATTGTACGGCAGAAGCAGTCTGCGACATGATGGGGGGAGGATCCTGCATAATATCTTCAGAAAAGGTCTTAAACCGCAACTGTGAACTAGACCTGAGCGCTTATGCTGTACGGATCACTGGCGATGGCGCCCTTAGCACCAAGAGTGAAGCAGACAATGAAACCAAGATCTTGTGCAACAGTTTGTTGATCGAGGCAGGCTCTTCACTCACAGCAATATGCGACGACGGCAGTGAAAGCTGTGGAAACATTGTGATCGAGTCTTCTGGAACAGTAACCAACAATGGAAGCATCGAACTGACGGGAGGTTCAACCGGAGGGTTTCTCACCATAGAGTCCGCGTCCGACGTGTTGCTTGGTGGCGAAAACCTTGATTTGTATGGTCAAGGAGGGTCTGCGATCGGTGGGAACCTCACGGTATTGTCGGGCGGCACCATCACAGTAGACACCAACATTCGAGCAAAAGCTCATGCCACCAACGCCAGAGGAGAACGCGGGGGAGACATCTTCCTACAAGCCGTGGGAGACATCGACATAAGCAACGGCGCCCCCTCTGGTTCAGCCATCGCCACCAGCGGTCTGATACCCGGTGAAATCATCATCGACTCCGGCGGCGCCCTCACAATTACTGATCCTATCCTCACAGAAACAGGGAACGGAGGTAGAATTGGCGGTCGAATCAGACTTCATGGTTCCAGTGTTGAAGTAAATGCTCAACTGCGTGCCCAACGCAACGCGAGTTCAGACGACATCGACGGTGGCCAAGTGTGGATAAGCGCCCAAAGTTACGTCAGTCTTACGGAGGATATCGAGGTCGAAGGCGGCCCGAACAGCCGGGGTGGCACCGTACGGATTGACGCCTACGGTTCCATCATCATCTCTGGAAAAATACTGGCGGGTTCCACGGGAGTGGGAGCACACGCCTCCGGTACGTCCACAGGAGGCAACGTTCAAATCTCTTCTGGCGACACCATCATGGTGACCGACCAAGTGTCCACGGATGGTTTACTGAAGGATGGCCGAATCGATCTCCTGAGCAATGACTCCATCGGTCTGGCAAACATCGGTGCTGACCCCATCCTCAACACAAGCAATTCTACCGGTGGTCAAATTCGCATCGAAAGCCGGGCCAGCCAAGTCAGTATTGCCGGAAAATTGGCTGCCTCTGGCTACGCCGCAACCGATGTCTCCGACAAAGAAAATGGAGTTTTTGTCGATGGGTGCAACCTGTTCTTTGGAACAGACCTTAATATTTCAGGTCTACCCGATGGCGCCGTTCACCTGACAAGCCGTTCAACGTGGAACTTAAACGACTCTACAATCGTCCTGTACGCAAGTGCCACCCAGGGCAACCATCTGTATGGACCCGAAGCTGCACTTCCGAGCTTTTCCATGTCATCGACTCCTGAGCCAACAGTACATGTAGAAGATCTTACCGACTGTGCGGCCAGGAATGCTCTCGATGCCGATGATGATGGATACCTGGATTTCCGACTGGCAGAGCTCGGTGAAGACTGCAATGACTGGGACGCTTCAGTGCATCCAGACGCCATTGAAAATGCAGGCGACGGTGTGGACTCTGACTGTAGCTGTACTGCAACCAACACCTACCTGCCCTACATCGATGAACCCGTGCCCCCCGCGTGCGATGGTGAAGCGGTGGAAGATACCGGTTCGACTCCACCCATCGACACAGCCGACCCTTCCGAAACCCACGACTCTGGCACCCCACCGGTGACAGAAGCCAGCGATACGGCCGAGTGGCTCACCTCCGAAAAGGGGGCAGGTGTCAGCGGCTGTGGATGCAGTACGCCACCTTCAAAAGCCAACCCATGGTGGATCGCTCCTTTGATGTTCATTGCAATGGTTCGTCGTAAAGACTGAAGCCCTCTATTCGCGAGAACCACAATCAGAGCAATCGGTCCCTGTCAGACAGGCCGATGTGTCCGCATCGATACCGCCTTCTCCAAACTCAGGATCCGGTATGAAGCCGTCATCACACATGCCGTCGTTTGCATGAACGCACTCATCTGAACAAAGCGTTCTGGTTCCGCAATCAGAACAATCTGTCCCCAATGCACACAGGTGAAATAAGGACTCAGTCCCGCCATCATCACACTCATCATCCATGGGGCTTTCGCAGGTGTCGTCGCACCGAACAACAGCATCCGCATCCGCATCCGCATCCGCATCCGCATCCGCATCCGTGTCTGAATCCGAATCGGCGTCCGCATCCGTATCTGTGTCTGAATCCGAATCGGCGTCCGCATCCGACGACTCTCCACATTCTGTGGCGAGCAATTTCGCCGCACTGAGATTCTCTTCGCAGTACTCTTGAAGTTCTTCATCTTCTCCAGCTTCAGCATATGTGGTCCGAACCGCTTCACAGGCTGCTTCGTCCAAACAATCACACTTCGCATCAATGAATTCCTGACACGGGTTTTCTTTGGTAATGCAGCCGGCAAGTACAACAATCAACATCAAATCAATACGAAACATCTCAAACCTCTCCGATGGCTTATTGTTTCACGAAACACCAAAAACGTGAAATGGTGTCACCCCAAACCCAACCGGATGGAAGATGAGACTTGTCACGCCCACACTCATTACGGACCGCCTTAGATTGCGACCCGTCACCGAGGCAGATGCTCCAGACATCCAAGCTGGTTTCGGTTCATGGGCGGTGATTCAACACTTGAGTCCGAAGGTCCCTTGGCCTTATCCACACGATGGCGCTGAACAGTGGATCAATGATCACGCATTGCCCGCTTATAAAAACGAAACCATCGCCATTTGGGGCATTACAAAATCAGAAAAACCAAACACCGTTATCGGTGTCATCACCATCCGAGATGACACGGGGGGTGGTCATCGGGGGTTCTGGTTGGCCGAAGAGCATTGGGGTCAAGGCTATATGAGCGAGGCGGTTGCTGCGGTGACAGAATGGGTATTTACGGAAACCCATCTCCAAGAATTGGTCGCCTACAATTCAGTGGTCAATATCAGGTCACGAAAGGTGAAGATCAAAACAGGAGCCGAGTTCGTACAGTCCGTCGAACTCCTCCACCACAACGGTGAGACTATGGGTGAAATGTGGAGACTGACCAAAGAGAGCTGGCGGCTTCGTCAAAGCGCGAACAAGGATCAATAAATTGAACTCTTTCGTTCAGACGCTGCATGATTGATGTAGACCGTCTTCTCTTCCGCATAGAACTTCCATGCATCGGGACCCATCTCCCGAGGCCCGACACCCGTGGCCTTGATGCCGCCAAACGGCATGTGTGCTTCACCACCGATGGTGGGATTGTTCACATGAGTCATGCCCGCATCCAATTCATGAACGACTTGGAATGCTCGAGAAATATTGCTGGTGAACACAGAGCCGGTGAGTCCAAAGTCCACTGCGTTTGCGACCTGAATCGCTTCATCGAGTGAACCCACTCGAATCACGCTCAATACCGGACCAAAGATTTCTTCTGTGGCGATTCGGGCATCGGCGGCCACATGATCAAACAAAGTGGGTGCCGGGAAATATCCCTTGTCCAGACCGTCATCGAGCATGCGACTTCCTCCGCAGCGCAAAGATGCTTCCCCTTGGCCAATCTCCATGTAGCGAAGCACCTGCTCCAATTGCCGGTCCGACACGCTAGGTCCCATTGTGGTTCGTTCATCCATCGGATGACCCGCACGCATTGAAGCGGCGAGTCCCAAGACTTGTTCCACAAAATCATCGGCCACTTCGTTCATCACAATGGCACGGCTGGTGGCTGTACAGCGCTGTCCGGTAGAGCCGAATGCGCCCAACGCACAAGCGGCAGCAGCCTTTCCGATGTCGCCATCATCCAGCACAATCAATGGATTCTTGCCGCCAAGTTCACATTGAACTGGCTTGTGTCGTTCTCCACATGCACGTTCAATGATTCGACCAACCTCGGTGCTACCCGTAAAGCTGATGGCCTTCACATCTGGGTGTTCAATCAGTGCTTGTGCCGGAGCGACATCACCATGAACGATGTTCACCACGCCTGGAGGAAAGCCAGCCTCCATCAGCAATTCACCAATAATATGGGCCGTGATGGGTGTTTCAGGTGCTGGCTTCAACACGACGGTATTGCCGGCCGCAACGGCTGGAGCAATCTTCCACAATGGAATGCACACTGGAAAGTTCCATGGAGTGATCAAGCCGACAACACCGTGGGGGCGCCACATCGTCATCGCCAGGGTGCCCGGAAGCTCACTTTCCGAGGTGATTCCCGTCATTCGCCGGCAGTCACCTGCCGCGAATTCAACATAGCGAATGGTTTTTCCAACCTCGCCTTTGGCTTCCCGGAAAATCTTTCCTTCTTCTCGACTCAGAGCTTCTGCCAATCGGTCGGTATCTCTCTCGAGCAAACGGACCAGTCGATACAGTAAAGCGCCCCGTTGTGGGGCCGTTGTCTCACGCCAAGCTGGAAGCGCCGCTTTAGCAGCAGCAATGGCAGCATTTGCTTCATCTACACCCGAAGCTGGGGCCGTTCCCAACAACTCATCGGTATTCGCAGGACAACGGTTTTCAACCGTGTTGGCTGTGGGGACCCACTCGCCACCGATCAGATTTGTGCAGTCGACACGCATACAACCTCCATCAGGGATCAATCGGCTCTTCACCGAGAATGTTCGTTATTTTCACGCGGACACCGGCACCGAGAACGCCGGACTGACATGCCAAACGCTGGGCATCTGGGACACCCACATCGGCTTTGGTCTTCAATTCATGGCCATCCGCAACCGTAAGAAACTCCGCTCCTTCCAGAACATCTACCCGGCACGTCCCACAAGTTCCGTCTGTACAGCCAGTAGAGATGGGCTGAGGACCACGGCCTGCCGCATACACCAACGAGTCACCCTCTTTGGCTGACACAGTGTAGGTGGAGCCATCTGGGCAATCAAAAACAACATCGTAAGACGGCAATGCAGGAGGCTGTGGAGCGGAAGATGAACCACCTTCCAGACCCAATAATGCTTTCAGTCTTTTCCGAATCCCAAACGGTGTCATTCCGCCTCCTTTTTGGGTGTTGTGGGTGACGCAATCGCAATGACGCGATCGTACAACCAATTGGGAACCCACCGAACAAACTTCATCAAACAAATCATCTGCCAAGGAAAGTTTACTTCCGATTTCCCTTTAAGTAGTCCCTTTACAATGATTCGCGCTGCCTTGTCTGTTTGGACCAAAAACGGCATGTCAAACGCATTGCGTGAGGTCAACTCGGAGACGACAAAGCCGGGATGCACGGTGGTCACACCAACCCCATGGGGTCGCAAGTCGATGCGCATCGACTCCAACAAACTGGTCACATAAGATTTAGAGGCCGAGTATGGACCAAAATTGGGCAAACCGCGGAAACCTGCCACACTTGAAGTCGCCGACAACGTGCCTGTGCCACGCTTCAACATTCCAGGCAAAACGGCTGCAAATGCATGAATGACGCCCGCACAATTCACATTCATAATCTTCAATGTGTTCGCAGATGTGAAATGTCTTGCACTTCGACCATCACCAATGCCCGCATTGGCAAACATCAGATCACATGGTCCAAGCTCGGACTCCAATTTAAGAATGGCATCGGTCAAGCCCTTCTCATCCGCCACATCAGCGGTGGCATACGCAGCCCCCTCACCCATGGCTTCCACATGCTCTTTTAAAAGGTCATCTCGTCGAGCGATAAGACCTACTTTCCAACCACGCCGATGAAACTCTACAGCGACCGCTGCCCCGATTCCCGACGATGCTCCCGTGATGATGGCTACAGACATGCAAACCACCTAACCAGTCAAGCCCCCTCTATGTCACTTCGTTTGACCACAAGACTCTTCCAGCCCAATCCTTCTTTCATTAAAAAGAAGCCGCCAAGGCCACATGTGAACGCAAATTGGCCCAGATGAAGCGTGATGGCAAAGGTGCCTGCCAACTCAGCTGGAACATTGAACAGCCACAAAGCTGCGGTACAAAACAACTCGTATCCGCCGAAAAAACCAGGCGTAGGCACAGCAGTCATTCCGGAAAGCGTGATGGACCATGTGGTCCATACAGCCCCCACAGAGCTTGGGATGCCTGGGAAACCCCACATAAAGGCAGAAATACCCACCATGGTAAGCGTCCACAAACCAACCGTATGAAAGGCCACCAATACAAGCCGTATGGGGCTGGACAGAAGGGACTTCATGCCGTCCCGAAAGCGCAACGCAAAACCACTGAAGCGACCCACAACCGGAATCTTCGACAACAATGCAATCGCTTTGTCACCCACAATCATCAACGTTGCAGCAAAGACAATGCCAAGGGCAACAATCGTTCCGGCAATCTGCTGACCCGCACCCACCACATCAATGCCCTGAACAACCAAGCCGTCCTGTGGCAATTCCACCCACCAGGTCAAACCGAGCAACATGAACAACAGCATCAGCATGTCGAGCAACCGCTCCATGACAATGGCTGCCATGGCAATTCCAAATGGGACTTGGTGCCGTTCATACAACATGGCTGGGCGAACAAATTCCCCAAGTCTCAACGGCACAACATTGATTGCCAAAAATCCAATGCTGTTGATTGCAAACAGTCGTGAGAAAGGAACTGACCGGTTGAGCAGAACCCCAAGTCGCAAAGTGCGAAGCGCATGCGCCATGAGGTAACAAAGGAAAACAGGCCCAAAGGTCCACCATTCAGTTTCTGCCAATGCTGTTGATGCTGTGTCGATGTCAATCTGAGCGATCACCACAAACAAGCAGGCCACCATGACCACAAAGATGGCGACCATCTTTCCATGCATCAAGATGGCCGGCGCAGCAGTTGCATGCTCAACAGATCGTTGCGAAGGGCCTGATCCGGTTCCAGCCCCAGGGCCTCTGGCAGCTCTTCTCCCGTGACTTCCGTTCCAAACATCCGGTCCCAAATGACCAATGTGTTGCCGTAGTTGCCGTCACAACGAGAGCCTTCTCGAACATGATGCCAAGCATGAAAGTGTGGATGATTGAACAACATGCCCCAGACCCGAGCCACGGGGTGCGCACAGTTCCAACGAAGGTTTGCATGTTGAAATGCATCAAAAACTGCGCCGACACTTAGTGCCGCAATCAAAACCCAGCTTGGCCAAGTACTCGTTTCCAGCAACACACCGAACAACACAGACGGCAAAAGGGCCAACTGTATGAAGTCCACTACGTGCATGCGCAATCCAGCGGTCGCATCCAACCGCTCAGTCATGTGATGCACCCGGTGAAACAGCCATAGGAATGACACTCGGTGATGCGCCCTATGAAGCCAGTACCGAGAAAAGTCCAGCAACAGAAAGGCCACAACAAACTGTTGCCATGGTTCAGACAACGCCGAAGCATCTATCCAGCCCATAGATAAATAGGCCAAGATGGCATCGATCAACGCTAGCTTGATGCCAAACAGTACAAGACCATTCACCACATTAATAACGGTGTCTTTTGTCACTATCCCCTGGTCACGTTCACGAGGAAGCGCTCCTCCAAGAAGGAGGAAAGTTCCCAACGCTGTTCCCTGAATCAGGGGTCCGATCACACCGTCCTCCCCGTCGAACGATATCGTTCAACCGTGTAGCCTGCTCAGCCTCCCTCAGAAGTCCCGAGCGGATCCGTATCGAGAGTCAGTCCTTCTACCAGGCCTGCATCATCAAAATATGCCTCAACATACAGGCATAAATCCGTACCTTCACCGTCCGCTTCACTCCCGTCTGCGCAGTCTACACATCCCAAACCGAAGCTATCCAAATACTCGCAGACCACCGTCTCACCCGAACCAAGTTCCAGAAGGGAACCCAATTCACTGGTATCGACAAGCCCGCCAATCCAGGCGCCACCCAGCGATGTCGCATCTGGTGAGAATGTTCCCTCCAAATGCATGTTGTACATGGGAATCGCTGTAGAGACGGAACCCGATGTGTACGTGATGTTGATTAGGTCTGTGTCAGCAGAAAAATAAGGTGCAGCCGAAAAGTCTGCGGGTGGGAAGTTGTAGACATCCGTCCCCAGATCTTGGGAGGGAACGCCATCGTCATCCCACAACCCCTGAGCCACAACGAGCGTCAATTCGTCATCTCCGACCACATCCACGCTCGCGAGCAATGGGTACGCCAAATAGGCACCCAACAACGCGCCCACCCCAGGTGGTTCAGCAAAGTTCGCATTCGGCAAATCAAGCTCGTACACGTTGCCCACCAACGAAGATGCATCTGACTCCAAAGGGGCGCCGTATGGACTGGTCGTGAACGTGGCGATCATCTCGTTCGCACACGTTGCCGTCAACGTGTAGCTTTCGTTCCCTGTCAGTTCACCAGTGATGGCCACAGTTTCATAGTGGGTTTCATTCCAGGCCAACTCGAGGTCCACTTCAACACCAGCGCTATCCTTTAATGAGAAGGAAACACTTTCCTCTGGACGCATGTCGAATTCAACGGCCAACGCATCTCGGTAATAGACACCATCATCACCATCATCAGG
>PALY01000124.1 GCA_002707085.1 Deltaproteobacteria bacterium
TTGCTTTACTCTGGTGTTGAGGCTTCAGGTGGCGGTGCAGTTCCGGCATCCTCAGGAGCCGCACCTTCCGCTGCCGCACCTTCAGGTGTGACCTCGCTGACGTCACCGGCTTCACCTTGTCCTGCAGCATCTGCAGTGGCGCCACCCACTTTATTGGCAGCCCTCATGACCCCCAATCCCTGATTGTGGTGTCTTGGGGGGTGCAGGTGCGGAGGAAAGGGGAGTGCGCGTGCCATAAGTACCTCTGTTTCACTATATCTTAGAATAGACCGAAAAATTCATGCCGATGTCATCGATTAGACTCAGATCATTCAAATATTGATCATAGTAAGGTTGAAGGAGGCCCTGACATGAAAGAACAAAAGTCATCGCACTTGTGGAGCCGTCGAACCATTTTGGAGCTGGGCGCCCTAAACACGATGATGTTGTTGTCCTGTAGGCGTCCACCCGTGAGCGGTGCTGCCGTGGAAAAGACGGACAACAAGGGGTCGAAAGAGCTTTCTTCAATAGACTTTGGTCCGCTCCAGTCAGGGACCGCAGACTTTCTTGACCTTCCGTCTGGTTTTTCCGCCGTGGTTCTACAGCGAGCGGACGAACTTATGTCCTGTGGGAACAGAGTGCCGGCTCAGCCTGACGGAATGACGTGCCATGTGGACGCCGATGGAAACTACGTCTTGCTGCGCAATCATGAGTTGGGTGATGCCGCCTGGATGAGTAGACGTGGACCTGATGTGAAGACCGATATTTTTGTTGGTGGTGGCCCTCCTGCCTTGGCCTATAATTCTGCGGTGTTTGGTGGGGTCTCACGCTTGGTGTTGAATCCAGAACGCCTTCGCATCGCCTTCGATGCAGAACAGGATGACTCCAAGCCCATCCTCCGATCAAATTTAGTGTTGGCTGGGACCGAACTGAACTGTTCCGGCGGCCATGTTGCCGAAGGATGGATTTCTTGCGAAGAAACAGATCGTGCGGGCCATGGGTATGCATTTTTGACGCGCATCGACGATGAAACACTGGTGGACGCACGGTCGCGTCGGATCACGTCTTGGGGCCGAATGAAGAGAGAGGGGGTCACCCTTGTTTCCGAGATCGGAGCTGTGTTTATGACGGAAGATCATGCCAATGGTTGTATGTACCGATTTGTGCCATCCGACCCAGCCCTTCCTATGGGGGAAGGCCAACTGGAAAGCATGGTTGTAGAGGGCGTGTCGGACACCGATCCGGAGACCCCTCTCAAAGAGGGTGCCAGTTGGCCGGTTCGCTGGGTGCGGATCGACGATCCCCAAGCTGCTGAAGCACCATGTCGAGAGCAAGGGCAAGCCAAAGGTGCCAGCCGCTTTAATCGAGTTGAGGGGTCGGTTTGGGATGGGAGTTCCCTTTGGTTTATCGCGTCTACTGCGGGACCGGTCGGGGCGGGTCAAGTGTTTCGATATGACCCAGCCGCTGAACGACTGTTCCTTGAAGTTCAGGTCACAGACCGCGCTGTGCTTTCGATGCCTGACAACGTGTGTTTGGCACCATGGGGCGAACTCCTCATGGCAGAAGATAACTACAACACGGGTGGTGGAGCGACCCATCAGTATATTCGAGGCTTGCGTGCGGACGGTACCGTCTACGACTTGGTCCGAAATTCAAAGAATACGCCCGATGACTGTGGGGCAGAGTTTTCTGGTCCATGTTTTTCCCCGGACGGAAAATATCTATTCTTCAATGTGCAGACGCCAATCAACGCCACTGTGGCAGTTCGCGGTCCATGGAAGCGTGCATAGCGCTGTGTTTTAAACGGGTGTTTAGGCCCAGGGTGTGAACCCAGTGCCTTTTGTCTTTAAAAAAACCAAACTTCTTGGGCTTTGGCTTGACCCTTCCGCGCGCCTGTATCACCCTTCGTCTCGGAGGTCGGCATGTCGATCTGGATCGCCGGTGCTGTAGGGGCCATCGTTGGGCTGTTGTTCGCCATGGTGTGGTTGGCGGCGATTCGTGTTTTGCTGCTGAAGATGCGGGAAAAAACCAAAGCTTCGATGGGTTCCATTTCTTCAAGTGCTTCCTCCAGTTCCCGGCCATTTGAACCCATCGCATCATTGCTTGACCCAGATGAAAGTGAACCCAAGACCCCCCTTCCAAGCCAGAGCATGGCTCCATTGAATTTCCGCCGATACGTTGAAGTCAAAGGTGCCATCCAGGGGTGGCGTGAGGCTGGAGAGGACATCGGGGAGCGACTGGATGACGTGTTTGGAATAACGCTACAGATCTTTACTCAGGCGGACGCTTGGTGGACCATGACATTGGACGGGAATGACGAGCAGTTGGCAGAAGTGGAGCGCCAGGTCTTGGTGTATGCAGAGCGGTATGGAGGCAAAGGAACCTAAGATTTGATAGGTTTCATCCGTTATGGCACAGCAACCGATCTCACTGATTCCCATACAGCCCCCTCCGGTGGACCAAATCCGACGACGTGATGCGGAACCTTCGGAAAAGGGTGAACGACGTACTCGCTACACCTTGCCCGCGGGTTTGGACTCTCCCTCCCCCATTGGCTATCGAACTCGAATTTCAATGACGCAAGCGGAAGCGGACATGGCATCCGTGGTCTTTTCCTTGGGGCGTCCATCCGAATTTGTCGCAGGCGCCCCCATTACGGAACAAGAGCTATTTGAAGAGTCGAGTCTGGGGGTGATGAGTGCGCGCCAATCGACGAACTTTCGCGGTCATCATCAGGTGACTTTTGGTCCAGAGGATGCACCGGTTGTGGCCGAGATTCTTCGGGAAATGGAAGGCCTTGATGCGCCGGTACTCGATGACGCAGCCATGGTTCATGTTGTTCTGACTCGACCTTATCGGACTGCTTTTACACTGTTGCTCACTTTTGTGGGGCACTCGATGCTGGCGAACCTGTTGACTGTGCCTTGGCGTGCCTTCTCCAAACGGTGGTTCCACACCGATGACATTCCCACCATCGGCTACTTGCAGCATCTCCATTTGGGGATCTTGGCAGACGCGATGGAACGAGCCGCTGTCTTGGCGTCGGACGGTCGACGGGCTGCGCAGGTATTCATGGGACCGTTTGCGAGCAAAGAAATGCGCAAGCGCAATCGGGATGGAATCGCTCGACTGCAAGACATGTGTGGCCTTACTGCAGATGACACTTCAAGAGGTTGGCGGGTGGGCATCGTTGCGCAGGTGGGTACGGTGGCACAGCCAATCCCCATGACTCGGGAGGTCTGTAGGAAGGTTGCTGCCAACTTAATGGCCTTTCGCAGTGAACGAATCCAACCCGGTGTGAATGCGGAAGAGTCGGCGCCGGATGCCTACCAGCACAGGCAAGATATGGACGTGCCTGAAGAGTTGGCCTTTATGGCCGCTCGAGCCGCATACAACGGTTTCATGCATTGGTCTGGTTGTGACCGAGATCAGGCCAAGAACTTGTTGTTGTTGGAGCGTATGGATGTTTTGTCGGATGGTGGCAAGGAACGTTTGCGTCAGATTCGAAAGGAAAACAACGACATCACGGATCTGTTGATCAAGAACCTTCCCTTGTGGGCAGACATGCCTTTGGGAAAAGCCCTTAGCCGCAACGCGAATCGTGGCCGGAAAGCTTTTGCTTTGGTCGGGCAGCGCATCTATGTGGGGGGGCTTGATAAAGATGAAGTCACCAATGCGGGCTTGGATACCACCTTGGCGTGCCAAGCATTTGGTGCAGCAGCCAGTCGTTCATCAAAGGTGTGTGAGTTGTCGGGGTGTATCGATCTTCCCGACAGCTGTGACTTGCTTGTTGGGACCTGTGTAATGGCGGGTCCGGTGAACCAAAACGACATTGGTAAGCAGTTTTATGGTTTCAAGGATTTGCTTGCTGGGTCTCATCCTGACTTGAACCCAACGTCGATGTTGGTTTGGACACTCAAGGCGAAAACGGTGGCAGATCCGCTTGGAAACGAAGAACAGTTGCTCAGTGCCAAACGCAAAGGGGCTTTGGTGGATTTACGACCAGGACCCCATGAGGTCGTAGACATTGTCGTTGATGGCAAACGGCGTGCTTTGCGAAAGTCAGGTGCGAGGGTCAATCAGGAGCGTGCTTTTGCTGATCAGGGCAACTTTGTGACAGGGCCAGACAACCGGCCCATCCCAGGGAATGAAGGTTCGGCGTGGCCACGGAAGTGGGCAAATGCTGTTTTATGGGGAAATAAGGGATGACAACGCGAATGGAATTCAGTGAGGCGCCTACTGGGTGGCCGATGCTTGTCAAAGCGGCGATATCCAGGAAGCCGGGGCTGAAGGAAGGGGAAGATATCGGCCGTTTCGAAGCGGCTGTTCAGGGCGTTTCTACAGCCGGTTTGAGTGAGTATCAGGACATTTGTGGATTTCCACGGTCCGATATTTTGCCCATCACATTCCCTCAGGTGGTCGCATCTCCGCTCCACCTTGCCATCCTCACGCACAAGAGTTTTCCTCTTCCCGCCATGGGATTGGTTCATGTTTCAAGTCGAATCACACAAGAGCGAGGCATTCGTGCAGATGAGTCGTTGGATGTGAACTGTTGGGTCGAAGGGCAGCGGCCGGCCAGAAAAGGGTGTGAAGCTGACCTAATTACGCAGGTCTCGGTGGGCGGAGAATTGGTGTGGGAGAGCATTACGACTGTGTTGTCACGTGCGGCAAAGGGGCACGGAGAAAAGAGTGCAGCACCGCCCGTTCCGGAGCCGGTCCCAAGCCGTTCAACCGTGTGGAAAATGAAGACCGACTTGGGGCGTCGATACTCCGCCATCGCGGGCGATAGGAACCCCATCCATTTGTATGCATGGAGTGCCAAACTGTTGGGCTTTCGGCGCCACATTATCCACGGTATGTGGCTGCTCGCTCGGGCGATGGCTGAACTCGATGATGATTGTGGAGATGGTCGTTTGGTGGTGGATGTGTCCTTCAAGCGTCCCGTATTTTTGCCGGGTCGGGCCTCTTTTCTGTCCGGTCCACATGAAAAAGGTACAGCGTTTAGGCTGCTCCATCCGGAGACTGAAAAGGTTCACCTGTATGGTCAAGTAACGACGGGCTAGCCCATGATGGGCTGGGGTCTGATGTGTCCAGAAAGCAGACGGTCGAGGCTCTAAATTGGCAGTACGTCGTCGGGCATTGCCCGATGGTCTCGGCGATCCTTCCATTCTCGTAATGCCGTGAATACAGCAACGGGGTCATTATCGTCGATGGCGGGAAACTCTTCTTTGACTCGCCACCTGATCTCCGGTGTTGACACCCGAAGGAATGGATTTGTGGCTCGTTCTTCTGCGATTGTGGACGGAACTACGGAAGCGCCAATATTTCGCATCGCCCAAACGCCTTGGATTCGTTTTCGAAGGTCCGCGTTGTCTCTGTCGACCATCCAGGCGAACTTCAGATTGTCTTGAGTGTATTCATGCGCACAGCAAACTTTAGTGTTTGGAGGAAGCTGTGCAAGACGATGAAGACTCTCGTACATTTTTGATGGTGGGCCATCGAACAGGTACCCGCAACCACCCGAAAACATTGTGTCTCCACAGAACAGAATATTATCAAATACGAACGAAATGTGACCATCGATATGGCCTTCAGTCAATAGAACAGCGCCTTGCACATCACCGATTTGAACCCGGCTACCTTCACGTACACGCTCAGTGATTCCGGGGATTTCATTGGCCCTGGATTCGCAGCCGACCACACGCATCGTTCGAAGCAGGTGTTTCTTTTCAAGGGCTCGATTGATGCCAATATGGTCGGGGTGAGTATGGGTGTTGAGGATCGCCGTCAGGCGTATGCCGTTAGCGCGACAATACTGGAGTACCGCATCCGCTTCCGGTCCATCAACGGCAGCTGTTTCCCGAGTCTGTGTACAAACTGCGAGCCAGATGAGGTTGTCTTGCGCAGACGGCACTTGATGAATTTCAAGCGCACCAGAGGCGGACAAAAAAGGTGCGCTGGGTCGAGTGACTACGTGCGGCATCTGTACACAAACTGAGGGTTCCGATCTATCGGTAATTCCCGTCTGGAATGACCGTTGGCAGTTTGTACTGTGGATCAGTGAGAAGTGCATGTAAGGCGGTATCAGTTTCTATGAATTGTTCGGCCGTACAGGCCTCCCATTCATGTGCAATCTCCTCACACCGGCCTTCATAATCTTGCGCTCCAAGCAGTGATGTGAGTCCCCAGTAGAAGTACTCGACCATCATGCACTCGTAGTCACAGGTTTCATCGTCATAATGGTACCAACCTTCTTCCGGGTAACGATCCGGAACGCTCTCGAAATGTCCACCACGTGCGGTATCCATTGCTTGGGCCAGTAAACTGTCGTTCTCGATTGCCAGGTCTGCGTGTACTGCAGAGAAGCCTCCGGATTGAACGAGATGGAGTACTTCCTCCAGTGTTGCATCAAAACGCCCTCCGGGCACTGAACCCCCGGGCAGTGTTTCCTCTGCATACAAGTCTTGAAGATGCATGTCAGGCAGTGCGTCGAAATCCAGTTCTTCAAAAATGTTTTCGGCCTCTCTTTCTGTACCAAACATGACCAAGCCTGAACCATCGTATGAATCCGTCAGTGCGCTTAGGGCCGCGGGGTCATCGACCGTTCCGTCTTCATTGTTGTCTAAGTATTCGGCCATCACTGCTGCGGCGTGAAGTAGCTTTTCGTCAGGGACTGTGCTGGTGGCCAATATATGGATGCCAAAGATGTTGACGTACTTTGAGAACACATCTTGGAATGGTGAAAGGGTACCATCTGGGATGCCAGTGATATCGAACATGTCGTCATCACCCGGGTCGTCTGTCTGTGGTTCGCCTGTGTCTTCAGGTGGTTCAGAATCCATGTCAGTGTCGGATCCGTCCTTGGATGAAGGGGAGCAGTGAAAGAGAAGGCTCAATAGGATGACAAGGCGCATAGTTGACTCCAAGGTGTGCGAAGCATGCATGGCAGTGGGCAAACTCGCAAGTGTTTGGATATGGTAGTTGTCTGATGAGTGATCTGCACCCCATCGAAGCGAGTGAAATTCACGCCCGACGTGAGCGTGTTTTTCTTGTGATATCGGGCTTGTTCCTCGGGTCGCTGACCATGTTGAATATCCTTGGGTTGACCCGGTTTATCGACCTGAGTTTTTCGGTTTTTGGTTTTGATATTCCGATGCCCCTTGCGGTTGGGGTATTGCCGTACCCAGTCACCTTCTTGTGTACAGATCTTATCTCTGAAGTGTACGGCAAGAAGCGCGCATCCAATGTGGTCTGGATGGGTTTCTTTCTCAATATTTGGGTGGCGCTCATTCTCTGGCTCGGAGGTATTTTACCGCCCGAAATCGCCATGGATCCTGCGACGGGCCTACCGCCTGAGGGTACGGACGGCCGCTTGTTTTTCCAAGTCCAGCATTTGGCTTTTGGTTCTGTCATTGCATCCATGACGGCCTATTTGGTTGCCCAATTGTGTGATGTTCACCTGTACCATTTCTGGAAACGGCTCACGAATGGTCGTCATTTGTGGCTTCGAAACAACGGCAGCACCATGGTCAGCCAACTGGTCGACTCTTTCGCTGTCATGACGGTGACTCATTTTTATGCGAATGGATTGCCCATTGATGCAGAGGCTGATTTATGGCCTCAGTTGTGGACATTCATTCTTGCTGGGTATGTGTTCAAGCTGGTCTGCGCAGCCGTGGATACGTTGCCGCTGTATGTCTTGGTCCGTTGGTTAGAGCAGTACCTACAGGTTGATACGAAGGCGACATAGGTGGTGGTACAACCTTGTCTCAGATGACTTGGCGGCCCCGTTGCTCACTATATTGGGCCATTCGTCCGTAAGCGCTGGTGGGGACGAGGAAGCGCATCAACCAACCCGTTTTGGTTTTCTCTCCAACCTCGGCTGGGAATGTGGCCACAAAACCATCGGGAAGCATCATTCGAATCATGAACGCCCGTCTATTTGGTGGGGTTCCATCGATGGGGAGTCGTCCCCTGCTGATGTGTAATGCCCAATCTCGTCGAAATGCGCGATGTTGTGACCACCGAGTGGTCATGCTGCGACCATCTTTTGCAAGCTCTATCGTCGGTTCATGCAGTGTGATGGTGGATGTGTCATTCGCTGGATGTTGCCCCGTCGCAGAAATGTTCGGCGAAATGCGGGTGATCGGGGTGCGACGTCGCTTCATGGATGTGGCTACGAAGTTTTCAAGCTTGTTCCGATCCGTTGCCGACAGTGACACCAACTTGCAAACGCAGCGTGTCATTTTGTCCTTCTGGTACGGGGTGGCCCGCATCACAATGGCATCGCTGACAACCCATTCGCTGGATGAAGTCAGTTCAATTTTCAGCGAGATGTGGTCTCCGACTTTAATGCCTGCCGGACTCAAAAGTTGAATGGCACGACCTTTGATCCATTCGGCGGTTCCGAAGTGGAAACCTTGTCTACACTTGATGCCCACGGTTGCTTGAACACGAGTTTTCATTCAAGTGTCTCCCTGTTGTTGTAGGCCTCATCGAACGATTCAGGGAAAAATCCAGTTATTTTGACGAAAATCGAGTCCGCGGTAGTGTCGTAAACCACATAGGAGATGCTGTGCGCATCAAAAACACCTCAATTCCTGACGTTCTGCTGGTTGAATTGGATTCATTCGTTGACCACCGTGGTGTCTTTGTGCGCCAGTGGGATGCGGAACAGTGGGCGGAACGAGGCCTGGGTCCTTTTGTGCAGGACAATGTGTCTTGCTCGGAACCTGGTGTGCTGCGCGGTCTCCATTTTCAGAAGAAAGCACCACAGGGAAAGCTTTTGCAGGTCATGCATGGAGAGATTTTTGATGTCGCTGTAGACATTCGGGAATCGTCCGCTACACGAGGCCAATGGGTGGGTGTTCATCTGAGAGCAGGGGACCATCGACAGCTATGGGTACCACCTGGGTTCGCACATGGTTTTGCTGTGATCAATGGTGCTGCGACTGTCCATTATCGGTGTACGACACCCTACGATGCCACCGATCAGCACGGAATTCGCTGGGATGATCCCAACCTTCAGATTGATTGGCCGGTTGTGGACCCCATTCTTTCTGAGCGCGATGCGAAACTTCCTGAGTGGACCCCATAGGTCGTCGGATCTTTTTCACTATATTGAAGTTCTGTTCAGTATTTTGGTCGACCGTTGAGATGTTGCTGGTAGAATCCATGTAAGGAGAACTCGTATGCACCGTACTTTATGGATGATGATTGGCTTGGTCGCTTGCGGCGGAGAAGAGGAGCCGAAGACGGCTTCTCCAATAGAATGTGAAGAGGGCTTCATCGCTGTTTATGGCGATTGCCAAGAGATGGGTGGTGGCGCCCCAGAAGAATCGGATGCGGATGCGGATGCGGATGCGGATGCGGATGCGGATGCAGATGGGGAAATGGATACCTCGGGGATTTCGGTCACCATTCTTTCACCTACTGCGGGTGAAGAAATCGAAGGGCCATGGATTGAATTGTCCTTTGAAGTAGAAGGATGCCCGATGGGTACCCCGAGTGGAAACCCCAGCGGTTGTCACATTCATCGTGAGATCAATGGTTCCGCGTATGAAGGCGTTGCAGATGAAGGGAACTATGGCCATTATTCATCACGAACCATGGACCTTTACGTGGGTGAAGAGCCTGGTTCAGTAGAGGTTTTACTGCTGCTGGTTCCCAATGACCGGCCAGGTGGCTTTGATGACCAGCCGTTTGACCCACCCATTTATGACCAATTGTCCTTTGACTTGGTGATCCCTGAAGCGGGAGGAGACACAGGTTCTACCGATACAGGCGACGACCCTGATACGGGTGAGGGCGCCGATACGGGTGAATCCGGTGACACTGGAGACGCAACGGTGGAAGACACTGGAGGCGGAAGCGAGGACACAGGTGCTGCTCCTGACCCAGCATCGAGTGGGTCAACAGACGATTGTACTCATCCATTTTCTGTCTCCGAGGGTGTTGATTCCGACGCTGATACCGATGTGGATGAACTTTATAAAGCTCCCTGAGCTTCATTCACATTTATTCAGTAATCTCTCGGCTTCTTTTGCCCGGTCCATGCCGCGGCTCATCAGTCGACCTGCAAGGCAATCTACAGTGTCGGGGTGGCCCGGTCGCTGTAGTGCGGGTGCCAACAGTGCCAATGCCGTCTCATATTTTCCTTGTGCTGCATACACTTGGGCGAGAGCCATACGCGAGTCATCGTCGCCAGGCTGTTCCTTGAGGATCGTACGGTATCTTGCTGTAGCGCCCTCAAAGTCTTGTAGTCGGTGCAAGGTAAGCGCAAGGTCTTTTTGCGCGACCATATCGTCCGGTGACTTTCTCAGTTCATCTTGAATGGCGGATGCCAAGTTGCGGAGTTCACTTAATCGGCGGCTTCTCTGCAGTTTCTCTTCGACAAGCTCTTTGTCGTTGGGGTGTTTTGCAGCCGCCAATGAAATGGTGTCGAGTGCATCTGCAGGTCTTCCAATGGCATCCAGTAAGTCGGCTTTAAACAGCATGAGGGCGGGTACTGGGCCGTACTTTTGTTGTGCAGAATTGGCTCTTTCGAGTAGCTGTGCTGCATGCTCATCTGGCGTCTGGGTCAGCAGTTCAAATAGCCCAATCCGAAGCTTTGGATCTGTGCGGACAATCGCTGCTTTATTCTCTGACGGCTTGGTGTAGCCCATCTCTTCCAGGGTCTCTTGCTCTTCCTCTGAGAGTGGTTGTCGGTTCTGTTCCGGAGGCCAGCGCCGATCAAATTGTTCAAATAGGTTTCTGGCTTTTTCTGTGTCGTTGACATGAAAACGATTGATCAGTTGTTTTGGATCGGAGTCCAAGCGATACCGTTCTGCTTCGGGCAGGTCGTACCAGGACACCTGATGCTTGTCGTACACCCCAAAAATGGGGGCGGTGTCAAACTCGAGTTCTGGAAGTACGGTTTCCACGGTCAGGTTCCGAGGAGGAACCGGTTCTCCATTTATGTATGGAAGAAGATTGATGCCCGCTGCTTGCATGGGGGGGAGGTCGGCCGCGGATAGCAAGGTGGGAGCCAGGTCAACGAGTGAGACTGCGCCTGAGACTTGGGTGCCTGTGGTGGCGGTTTCACCCACATCATCACCGATATAAAGAAGCATAGGAACTCGAACGGTGCTGTCGTAGGCGAAGTAACCGTGACTGCTTTCTCCGTGTTCTCCAAGGCCTTCTCCGTGGTCGCTGGCGATCACGATAATGGAATCATCGATGGTTCCCCGGGCTTCCAAGGCATCGAGTAGAAGCCCTGTGTTTGTATCTGCTGTAGCGATGGCCGCAGCGTATGGGCTTAGGTTTTCTTTCTTGGGTTTCGCCGAGGGAATGTGGGGTTCATGGATATGTACCCACAGAAATATGGGTTGTTCAGGTTCTCTATACGTAAGCCACTCTAATGCTTGGGTGACGGTTTCGTTTGCGCTGCGCCGTCCTGCTGCTCGGGTTTCAGTGGGCCGAATATGGTCATTGAATGTATTGAAGCCCCGTGCGATACCGTTTCTGCTGTCTAATATTGTTGATGAAACGAATGCTCCAGTCGCCCAGCCCGCATCCTTGAATCGCTCAGCAAGGGTGGGGACACTTTCGATCAATGGCCAAGTCCCGTTGTTGCGGACCCCGTGGATGGGTGGGTTCTGTCCTGTCATTATCGATGCGTGGGCAGGCAGTGTGATCGGGGCAGGTGTTCGGGCCTGGCTGAACACTACAGACCGCAATGCCAGTTCATTCCACGTTGGTGTATTGGCTTCTCCTACGTGATCTGCGCGGACGGACCCCCATGTGACCATGAGGATGTCGGGGCGGGACTCTTCCACGGAAGAGCATGATGCTGATAAGAACAGCAAACATCCCATCGATAGACTTCTACCCAACATACGGAACTCCGCGAGAGCAAAGAGTGTACCTGTGTCGTAAGAAATCGTGCAGTGTATCTCCGATATTGAGCGAATTGATGCGATGATGATGACCGCAGGAAGAGGTAAATATGCGGAGAAGTCATTGGATGGTTCTGGGCGCAGTGCTTGTTGGTTGTAGGAGCGTGGACCCGAAGGTCGGTTCCGATACCGGGGAAAATCTGGACTCACGCGAGACGGAGACTGACACAGATACGGACGCAGATGCGGACTCAGATGCGGACTCAGATGCGGACTCGGATGCGGACTCGGATGCGGATGCGGATGCGGATGCGGACAGCGATGTAGATACAGGTGCCTCCGATACAGGAGAGATACCGACTGAGAAGCGTAAAAAGGTCCTTACCGTCATGATAGATGGTTGGCGTCCGGACGTGATTGGTGCCGCTCGGACTCCGACGATTGATGGCTTGTGGGCAGACTCTGCATACAGTCTGGAAGCCCGCGTTGAAGACACGACGATTAGCGGTTCGGGTCAGTCCACCTTTGTGACCGGTGTTCACAGGGACAAGCATGGCGTACCAGACAACAGTTTTTCATCACCAAACTATGAAGATTATCCATACTGGTTTCGCCGTTTAGATGAAGCAGCACCTCATTTGGTTACGGCGGCGTACCACACTTGGTTGCCCATGTGGGAATCCGCATTGGGCGGTGAAGATGGTGCAGACATCTGCCACTATTGGTCGTACTCGAGTGATGATGGAGATGCGCGAGTCACAACTCAAATTCAGTTGGACTTGTTGACTCTCGATCCCGACGCGATTGTTTTAATGTTGTCGGATTTAGATACAACGGGTCATGCGTATGGCTTTTCTACCGATGTAGACGAATACGTGTCGGCTATGGAATTGATAGATGAGCAATTGGGACTCGTACTGACAGCGGTTCAGGCACGTCCAACATATGAAGACGAAGATTGGATGATCATCCTCAGCACTGATCATGCCGGTACTGGGTATGGTCACGGAGACAATATTCCTGAACATCGCCTGGTACCCTTCTTCATTCATGGTGGGGGCGTAGTACCAGGTCCAATGTGGCCTGCACCGAATACCGTGAGCATCGTGCCGACTGCCTTGCGTCACCTGGGTGTCGACATCGATGATGCATGGGGGTTGGACGGGGTGCCGTTGGGCGGTGAGGCGACGGCCCCTCCGGAAGCCAGTTTTGATACCAACCTTATCGTGAATGGCGATGCAGAAATGGAGCGAGGTTTCGATGGGTTTTTCCCCGACGCTGCCCTTCCTGGATGGACAGATGAGGGTTGGTCTACCGCGACCTACTATGGATCCGATGGCTTTCCAACGATGGAGAGTGAAGGGCCAGAAGATCGTGGGGAGAGTTTTCTCTGTGGAGGAGGGACCTCTGAAGATACGTCGATTTGGCAAGACATCGATTTGTCGGATTTGAGTTCTGCGATGGACGGAGGTGCTGTTGGATACCAACTTTCGGGTTGGCTGGGGGGCTACAGCAGCCAGGATGACCGTGCTGAAGTTGTTCTGCATCTATTTGATTCAGCGGGCGTCGTTTTGGCCACAGAGACCTTGCCGGCGGTAACATCCGATGAACGAGATGATGAGACTGGAATGCGACTGCGTACACGATTTGGAATGATTCCCCCATTCACGCGTTCGGCAAGAGTGACGGTGAATATGTACCGTTCGTACGGCTATAATGACGGATATGCGGACAACCTAAAGTTCCTCGTTACAGAAGGGAAATGATGCATAGAGGGTGGCTTCTTGGTGTTGTCTTGTTTGGGTGTACGGAAAACCAATTGGGCAAAATTACCGAACCCAGTGTAGGGAATGACTCGGGTTCTCCTTCAGTCGATGACACAGCAGAACCCTCGGACGGTGAAACCGGGACGCCGGATCCGCCCGACGATACGGGTTCGCCACCTCCTGTGGATACAGGAACTCCCGGCGACGATACAGGCGCCAGCCCTTCAGACGACACAGGAGCCAGTTCTTCGGATGATACTTCTGAGCCTGTGACCACTCCTGAAGTCTTGTCGCTCTCGCTTCGACCCGATCCGGTGTATACAAACGATCGTTTGACGGCAGAAGCGGTCATGAGTGATGGGGCGGAGATTGTATGGTCATGGTCTGTCGAGGGTGTGAGTGTCGGCGAGACGACTTCTGAATTGAATGGGCGCATTTGGTTCGACAAGAACCAAGAGGTCACGGTCACAGCGACACCGGTGGATGGTGCTACAACGGGGCTGGCCGTAAGCGCAAACATTACGGTGTCCAACAGCATTCCAGGCGCGCCCGTGGTTGCCATTCGCCCAGCGACCCCTGTTGCGGGTGAGGATGCGCTCCGTTGTGTCATCGATAGTCATTCGAGCGACGATGATGGTGACATCATTTCATACACTGCATCGTGGACGGTTGATGGGGCATCACACGAGACAGGACTCTCCACCACTTCCTTTAGCGCTGATACGGTAGATGCCTCTCAAACGTCGGCGGGTGAGGTTTGGGTCTGTACGGTTACACCCAGCGATGGAGAGGCCTTTGGGCCTACCGATTCTGCTGCGGTCACCATCTCTGGCCCAACAGTCGCTACCTGTTCGGATGATTTGGCGGACTTGTCTGCTCCGGCTGTGATTGGCAGTGGATACCCAACCTATGGCAACTGGGTTGCTGAC
>PALY01000125.1 GCA_002707085.1 Deltaproteobacteria bacterium
CGGCATCGGCATCGGCATCGGCATCGGCATCGGCATCGGCATCGGCATCCGTGTCGGCATCGGCGTCTGCGTCTGCATCGGCGTCTGCATCGGCGTCTGCGTCTGCATCGGCGTCTGCATCGGCATCTGCGGAACTGGTGTCGTCTGCGCCAGTATCGGAGTCGTCATCAGATTTGGTACATGCTGCAAAGGTGAACATGCTCCCGATCAGCAGCAACCATGGTGTCGTTTTCATTGTGGGACTCCTCTCCATATTGGTTTGCAGCCTAACCTGAGTTCAGTGGGGGTCGCACAGCAATATTTGGCTGGTTGCATCAGTCTTCGGCATGCCGTCATCCACCGCAGCTTTAGTCGATGACCAAGGAACCGTCTGTCGATGTAGAAGGAACTTCAAGACCTTCACGGCTTGCGAGTGTGGTTCCGGAGAATTCGAAAGGGTATGAACCTGGAGCTGCACTGGAAGAGACATCGAAGGTGAGGGTCGCGATTTCGCCATCTCCGGGGGTAATCACATCCTCCGAGATCCATAAGCCGAGTACGTGAGCGGTACCGGTACTTGCATAGTCGGCGCCCATGACGACCATTGCGTCTTCCATTGCTCGGGTGCGTTCTCCTTCTTCAAGTACCTCAAGTGACATCGCTTCAGTGTCCCATGAAAGGAAAAACTCCCATCCTGCCACATCCTCTAGATTGTTCATGTTCACAGCGATTGTGACGGTGTCGCCTGGGCTTGCCTCGTAGTCTCCCACCCACAGTATGCTTACTGGGTCGGCATCGGCATCGGCATCGGCATCGGCGTCGGCATCAGCATCGGCATCGGCATCAGCATCGGCGTCTGAGTCAGTATCGGCATCAGCATCGGCGTCCGTGTCCGCATCGGCATCAGCGTCAGCGTCAGTGTTCGTTTCTCCAGTGTCGTCACCATCGCTATCGCCCGTGTCGTCTGAATCTGCATCCACGGCTCCAGTATCATCGGCATCGGCATCGGCATCGGCATCGGCATCGGCATCGGCGTCTGCGTCCGCATCGGTGTCCGCATCGGTGTCCGTATCTGCATCAGCGTCAGCGGAACTGGTGTCTGTCTGGCCGACGTTCGTATCGTCATTGGACTTGGTGCAGGAAGCAAAAGTGAGCATTCCAAAAATCAACAGGAACAATGATGCTGGCTTCATGTGGGGTCTCCTTCTCGCTGACCTCACAGATGGTACCTTGAATTCGTCCAATTCCATACAATAAACCAGCATTTAAAGTGGGAAATGCTCTCGATGGGTGCGCTTGCATGATGTGATTAACTGCTCGTGGAGCAGGGCCTGATGCTCAGGAAATCTGCACGGTGTCACCAATGTTGATGGTTCCATCGTTGAGTACTTTTGCTCTCAACCCACCCTTCTGATTTTTGTAAAGCCAATCGTAGGATCCATCGCCGGCTGCGTAGTCCATCCACGAACATGGGGTGCAATCACTGCTTCCTTCGAACTCAACTTCCCCAATGCAGAACCGCTTGCCGACCAATTCAAGCGGATCAATACCAGAAACGATCAGATTCCTTCTGAATACGCTGTAATCCGCTGTATGACCCAGTTCGGAAGACATCTGAAGCAGTGCATCTTCGCTCATGATGGAGACTTGTCCGCCGTACTCTTTCTTGAAGTCGTAATAACGATCGCCGACCAAGCCGCGACCCTGATGACACTCGACCGATTTGAGGCTTTCCGTCGGAGTGACTCCAACATTCTCCAGTGTTCGTCCCCAAAAGTTGGAATCAGCAGAGATATAGATTTTTTCTAGTTTCATTGTACATACTGAACGGTTTTCAAATCCACGAAAGTGCGTACACCTATGCCCTAAACAATGGGTACAACAGTCATGATTTGGTTGGCATCTGGTTCGGCGATTCCCACCTCTACCGCCAGCTTTCCGATGCTTGCATTAGAGGTTCGCAGTTGACCACTCATCGCGACGATCAACGCTCTCCGAAAAGCAGATGCGCCCAAAGATTCATGTGTTTCCAGCATGACGCGCGCTGCTTCTGTTTGTATTTCAAGTACTTCCACGGTGCCTTTGGCCCGTAAGGTTGCGGTTCTGTGAGTGATGCCGATCAATCCAGCGTAACCAACCAAAGATGTGGGTTGGAGTTGCGCAACCTCAAAAGGACCTTTTCGCTCGGTCGAACGAATCACAGCCAGTTGCCCTTGTCCGAGGATCCACAGTTTGTCGGTATCGTCACCCTCTTGGCAGAGGTTTTCGTTGTCGTACACTCGTATATCGAACAGGCGAGCGAGCGAAATAAGCGCATCCCGTGGGAGGTCGCCCATCCCGGGAAGTTCTTCGACAATGCGTGTGCGCTCATCCATCATGTACACCGGGTGCTGCAGTAGGAATATTGAATAAACGCTTGAAGGTGTTTTCAAACGTGCCTGTTTTCTGATTGTCCAACAAGGCCGTCAACCTCACATTGGTTTCCTTCAGTCGATGACCAAGTTGGGTCATCACAGCGCGTTCGATAGCAAGGGCCCCAAGGTGTCCTTCCAAGGCGAGTGCTTGGTAGGCCGTCCATGGTAGGACTGCGACTATCCCTTCTGAAGTACCCACAACATCCGCTGTGCGGGGTGCGTCACCGTTGAAAAAGGCACCTTCGCCCGTGATGGCGCCTGGCTCTAATTGGGCAACCCGGTATCGGTGTGCCCCCTCTCTAAGGTAGACCTCTGCGGTGCCTGCGAGAATCTCAAGTAACGCCCGCCCATCCGCACCTGTGGAGAGCAATGTTTGTCCTTTGGTGAAGGGCCGCGTCTCAAAACGCAAGGCGAGATCTTGTCGTAAACTGGCTTCCAAGTCTGCCAATAGCGGTGACCGCAAGAGCATTTCGACCATGTCAGGTTGGGCAGGCATTTGGATAAATAACCGATAACTGAAGGAATGGGGTTGACGTTCTGACCGATGGTTCACAGCTTTAAGTATCGGCCGGTGGCGGGTCTCTGAGGAGGCCCGCCCGGAGGTCGAAAGTTTCTTTCTGGGTGGCCAGTTGAACGGTCCCGAAAGATAACGGCACAACACACTTTATGCGTGATTTGGTTCCATTGCTTCAGGCTCTGAGACTTCCGTTTGAGGTCCAAACCTGGAGCGGATGTCTTCCACGATCATGTAGATGGATGGAACAAGGAGCAGTACGATTCCGGTCGCAAACAAGACACCGAACCCAAGGCTGATGGCCATAGGAATTAAGAATCGAGCTTGGAGCGAAGTTTCAAAAATCATGGGTGCCAAGCCGAAAAATGTAGTCAGCGAGGTCAGCAGAATGGGCCGAAAGCGGCGTTTTCCTGCCATGAAAATAGCTTCAATGGGCGTATGGCCTTTTCGTCTGAATACATTGGCCGCATCGATCAACACCAGTGAGTCGTTTACGACCACACCGGAAAGGGCGATAATCCCAAACATGCTGATGATGTTGAGGTTGAACCCCATGACCAAGTGTCCAAAAATTGCACCAACGACTCCAAACGGAATCACCGACATGATGATCAACGGTTGGAGATAACTACGAAATGGAATCGCCAACAAGGCGTATATACCCAGCATTGCGATCAGGTAGTTCTTACCGAGGCTTGAGAAGCTCTCCGCTTGTTCACGTTGCTCCCCTGAAAAACCGATTTCGAGTCCAGGGTAGTTCTTTAATAGTTCAGGAATGTCGACTTCGTTNAGCGATGCCAGAACGTTCTGTGCGGTCTCGGCATGGGGTGCCCGGGAGGCCTGAACGTTGACCGTTCGTTTTCCGCCTTCCCTCCGGATCGACGTGGGGGCGCGGCTTCGTTCGAAGGTCGCCACATCACTGAGGTGGACACTTTGTCCTGTCGGTGTGCGGACCCGAAGTGCGTGAATGTCATATTCGCTGGTTCGTTGCTCTTTGGGCAGCCGTACCATGACTTTGATTTCTTGGCGCCCCGATTGCTCTCGTAAGGCTTCTGCTCCATAGAATGAGGATCGCAGTTGTGCGCCTACATCACGTGCTGTGATTCCGAACGAACGGGCTTCAGGTAGCATGCGATAGTCCAGCCGTGGCTTACCAGCTACCAATGTGCTTTCCACCTGGGTCAGGTCGCTATACGAACGAAGCCGTTCCAGTGCGTCATCAGCAGCCTGCGACAACACATCTGCATCCGGGTGGGTCATCCGAAGGTCGACCGCTTTACCAGCCTGCGGGCCAAACTCTCCTGAAAAGGAAATGGCTTCAAGGCCCGCAATGGTTGGAGTGGCCGTTTCCCAAGCCCTCGCGAATTCGGCCGAGCTGTACTCCCGTTCGTTTGACTCTACCAAGTAGACTTGGATCCCAAGCATATGTGAACCGGAAACTTGCCGTTTAGGGGCTGGTCCTCCTTGCGCTACAGGAGGGCTACCGACTGTGGTGTACACGCCGCGTACTGTTTCTGCCCCCATCTTTTCAATGGTTTCTGCAAGAGAGGCTTCTAAGATTTCCCGTACTTCTTCCGTGTTTTCAGAAGGTGCGCCGTAGGGCAAGCGGACGCTGGTTGCGACAAGAAACCCTTCGATGTTGGGCATGAAGCTTGTGGGAACGATTCGTCCACCCACAAGGCCCACAGCCACCATGAGGATGGCCAAGGCTGTGGCTACCGCCGTGTACCGGTTCCCCAGAGTTTTTTGCAAAAAGGGACCGTAGTGACCGTTGATGAACAGGCGCAGTTTTGCGCTGACTTTCTTTCGGGGTTTATCCAAGAACCCTTCGACGGCACTGAGCATGCGTGACCATCGACTTGATGAAGAACCATCTTTGAGATTTGCGAGATGGGCTGGCAATACAAAGAATGACTCAATCAGTGAGAACAGCAGCACACTGACAATGACTGCGGGCATGATCTTGAATAATTTACCCATGAAGCCAGGCACAAAGAACATGGGCGAGAATGCAGCGATTGTGGTCAAGATGGCGAATGTGACTGGCATCGCCATTTCTCTCGCGCCAGAAATTGCCGCGGTTAGACGGTCTTTTCCTTCCTCCATCTTTGTATAGGCGGCTTCACCCACAACAATGGCATCATCGACCACCATACCCAGGGTCACAATCAGGCTGAATAAACTGATCATATTGATTGTGATGTCGAGGCTGGGCATCAACAGAAACGAACCCAGGAAGCTGATTGGGATACCCATGGCCACCCAGAAAGCCAAGCGGGCATTCAAGAACATTGCCAGAATCCCAACCACCAAAATTAGGCCCATGCGGCCATTGCGGACCAATAAATCGATGCGGCCTCGGAGCATGGCGGACTGATCGTTCCAGTAGTCGAAAGAAACTGTGTCTGGCATCGATACGGAAAACTCGTCCGTCACTGCCCGCACCGCATCTGCGACGCTTTGTGGGGTTTCATTTCCGACCCGGTAGAAGCTGAGTTGGACGGCAGATTTGCCATCATACAGGGTTCTCTGATCATTGTCGGCGTAGCCATCGGTGACGGTAGCGATGTCACCAAGGCGCACTTGGCCTCCGTTGGTTGTACCTCGGAGAATGATGCTTTCGTATTCCGCCACACTTTGTCGTCGGTCGGACAAACGGACCAGGAGTTCTCCCCCCTTGGTTTCCACTTCTCCACCGGGTACTTCCAGGCTGGCCGCTCTAATTTGGCCGGCGACCTGATCGAGCGTGATGCCCAATCCTTCAAGGGTTTCCCGAGGGATCTCGACGCCAACTTCACGTGGCGGAACACCATCCACTTCCACTTTGGTCACAGAACCCGTACTCAAGATGCGGGTCCGCAGATCTTCGGCCAACCCATGGAGTGTAGGCAGAGGTACCTCCCCGGATATCATCACAGAGATGACCTCCTGGGGCTGCTTAAACATCGTTATTTTGGGATCTTCGGCATCTTCAGGGAAGGAACGGATCCGGTCGATGGATGCTTTTACGTCGGAAAGGACCTGCTCCTGGTCCGCGTCCAGTAGCAACTCAGCAGTGATGGCTCCTGCGCCTTCAGCAGAAGTCGAGTTGACTCGTTTGATTCCGTCGATACCACGAACAGCCTCTTCCAGTGCGAGAACAAGCCCTTGCTCGATCTCTTCAGGGCTGGCTCCGGGGTATGCGACTGAAACACTAATGATGTCGAGTTCAAATTCAGGGAATACTTCTTGGTCAATTTTGGTAATTCCGAAAGCACCCGCGACCATAATGATCAACATCAAGAGGTTCGATGCAACCGGGTTTTTCGCCATCCATCCGATGGGTCCAGCTGTGTTCATTCCGCTCCCCCAATGGCCACGACGGGTGTACCTTCCAGTGGGAGAGAAAGTGAACTGACAATCAGAGCGTCGCCGGAGTTCAGTCCAGAACTGATCAGTACAGTGTCGTCATCTCCACCCGCAACTGTGACCTCTCGTGGAGTCAGTTTGTCGTCTTCAGAAATCCACACTCGGGACCCGTCATACAGTGCAGCTCTGGGGATGCGGACCGCTTGCGCTTCTATCAGCCCTTCAAAGAGTACTTCTACATACGCTCCAGGAAGCAACGGAAGGGCGCCCAAATCGGTGTCGAAAGGGTTGTCAATGGCCACGGTTACTTGGGCGAGCCTGGTTTGTGGATCGAGGCTTCCGCCGAGTTGAAGCGCATGACCTTTACTTTTCAGTTGGCGTCCATCCGCCAATCGCTGAACGATGGTTGCGGGTGAACCTACACCATCTCTCTTTTCAAACTGCAGTACATCTACGTTGGACATGGGAAGTGAAACACTTACCCAGAGTTGGTCGGTTCCAACCAATTGAGCAGCCACTGTACCTGGGCCAACGACTTGCCCAACATCGATATTCTCTTCAACAATGATGGCGTTGAAGGGTGCATGGAGCCGTGTTCGCTCGACGTTCAAACGGGCGCGCCGAAGCGCTCCGTTTGCGGCGACCACCTGTTGTTCCGCCAATGCTCGATGAGGTTTTCTAAGGGCGAGATCGGAAGGTGTGGTGCCATCGCTGTTCACCATTTCCCATTCGCGAGCAGCCACGTCGCTGCGTCCTATCTCCAGTGCCAGTTCGAGTTCAGCCTGTTGCGTTCGGCTTTTCTCTTGGTCGAGCAAGGCTTGATAGTCACGAGCATCGATTGTCGCGATGGTTTCGCCTTGAGCGAATCGTCCGCCAGGCATCAAGCGTTCATCGGTCGAAACGATTTTCCCGCTGACTTGCGGTACAAGCGCCACCTTTTTTGCGGCGACCACAACGCCAGTTCCTCGAACGGGTATGGGTATGTCTTGGGTGCTGACCTGTTGCACTTTCACGGGGGTAATGGGCAGCTCGGGTTGACCCTTGCTGGCTTCGCTACCGCTTGCAATGAGTGCGCCTGCCGTCAATACGCCGACGGCAATGATCGAGGTGGGAACCAGGAACTTCTTGATGTTGTTGTTCACGGGCTGTTCTCCGGGGAGCGGTTCCATGTGCCACCAAGGGCGCCATGGAGTTGAATACGGGCTTGGATGCGACTTCGTTGCGCATCCAGAAGACCGAGTTGAGCCGCTTGGTGGGCGGCTTGAGATGCAAGTACGTTGATGTAGGGTGCGAGTCCTTCCAAATACCGTGATCGGGATTCGGTATAGGCTTGGGTTGCCGCCAGTTGTTGCCGTTCGGCGGCCTTCAAACTTTCTGCGCTTGCCCGTTCATTTTCGATCGCACTTTCTATTTGCTGAATGGCCGACAAGATTTGGCTTCGCAGACCCATTTGAGCGATGTCTCGGTTTGCCTTTGCGGCCTTGATTCCTGCGTGCGTGCGCCCTCCACCAAACAAGGGGACTGATGCTGCGGCACCCAGCCCCCATGAGTCCACATGATCTGTTTCATCCAACGTCAGATATTGACGACCATATTGGCCCGTCAGTGTGACGGTTGGAGCCAGGCTGGCGATTGCGGAGCCTCGTTGTAGTCGGGCGCTATCAAGGGTATCGATGGCTGCTTGAACATCTGCACGATCTGTCACCAGTCGATCCGAGCTTCCAATGGCTGGGGCCGGTGGAACTTTGGGAAGTTTGTCGGATTGTGGGAGTTCAGCATCGGGCGCTTTGCCGAGCGCTATCGATAAACGTTGGTGTGCTTGCTTGGAACCCAGCCTCACTTTGGGAAGCAAAATCTCGGTGCTTGCCACCTGCTGTCTTTGTTGAAAGACATCGAGTGCTGAACCTTCACCCCGCTCGTATCGAAGTTGGATGATTTCAAGCATTTCCTTGCCGGCTGATACTTGCTCCTCCACAATCTGTACTTGCTTTCGGGCAGCCACAAGATCGTACCAAGCGCTTCCGATTTGGACGGCCAGCGATTGAGTCATGGCATCACGACTGGCTGCAGTGGCCTGCGCGGTTTTACTCGCAGCGAATGCGCTCATGGTTTGCCGACCAAAGATGTCTACAGCAAGGCTTCCTTTCAACATGGCGCTGCTTTGCGTGTATGTGTCCGGCATGTCGTTACCGCTATCTGCGGAAAAGTTCGGCAAGGAGGTTGGGTCTCCCCCGGTGGCTGCAGTGATGTCCGCCAGCATGGCACCGAGGGATTCAAATATCTCTCCATAGTCGGGCATGTTTGCTGTCATGGGGTTGAGACCCATGGCGTCTGTTGGCGCCTTTTGACTGGCCAATTCAAAATAGATGTTGGGCAGCAGATTGGCGACGCTTTGCCACGTCCCAGCCCGTGCCAGTTGGACTCGTGCTTCTGCAGCGAGAAGATCGGGGTTGTCGGATAATCCGACTTTCAGGACTTCCTGAAGTCCAGGGTCGTCAATGCCCTTCCACCAACCCAGCGAACGGTCTGGGCGGGTCTCATCCCCGTATTCTGCCCAGGTACTCACGAGTGCGCGGGCTTCAGTTGTGGCAGGAGTCTCCGCGATAGCGATACTTCCGGCGAGCAACAATATGATCATGAGTTTTGCTCCAAAGACATTCCTGCCCAGAACACATCGACGACATCGCTCACGTACTCTTCATCGGAGCAGGTGAGACTGTTGTCGCCAACGATAATTTCTCGAAACGGCCGGGCATGGATCATTCCCATGAAGGCCACGGCGACCGATGCTGGGTCGAGGGGTCTCAACCGCTTGTTCTCGATGGCGGTTTGAAACCACCGTGTCAGTTCACGACGGATGGTTTTAGAAGGTGCATCTTCGCTTGCATTCTTATGTGGTTCCAGACCAGCGGCGTGGAGCATGGCCATGCAGGGTACGACCTTGCGCATGATGGCCATGAACCCAATCCCCAAAACGAGCAACTGCTCTTTAATTGGGGCGGGGGAAGGGCCTTCAGCGATCAGGTCGATAAACGGGAAGCGACCCATGGGGCGGGTCAATGCTTCGACCATGAGTTTTTCTTTTGTCCCATACCGCTTGAACAGGGCAGCTTGGGACATTCCGATCCGTTCCGCGATCATGTGCGTAGATACACCAGGGCCGTGTTCCAGAATACAACATCGGGTTGCTTCCAAAATCGCTTCATCTGTGAACTGACGAGGTCTCGCCACTCACTCTCCCCCAAGACACTTAATTAGTTAGTGTTCAATCACTTACTATCAGATCTTCGGCTGTATGCGCAAGCGAATAAAGCTTGAATTTCGGTATGCTTATTTGGCGGCCTGAAATGCGACACCCGTGGCAACCATTTCGTAGCTTATGCCATCCACTGCTTTCTTTTCTGGCATCACTTCTTTGTTTTTTGACTCGGATTCAAAGTGCGCCACTTGTGCGGGTTCAACCTTTCGGGCGACAACCTCACCTTGGATTTGGCAGGTGGATCCGGCGCCGTCTTTGGCGACGCTAAATGCGTGCTTTGCCATACGGATTCGCATGCTCTTGTCGCCTTCGGCAATGACCATCCAGCAACCGGCTTTTTGGCATACATCCGCCACACGCCCTTGGACTGTGATGGTTTTGTTGACGAAAGGCTCTGGGTTGTCGAGCAGTGCTTTTGCCGCAACTGGGGTTTCCGCACGGGCGAACTCCGCTCCGTAGTGGGTCCATGAAGCATCATCTGCAAGCGCAGAAGTAGAAATCGAAAGCATTAAAGCAAGTGCAAAGCGAATCATTGAATACCCCGTAGTCGATTTGGTGACCCGGTATAATCAAAGATGGTCGTTTCCACCAATGAGGACCTTTTCCAGCTTTTCAATGCCGATGTTGGCTCCACATAGAATGATGGCGACATTCTTATTCTTGAACTCCTCGGCCACCTGTTGGTATCCAGCGACTGCAACGCCCGCAGCCCCTTCGATCAGCATGTGGTGTGTCGAAATGATGTCGCGGACTGCGGTGGCGATGTCTGATTCGCTGACCAACAGAGATCGATCGATGACTTGTTGGCACAGTTCGAAGGTAATGGACCCAGGTTCGACCCCTCCCGCCGTCGCGTCAGACAAGGTGTCGTGGCATTCAACATCAATGATTTGTTCTGCATCCAGGCATTCGTGAATGGCGGGTGAGGCTGCTGGTGAACAGGCCACGATCTCGATGTCTGGATTCATCGCCTTGAGGTAACTGCCAACCCCAGAGATTAAGCCGCCACCGCCTACTGCGATGAAGACAGCATCCAGTTCCGGTATTTGTTGGTAGATTTCGTGACCAATGGTGCCTTGGCCGCAAATAATCTGAATGTCGTTGTACGGTGAAATATAGGTTTTCCCTTGGCTTGCACCGACGGACCGTGCATGGGCTTCGGTTTGGACACAATCGTCTCCTACCCGTTCTACATTGGCTCCATTGCGTTGAATGGCTTCGACTTTTGCATTGTCAGCGTGGGTGGGAACGAAGACTGTGGCATCGACCCCGAGTTGATTGGCGGCCCGAGCCACGCCTGCTCCATGGTTGCCTGAACTGGCTGTGACCACACCTGCGGCCCGTGCCTCAGTGGGCAAAGACAACAAGGCATTGGTAGCACCCCGAATTTTAAACGAACCCGTGACCTGCATGTTTTCGCATTTGAGCCAGACGTTGGGTCCCAGGGTCGGTGCGGGTTCAACAGGCGTACGGCGGATGTGAAGACGAATGCGATCTGCTGCGGATTGAATGGCTGTTTGGAAGTCCATGTGTCGCCCTTATCCCCTTCCGCATGTTTGGGCGGTTAGACTTGATTTGCTGAGGAGAGCGCCATGAAGATTGTGTGGACCATGCTGTTGTTGACCATCGGGTGTCAGAAGGAATCTGACACAGGCGATGTTGTAGATACATCGGTTCCTCCAGATTGCACATTGAGCGCCAATTACTGTGTCAGCTTTTCTTCGGATTGGAGCCAAACCAAGGCTCAAGATTGGTGTGCTGAGCGTGAAGGAGCGCAATCGGGAGACTGCCCTCCCACGACAGTAGGAGATTGCGACTTGGGAGATGGCAGCATCATCCACATGTACGATATCTTCCCAGTGGAAGGCGAAGCGTACTGTGACTATTTGGCTGGCGAATGGGTGGAGTTAGGCGCCGAGTAGTCGCACTATTCCACGGAAGTTGAGAAACTCATGGCGGCATCCGGGAGTTGGTTGGCTGCTGCCAATACGGCAATCTCTCCTGCTGATGCGATCTGGGCTTGAACCATTTCGGACAAGTGAGCATTGTCGATATCGAGGGATAGGTCCGACGCATCGTTTCCTGCAACAGAATCTACTGTGAGCGCCTTGAGTGCGGTGTCGATGGGCATGGCGTTGGATGAGTGTGCCATCTGAGTACCAATGTCACTGGCTGCGATGTTTTCCTCAAACTTGGCTGTCATTTTTGCGAGTCGTTTACCGATAATGACGCTTGTTTCAGGAACGGCCACATGACTTGCAGGCCCTGTTTTATCCGCGTGCATGATTTGCTCAGAGCCAGTCGCTGATGTGCGAGAAAAGCTGTGCATGTCGATGGACATTTCGCCCGATGTTGTAGATGTACTCATGACAACCTCTCTAACAATTACTCGTCAGTATGCCTTGTAACCCAATTGTGGTCAGAAAGTAGCTTCATAAGTCGATTGTCAGCCGTTTTCGTGGGTTTCGATGCGCATAATCTTGGACTTGCACTGTGACAGAGGAGTGACGAAAGCAAAGAATTTTAAGCCAGCTATTGACGGGTCAACGATATGCGTGCATCTTCCGGTCGAATCGCAGTTCTTCTCCACCTTCACCTAGGGATCGTCATGCACAGCAACCGATTGATTGAGATTGAATTTCCACCATGTGGCGCCGTTTTTGAAGCGGCCAATTCTGTGGTCTCCACCCTCGATGTCCATTTGGGCGACACTGGGTATCGGGTAGAGCCGCTGATTCGTTCAGGTGACAAACTTATAGAGCCATGGGGAGATGAAGCTGAATGCGCGAGTACCTACGCGTATCGCATTCATATTCGCCCATTGGCGGCTGGCGAGTGGAGAGCGCTTCACTTGCAGGTGTTCGAGCCACTTGCGCGCCAAGGCGTGTCTGTGCGCGAACATCAATTCGCTGCCTGAGTGGGACGGGACTCTCACTTGGCCACCGGGGGGTGGCAAGTACGGATGAGTCTGTCCCACCGGGCATGCCCCGCTCCCTTTAGGTGAGGGGGTGCGTGAATCGTTTTGGATGCAAGCTCAGNCTCTATTTGGGCGCTGACGCGGTTTGCTTNACTCTGGTGTTGAGGCTTCAGGTGGCGGTGCAGTTCCGGCATCCTCAGGAGCCGCACCTTCCGCTGCCGCACCTTCAGGTGTGACCTCGCTGACGTCACCGGCTTCACCTTGTCCTGCAGCATCTGCAGTGGCGCCACCCACTTTATTGGCAGCCCTCATGACCCCCAATCCCTGATTGTGGTGTCTTGGGGGGTGCAGGTGCGGAGGAAAGGGGAGTGCGCGTGCCATAAGTACCTCTGTTTCACTATATCTTAGAATAGACCGAAAAATTCATGCCGATGTCATCGATTAGACTCAGATCATTCAAATATTGATCATAGTAAGGTTGAAGGAGGCCCTGACATGAAAGAACAAAAGTCATCGCACTTGTGGAGCCGTCGAACCATTTTGGAGCTGGGCGCCCTAAACACGATGATGTTGTTGTCCTGTAGGCGTCCACCCGTGAGCGGTGCTGCCGTGGAAAAGACGGACACCAAGGGGTCAAAAGAGCTTTCTTCAATAGACTTTGGTCCGCTCCAGTCAGGGACCGCAGACTTTCTTGACCTTCCGTCTGGTTTTTCCGCCGTGGTTCTACAGCGAGCGGACGAACTTATGTCCTGTGGGAACAGAGTGCCGGCTCAGCCTGACGGAATGACGTGCCATGTGGACGCCGATGGAAACTACGTCTTGCTGCGCAATCATGAGTTGGGTGATGCCGCCTGGATGAGTAGACGTGGACCTGATGTGAAGACCGATATTTTTGTTGGTGGTGGCCCTCCTGCCTTGGCCTATAATTCTGCGGTGTTTGGTGGGGTCTCACGCTTGGTGTTGAATCCAGAACGCCTTCGCATCGCCTTCGATGCAGAACAGGATGACTCCAAGCCCATCCTCCGATCAAATTTAGTGTTGGCTGGGACCGAACTGAACTGTTCCGGCGGCCATGTTGCCGAAGGATGGATTTCTTGCGAAGAAACAGATCGTGCGGGCCATGGGTATGCATTTTTGACGCGCATCGACGATGAAACACTGGTGGACGCACGGTCGCGTCGGATCACGTCTTGGGGCCGAATGAAGAGAGAGGGGGTCACCCTTGTTTCCGAGATCGGAGCTGTGTTTATGACGGAAGATCATGCCAATGGTTGTATGTACCGATTTGTGCCATCCGACCCAGCCCTTCCTATGGGGGAAGGCCAACTGGAAAGCATGGTTGTAGAGGGCGTGTCGGACACCGATCCGGAGACCCCTCTCAAAGAGGGTGCCAGTTGGCCGGTTCGCTGGGTGCGGATCGACGATCCNNAAGCTGCTGAANCACCATGTCGAGAGCAAGGGCANGCCAAAGGTGCCAGCCGCTTTAATCGAGTTGAGGGGTCGGTTTGGGATGGGAGNTCCCTTTGGTTTATCGCGTCTACTGCGGGACCGGTCGGGGCGGGTCAAGTGTTTCGATATGACCCAGCCGCTGAACGACTGTTCCTTGAAGTTCAGGTCACAGACCGCGCTGTGCTTTCGATGCCTGACAACGTGTGTTTGGCACCATGGGGNGAACTCNTCATGGCAGAAGATAACTACAACACGGGTGGTGGAGCGACCCATCAGTATATTCGAGGCTTGCGTGCGGACGGTACCGTCTACGACTTGGTNCGAAATTCAAAGAATACGCCCGATGACTGTGGGGCAGAGTTTTCTGGTCCATGTTTTTCCCCGGACGGAAAATATCTATTCTTCAATGTGCAGACGCCAATCAACGCCACNGTGGCAGTTCGCGGTCCATGGAAGCGTGCATAGCGCTGTGTTNTANACGGGNGTTTAGGCNCAGGGTGTGAANCCAGTGCCTTTTGTCTTTAAAAAAACCAAACTTCTTGGGCTTTGGCTTGACCCTTCCNCGCGCCTGTAGCACCCTTCGTNTCGGAGGTCGGCATGTCGATCTGGATNGCCGGTGCTGTAGGGGCCATCGTTGGGCTGTTGTTCGCCATGGTGTGGTTGGCGGCGATTCGTGTTTTGCTGCTGAAGATGCGGGNAAAAACCAAAGCTTCGATGGGTTCCATTTCTTCAAGTGCTTCCTCCAGTTCCCGGCCATTTGAACCCATCGCATCATTGCTTGACCCAGATGAAAGTGAACCCAAGACCCCCCTTCCAAGCCAGAGCATGGCTCCATTGAATTTCCGCCGATACGTTGAAGTCAAAGGTGCCATCCAGGGGTGGCGTGAGGCTGGNGAGGACATCGNGGANCGNCTGGATGANGTGTTNGGAATAACGCTNCAGATCTTTACTCAGGCGGACGCTTGGTGGACCATGACATTGGACGGGAATGACGAGCAGTTGGCAGAAGTNGAGCGCCAGGTCTTGGTGTATGCAGAGCGGTATGGAGGCAAAGGAACCTAAGATTTGATAGGTTTCATCCGTTATGGCACAGCAACCGATCTCACTGATTCCCATACAGCCCCCNCCGGTGGACCAAATCCGACGACGTGATGCGGAACCTTCGGAAAAGGGTGAACGACGTACTCGCTACACCTTGCCCGCGGGNTTGGANTCTCCNTCCCCCATTGGCTATCGAACTCGAATTTCAATGACGCAAGCGGAAGCGGACATGGCATCCGTGGTCTTTTCCTTGGGGCGTCCATCCGAATTTGTCGCAGGCGCCCCCATTACGGAACAAGAGCTATTTGAAGAGTCGAGTCTGGGGGTNATGAGTGCGCGCCAATCGACGAACTTTCGCGGTCATCATCAGGTGACTTTTGGTCCAGAGGATGCACCGGTTGTGGCCGAGATTCTTCGGGAAATGGAAGGCCTTGATGCGCCGGTACTCGATGACGCAGCCATGGTTCATGTTGTTCTGACTCGACCTTATCGGACTGCTTTTACACTGTTGCTCACTTTTGTGGGGCACTCGATGCTGGCGAACCTGTTGACTGTGCCTTGGCGTGCCTTCTCCAAACGGTGGTTCCACACCGATGACATTCCCACCATCGGCTACTTGCAGCATCTCCATTTGGGGATCTTGGCAGACGCGATGGAACGAGCCGCTGTCTTGGCGTCGGACGGTCGACGGGCTGCGCAGGTATTCATGGGACCGTTTGCGAGCAAAGAAATGCGCAAGCGCAATCGGGATGGAATCGCTCGACTGCAAGNCATGTGTGGCCTTACTGCAGATGACACTTCAAGAGGTTGGCGGGTGGGCATCGTTGCGCAGGTGGGTACGGTGGCACAGCCAATCCCCATGACTCGGGAGGTCTGTAGGAAGGTTGCTGCCAACTTAATGGCCTTTCGNAGTGAACGAATCCAACCCGGTGTGAATGCGGAAGAGTCGGCGCCGGATGCCTACCAGCACAGGCAAGATATGGACGTGCCTGAAGAGTTGGCCTTTATGGCCGCTCGAGCCGCATACAACGGTTTCATGCATTGGTCTGGTTGTGACCGAGATCAGGCCAAGAACTTGTTGTTGTTGGAGCGTATGGATGTTTTGTCGGATGGTGGCAAGGAACGTTTGCGTCAGATTCGAAAGGAAAACAACGACATCACGGATCTGTTGATCAAGAACCTTCCCTTGTGGGCAGACATGCCTTTGGGAAAAGCCCTTAGCCGCAACGCGAATCGTGGCCGGAAAGCTTTTGCTTTGGTCGGGCAGCGCATCTATGTGGGGGGGCTTGATAAAGATGAAGTCACCAATGCGGGCTTGGATACCACCTTGGCGTGCCAAGCATTTGGTGCAGCAGCCAGTCGTTCATCAAAGGTGTGTGAGTTGTCGGGGTGTATCGATCTTCCCGACAGCTGTGACTTGCTTGTTGGGACCTGTGTAATGGCGGGTCCGGTGAACCAAAACGACATTGGTAAGCAGTTTTATGGTTTCAAGGATTTGCTTGCTGGGTCTCATCCTGACTTGAACCCAACGTCGATGTTGGTTTGGACACTCAAGGCGAAAACGGTGGCAGATCCGCTTGGAAACGAAGAACAGTTGCTCAGTGCCAAACGCAAAGGGGCTTTGGTGGATTTACGACCAGGACCCCATGAGGTCGTAGACATTGTCGTTGATGGCAAACGGCGTGCTTTGCGAAAGTCAGGTGCGAGGGTCAATCAGGAGCGTGCTTTTGCTGATCAGGGCAACTTTGTGACAGGGCCAGACAACCGGCCCATCCCAGGGAATGAAGGTTCGGCGTGGCCACGGAAGTGGGCAAATGCTGTTTTATGGGGAAATAAGGGATGACAACGCGAATGGAATTCAGTGAGGCGCCTACTGGGTGGCCGATGCTTGTCAAAGCGGCGATATCCAGGAAGCCGGGGCTGAAGGAAGGGGAAGATATCGGCCGTTTCGAAGCGGCTGTTCAGGGCGTTTCTACAGCCGGTTTGAGTGAGTATCAGGACATTTGTGGCTTTCCACGGTCCGATATTTTGCCCATCACATTCCCTCAGGTGGTCGCATCTCCGCTCCACCTTGCCATCCTCACGCACAAGAGTTTTCCTCTTCCCGCCATGGGATTGGTTCATGTTTCAAGTCGAATCACACAAGAGCGAGGCATTCGTGCAGATGAGTCGTTGGATGTGAACTGTTGGGTCGAAGGGCAGCGGCCGAGTGCACGCTGGGAGGTGGTGTGGGGTGGGCGCGTGGCAAGCTCGTGGGAAAGCGGCAAACTCGTGGGAAAATGGCAAGCTCGTGGGAAATATGGCAAACTCGTGGGAAACCGGCAAACTCGTGGGG
>PALY01000126.1 GCA_002707085.1 Deltaproteobacteria bacterium
CGTGGTCAACCGCACCGTGAACCTGGGCGCCAGGACTGAGAATTGCCGCTATATGCCCTTCTTTCAGGTGAACATCCGCGTAAGCGATACTATGTTCATGCTCTCTGGTGTGACCAGAAAGTACCTTTCCTCCTCGAAGCACAGTTTCCATATATACAGCATAGCCCGCCGCCGGCATTGCTCACCGTCCACCGCATGTATTAGATTTGCGTGCCACTTTGGAGATTGAATGGCGATGCTCCGCATATACACAGTTTCTTGCCGTATGGCGCTGTGTATGGGTGTGTTCCTGTCGACGGTGAGTTTGAGCGCTTTTGCATCAGAACCAGAGGTGACCGAAGAGGTAGTCACGTCTGTTCCACCATATGCTGATGGACACGTTTGGTTGAGTGAGGGCTTGAACGATGCTTTGCTATCGATCGCTGCGGGTCCTCAGGGCGCAGTGTTGGCGTTGGCAAGAGAAGGCGCGGTTTTTCGACAAAGTGGTGCGGACACTTGGCTGGAAGTGCTGAGTTCTCCCGGTTTACGACTTGATGATGGTAGTGGTGTAGACGAAGAAGGTCTGCTGTTGGATGCCGAAGGGTTCTTGGGCGAACAGGAGGACCAAAGCGCTTTGACCGCAGACGAAGTGCGGAGCCGGCAGACCGTCGATGCGGCCGATGATGATCCTGAAGCCGAAGGTCGGCGTGTGATCTCTGAACCCAATGTTGATGATTCGGACCTTACGGATTTGTTCATCGAGCAGGATGGGGAAGCTGATTCAGATGCGGGCCCCAAAGCGGGACGCTTGGTGTGGTTGTCGACGGATATGGTTGGCCTTGCGATGGTCAGCCGTGGCGACGGTTTGTGGAGGTCGTTGGATTCTGGCAGAACATGGGTCCCGGCTGGATCTGTGGCGCCAATTTATTCGCTCCACGATGTTCCGGGGCGCCCTGGAAGTGTGATCGCTGGAACCACTCAGGGTTTGCGCATTAGTTTGGATAGTGGCGCAACATGGAAACGAGTGAAAGACCCCATTGCTGATGTGGTTGTCTATGGTTTCGATGGTGACGGTAGCACCCTGTATGCGGGCACTGGCGAAGGCTTGTTTCGTAGTACTGATGGTGTTCGTTGGGCCAAAGTACTGTCGCGGTATGATTCGGACGTACCGGTATGGCACGTGGCTGTGGACCGGTATTGGGANGGAGGCTTGTGGGTGGTTGGCCCAGTAGGGATTCTTCGCAGCGATGATGGTGGTGAGAATCTGCGACAACTGAGTCGGAACCCAATGAGGGGTACGAGTCGTTTACTGCCACTAGAACGTGCAGGTCACGTACTTGCAAGCGGTATTGATGGTGTGTGGGAGAGTACCGACGGTGGAATGCGCTGGCGACCGATAGCCGCTGGACTCCCAAGCCCTTCCAATGAGGTGTTGGTTCACGGTTTAGATAGACCAATTCTGGCGGGTGTCGATGGCGTATTTACGTTGCAGCGTGCGGTGATGAGCAGCGCTGCGCCCGCGGTTGAATCTGTGGACGAACAAGTGGTCAATATGAGTGAGTTGGTGCGGGTCTCGCTTGTGCGCCCGGGCATGGCAATGCAGGAAATATTGACACAGCGTGCAGTGATGCGTTCTCTTCTGCTGCCCAAATTCAATATTGATGGGCGAATGACGCAGCAGCGCATGCTGAGCGCGGATCACGAAGCCAGAACCAATCGAGGATCTGAACGAATCGGGTGGACGATTGGGATGACCATGTGTTTTGGACCATGTTCATCGGTATCTGGATTTTCATCTTTGGATGTAGATGCAGCGGTAGAGCTAGCGGAGTCGGGTGCGACTGAGTACAGTGAGTTGGCTGTGGTTGGAAATGAAGTCTATGTTGCGGATACTTCAGGTTCGCTCACACCAATGGCGGCCAACGTTGCCGAGCGGATGACCCGATATAGGTCAGAGGTTGCAAATCGAGTCAGTGAACTGGTGCTGTCTCGTCATCGCCTCATTGAAGCGAGAGGTGTAGTACGTACACTCTCCCTTCGAGAACAAGTTGGACACGAACTCGATATACTTGAATCCACTGCGCGAATCGATGTTTATACGAATGGTTATTTCACCCGGATCCAATCGGGATCCTGATACTGGAGAGCAACATGCGCCTCATTATTCTACTTTCTTTTTTGGTCTCAGGCTCTGCTTCGGCGGCCCGGTTTATGATCAACGACGTCACGGCTGATGAGTTGGCCACTGTAGAAGGTGTCGATGCGGAAACCGCCAAACGGATCGTGTCGCTTCGCGCGGATAGAAATGGATTGGATTCCCTGGAGGAGTTGCGAATCCTTGGCCTGGCCCCAAGCACTATGGATGCGTTGCGAAACCATGTATTCGCAGAACTGAAACTCAAGAAGGTGAGTAAGGGTACCTATAAAAGTGTGGCCGACGTGCTTCAGCAGTTCGATCATGAGCCGGATGTCTTGAAAGTTCAGGCAATGGCGATGTCGTATACCAAAACCAACCCTTCATTGGTGGAGGGGTGGTTGAACGCATCGAAGACCGCCTATGCCTTGCCAGCAGTCACATTGACCTATGACAAGGATCTAGACGACTACAGTACATGGAACTACCTTGATTTAGATGGCAACGGGGACATTTCAGATACAGAGAGACAACTCAATACTTCACGTGTGGATGACGACGATAGTATTGGCGTCAGGCTTGCCTGGCGTTTGGACAAACTCGTGATGAGTTCAGAAAGAATTCGTGTCATCAACGAAGCCCAAGACATTGTGAAGCTTCGAGACAAGGTATTGGATGAGGTGACCCGCGTATATTTTGACCGGCGGCGCCTCCAGGTAGAACAGCTATTGAGTCCGGCTTCCAGCTTGAAAGAGAAGATTAAGAACGAGTTGAGGCTGCAAGAATTGACCGCCAGCATCGATGCGCTCACGGGTGGACAGTTCTCCGGGTCACTATAGCGGTAATCCCGTCGTGGGTCGGTTAGTGGGGGCGCCAAGCTGGAGGAACCCGTGCAACTGGGACATGACACCATTCTTATTCTCGATTTTGGATCGCAATATACGCAGTTGATCGCACGACGAATTCGCGAGCAAGGCGTCTATTGCGAGATTCGGCCATGCACTGAAGGTCCTCCGTCGACAGTGTCCTCTCGACTCAAGGGTGTGGTGCTGTCTGGTGGACCATCCTCAGTGTACGATGCTGATGCGCCTCCTTTTGATGATAGTTGGCTTGCTTTACCGGTTCCAATTCTTGGTATCTGCTACGGAATGCAGCTTCTCGCACGAAGTGCTGGAGGTGAAGTACAGCGTGCTGAACGCCGAGAGTATGGATTTGCACAAGTTCGCTCATCGTCTACGGGCCTATTTAGCGGAGTAAGTGACAACACCGATGTTTGGATGAGTCATGGTGATCATGTTGCCGTCGCTCCCGACGGGTGGGAAGTCGTTGCAAGTTCGGACAATTGCCCTGTAGCGGCAATGAGTAATGCGGATGGCTCCCGTTTTGGCCTTCAGTTCCACCCCGAGGTGACCCACTCCAAAGAGGGCACGGTCATTATCCGGAATTTCCTTTTTTCTGTTTGTGGTGCTGAAGCCGACTGGACCATGGATTCATTTATCGATGAGCAGGTTCGGGTGATTCGGGAACAGGTTGGAACAGACCATGTGATCTGTGGAATGTCTGGCGGTGTNGATTCNGCTGTTACCGCTACGCTGCTCCATCGNGCCATTGGGGATCAGTTGCACTGTATCTTCGTGGATAATGGGGTGTTGAGAAAGGGGGAACGGGACAGTGTCGCCTCAGAATTCAGTGATTTGAACCTAATTGTGGTCGACGCGCGAGAACGATTCCTCAATGCGTTGGATGGTGTTTCTGATCCAGAGACCAAACGGAAGATCATTGGTGGTGAGTTCATCTCCGTTTTTGAGGAGGAGGCTGAACGTTTGGTGTCGTCGGTCGGTGAAATCAAATGGTTGGCACAGGGTACCTTGTACCCCGACGTAATTGAGTCGGTGTCCTTCAAAGGCCCATCAGCAACGATTAAAAGCCATCACAATGTAGGCGGCTTGCCCGAGCGCATGCGGATGAAGTTAATCGAGCCGATGCGTGAGTTGTTCAAGGATGAAGTTCGCGCATTGGGGTTGGAATTGCAGATGTCTGAGGACCGGGTCTATCGTCAGCCCTTCCCAGGGCCAGGCCTGGCGGTTCGCATTNTCGGTGAGATCACTGCGGATCGGGTAGCACTACTCCAAGAAGCGGATGCCATCGTAGACGAAGAAATTCGAGCTGCGGGTCTCTACCGTGACATCTGGCAGAGTTTTGCAGCACTGTTGCCGATCAAGAGTGTCGGCGTGATGGGGGATGCANGAACGTATGAGCAGACGTGCGTGGTGCGCGCTGTTCATTCGACAGACGGAATGACGGCCAGTATCTGCAGGTTGCCTTGGGACCTACTNGAGCGGATGTCCTCTCGGATTATCAATGAAGTTCGTGGCATCAATCGAGTTTGCTATGACATCAGCAGCAAGCCACCGGCAACGATTGAATGGGAGTAGGCCATAGGGCCTAGTCCTACGGTGAAGGAATCACCGGTGCAGGGTGTGGGAGGCTCGATTCGCTTTGGATGCCCAACCAGTGCATGGCTTCATGAACCAGTGCGTCGTGAATCCGGCTGATAACTGAAGCATCGTCAGGGGATGGACGTGAGAGATTGCCTCTGAACAAGGCAACGTATTTGGGTCTTGAATTCCAAGGATCGGCGTCTTCTGGAGGGTGCCCTCTGTACAATGCGTCGGTGAAAGGACTGAGGGGTGGATAATTCTCAAGTAGGTCTTCTTCGTCCGGAAAATCGTTCCAGCGTATGTCGACGGAGTCGTAGAATATCTGGAAGGGTTCTGGAAGTTGGCCGATGGCTGCGCTGAGAAGTCCTTCCCACGAAAGGTCCTTCCAGTTGGAAGGGACTTGGAAATGAACTTGATCCAAAATTTCAGCTCTAGAGAATCTTTCTTGGGCGGTTTCAATACGGCCCAATCGTTCCAGTGCTAGCCCTTGGTAGTACCAGGCAGCCGCGATGGAAGAGTCCAGGGCAGTGGACTGTTCTGCCGCGGCAAGGGTGCCAGGATAGTCGACAGCTTCAAAGCGAGCGACGGCTAGGGCTTGTAGGATTCTTGCATCCGGCGGATGCAGTTCAACAAAACGGTTCAGTGCCTCAAGAGCCATGACCGCATCGCCCATGGTCAGTGCTGCAGCNCCGGCAATTTCCAAACCACGCCGGTGAGACGGGTGGTCATCGAGGAGTTCTTCGGCCTCGATCAGGGCTTGATCGAAACGACCCATTTGCAAAGCGGTCTCCGCCTTGTCCAAGCGAAGCTGGAGCATGGTGTTCGGGTCAAATGTCCAAGAACTACTCAATCGATCAAACCTTCCGAAGCACAAAGATCACGATGATTCCAAACAGAACGAGCAATGCGATGATCGTGGCTGCCGAGATTGCAAGTGACCGTAAAGTTCCACCCTTCTTGGGGGCTGGCGCCTTGGATGCTGCCGCTGCAACTGGGGCTTGCGGTGGCTCTTCGATGGGCGCTTCTACTGCTGGAGGAGCGGGCTGTTCGAGTGGTTTCGATTCGGCTTCCGGGGCCGATGGTTCCGCTTTCGGGGGTGGTTCGGCTGGAGGCGCAGTTTCCACTGTACTGACGGGCGGTGCCTCAGCTTCAGTCACTTCGGGTACTTCTTGTTCAATGATCGGTTCTTCCGTAACGACATCGGTTGAAGGTGATGGGGCTGCGGGAATGTCATCGTGAGTTGCCCATTCCGATAGGGCTCNGCCCCGCAGTGCATGGACAAAGGCGGAGAACTCGGCGACGTCTTTACATAAATCGATGTCGCTCAGTAACCATTTTTCGAGTTCCGCAGTCTCGTTACCCGATGCCAGTCGTTGTGCCTCATACAGAGAGATCGGAGTTCGGTCCATATCCATGTCATCAGGCACGACGGCAAATGGGATGTCTTGGGTTCGCATCAACAAACCTTTCAACGCATAGCGTGCTTTCAGCATCACGAACGGAGTTCCACCCAGTGGGTCGGCGATGGCATCCACAGTAGCCAACGGGATGGAGGGATCGTAGGCCAGGGCGAGTATTTGCCGAAAAGTTGGATCGAGATCTCCAGCGACATTGTGAATCAATGTTGTTGGGGAACGATTTCGGGTCATGGCATTGGGGTGGTCGCTGCCTGTGGACTCGGCCGAATCCAATCCACGGCCGACGGCCTGCAGTTCACGTTCCAGTAGGTCGTGAGCCCAGTCTACCAATGCTCGGGGCCGGGTGACGGAAACGATTCCTTGCGCGAACGCTTGGCAAGCATTCTCCATGGGTTCCCTGTTTTGGTCGGGAATGCGAATTGTTGAAATCGCGTAGTACCAGTCACTAAACTTTTGAGCCATTTCTTGGCCGGCCTGAACATCCCCGCCCCGCCATTTACGGAACAGTTGTAAGACAGTCGGTTGTGATGTGTTGGTTTCGGTCATGGAGTACTCTTTGCATCATTCGAAGTTTGATATTTGGAAGGTGTCAATCCCATCGGACTCTAACCGTGGATACCAGGCCTTCATGTAACCACTCGTAGCGTCCCTCGATGTGAACAGGGGTTTGATCATTCTCAAGCCTGAGGTCGATGTTGGTTTCACCGTCCCGGCCAATTTCCACAAACGCTTCATCGAAGCCAATATAACGCTGCAGGCGTGGAGCTATGGCCTTGTAGATTGCTTCTTTCAGTGAAAATCTGAGGAGCATTGCAGTCCATTGCCTGTGGTCCGGCAGTGCTTCGACAGCGGAGAGTTCTTGTGGAAGCAAAATCTTATTTGCGATGTGGCGCCTGTCTTTCCCGATAGTTTCGAAATCCATTCCAACAATGCCGTGTCGTTTCTTTGCNACCAAAGCCAACGCNAGGTGNTGTTTGTGGGAGATTGAAATCGATAATGCTTTTGAAGCTTTGGGTTCACCACGGGGACCACTAAGCAGTGCGCCCATGTCGACTCCCAGCGCATTGACTGCGACCTTGGCGGCCAATCTGCCACCCACCCATTGGATCTGTCTTGAACCGCGCATTTGCAGTGCTTGCTCCCTTTCTGCAGGGTGCAAACGCCGTAGAACAGGTTCAGGAAGTACGTCTAAGGATGGGGGGAGATTGACAGCCGCTAACAACCCATGGGGCATGCCCCGGGTAAACGCGGTAGAAAAAGCTTTCACATAGATGGACTAACGAATGCCGACCCTTTTCGCCCGCATGGATTAGATTGATATGGGAAGAGTGTTTGGATCTTGATGAATTTGTTTTTCAAAACGACAGTCGTGAGTTTGCTACTGGTCCTATCAGTGGCCCATGCTGGACGCATTGACCATGGAGCCGCAAAGGCTACGGACCCTGCACATGCGGAGAATGCCGCAGAGGCTCAACGGATTGCGGATGAGATCCTAAAACTTGCAAGACGCCGGATTTGGACAGGTGTAGAACGAAAATACAATCAGCTTATTGAGCTGAATCAAGATGTAGGCGCTACCGTGCATCTGACCGCCGCATATTCGGCTCGAGAGTCGGGGAATCTGTTGCTGGTGTACGAGCGCTTACTTCGGGCTGCAAAAGTGAAGCCGAGCCGAGAGGTCGTGGATTGGCTTTGGGATTTGGACCATAATTATGGGCGAGTAGAATTGGTGGTCGACCGAAGACGGACGGCTGAACTTAAGGTGGACAACCTTCCGCTCGATCCNAATCGTCGAAAAGTCATTGAAACTGCCATTACAATTTGTAAGGACAAAGGAAGTTTTACTGGCCTTTTACCACGAAACACATACGTTTTCGCAGGTCAAGAGTTCACCGTAGAGCCGGGAATTTCGGTTCGCGTTGAAGTTTCGCCTAAGATGAGACGTCAAGGGTTGGTTGAGCCAACAATTGTGTACCAAGAATTGCCTACTGCGGTAGGAAACGAGGAGTAAAGCTGATGTTGTTATTGTTGCTGAGTACGCTGTTACCATCTGTTGCTGAGGCCAAGAGTGGTCCGTATATGTGGGGCGTTGGCCCTACAGTAAATACGATTGTTCTTCCTGGGCGCCACCCCGTCAATTTTCCGAGGGGGATCAAAATAGAAAATGAGGATGGTAAGCGTGAAAGCCCCTTGGATGAAACGAAGACTGATATTGGGCTTGGTGTTCGCGGCGTGATGTACATGAAGCGTACGCAGCGTTTTGGGGCACACGCTTGGTATTCCATGGGTGAGGGAAACTACCGAAGCCCCAACTTGGTGATGACCTATGACTTTGCCGGAGAAGCAGACAACGGAATGACCGTTATTGGTGGACTCGGTGGCGGTTTCGGAAAACAGAAATGGGATACCAGCGGTGCGGGTGAACTCAGCATGGCGACCTATATTGTCCGAGCCCAAGGTGCTTTTAACTACCGAACAAAAGCAAACTGCTATGAGATTGGTGCATTCGTGAACTTGAATCTCCCAGGCGTACAAACGTGGGATGAAGATGGCCAGGATGACGACGTCACCGTTCGTGGCGGTTTTTATCCAACCGTAGGCATTGAAGGCACCGTCTTCTTTGGTGACTTCCGCCCACCCAAGAAGGGTGGCGGCAAACGCGGCAAGAAGAAGGGTGGACGCCGATAGGGTGTGGCCCGCACGCCCCTTAATGCCATCTTTTCTCTGGTTGTCTCTGATACCGGTCGCATCTGCCAACGACATCACCTGCCCAACCGGCATGGTGGGCGTTGGCGGTAGCGGCGTGTTGGGTATGAAAGGACAACCATATGGCATTGTCGAAACCAGACACCTGGCAACGGTAGATGCACCTGAAAAGAATTGCCCGGCTGCCGTTGGCAAGACGCCGGGGGCCACGGCATGCTGGGTGCAGACCGACATGTCTGATCCTGTCCTGAAACCAAGAGAAGTAGAAATAAAGCCTTTCTGTATCGAAGCACGACCTTTTCCCGGAACAAGGTATACGACCGATGGGCTGACGGTTTGGGGCGCGCACAAGTTGGGACAGCTGTTGGATACAGGCCGGTTCGGTAAGCGAAGATTGTGTACCGCGAGTGAGTTTCAAGCAGCAGTGGCCGGCTTGGCTGAAAATCGACGTTTTATCTTTGGTGATCAGTACATTGCGGGCCGCTGTGAATCGAAAAATCGCCGAACCGTGGGCGGTGATCCGGATTGTCGCAACGTTAAAACTGGGGTTGTCGATTACGGATCTGTTCACAGCCATTGGGTGGTTGCAGACCAGCCATTTGTTGATCGTGCATGTGAACAACCACCATGCCGTGGGGCAGGGGGGAGAGCGCTAAAAGCTGGCTCCTATGTTGTCATGGGTGGGACGAATCGAGTTCAGACTCGGCAGGCACCCTTTACACCTCATACTTGGCATGACCACGGAGAGGCGACTCAAGACGCCTGTGGATTTGATGGCTGGGACGACCAGCCCGTGATTTGTGCAGATGTAGGGCCTGGAGATGTGGGCGCCGATGCGGCTTATGCTGACTTTCGCGACCAAGTGGGCCGAAACGGATCGATGAATGCTGCGATATCCGCTGCACTTGGCGAACCGGTGTGCTTACCTTCTCAATAGGACATGCGAATTTACAGTGTCCACGACGGTCCATGTATCTAGTCGCTCTGCCAAGCGGTGCTCCGAAGGCATCAAGATCCATTCAACATCTTCCTCGGTAATGGGCCATGTTTTTTCCCAGTGACGAGGCCGATCTTGCATATACATTTGTTCGATATTCCACAGTGTTTTGCGGCCAGACAAGCTGTGGATGGTTTCATAATCTGCGGCCACGCGTCCAGACTGAGGTATTTGTTTGGTGAGACGCTGTAGTGAAGATGCTTCGGTGGGCATGCTGACCCATGGGAATGACAAGGCGCTTCCTATGAGTAGAACGAGTGGGCCGAGTCCCTTTGGGATGGCCCGTGAACCCACGATTCCTGAGGCAACAACGAATGGGATCCAGAACCCGTGATGGTGGGCTCCTGGTCCTCCGAGTATGTGCCATTCTCGACCCGTAGATAGCATTCCCCACAATATGGGAATTGCGGCAACCAAAGCTGCAGGCGAGCGCAGGCCAAACCACCAAGCGCTGGCCAGGATTGATAGGCCAAATGATAGTCGATTGTTCCATAGTTCCGTGGAAGTGGGCCACACGGTCGTTGCTGTTGGATTGATATGAAAAAACATCTCTGGCTTTAGGTACCAGAAGATTGTCCAAAACACTCCTGCCAAAGCGACCAAGAAAAATCCTTGAGTTCGTTTGGATTTACCCCAAGACAGCAATGCCAGAACGATGCCGCAACACGCCACCAAATAGGTTGCATCTTGGCGCCCTGCAATCGCGACCAAACTCCACGCTATTAATCCGACCCAAGAGCCTCTCCAGGCGGATGCCCAAATTCCAAGGATGCCTGGTATGAACAAAACCGAGGGTCGGAAATCTGCGATAGCGACCGCCTGGTAGGGGCCAAATGCAAGTACAGCCAACACGCAGAGAATGGCGTGCCGACCTCCAGCGGCAGATTCAGCCAATCGGAAAATCGGCCAAAGGGCCAAGCTGGCACCAAAGCTATGCAAAATCAAAAGGGTCTGCTGGAATGGCACGATTTTGTAGATGCCCACAACCAAAGGCAAAGCGAGATGTGTATGCACCATTTCCCAGAAGCCCTGCGGCTCTAGAATCAATGGTGACGCCCAAGGCCCTCCGGTTGCTGCCGAATGGACAAGTTGATGGAAGAATGCAAGGTCTTGGCTCCACTGAGGAGTATAAGCGGCTGCATTGCCAATATTGATGCCCGCAAACACGACTGTCGCCACCAGGACTATGGTGGCGGGCACCCAATTGGGCGCACCTTCAATAGGCGCGCGCAAAAATCGCCATGTGGGTAGCGGGTCTACCGGTGTAGAAACACTGGGTGCCTTCTACATCACCCTGAGCGTCGAGGGGAAAGCATCGGATCGTTGCTTTGCAATCGTCTTTGATCTCCCGCTCCTTTTCTGCATCGTCGTGCCAGGGCACAAGAAAGAACCCGGGGTTTTCGTCAAGCATAGACTTCATCTTGTCATAGCTGTCCACGCGGTGGGTGTTCTCCTGCCGCCTTTCCAGTGCTGCATCCAGCAGTCCTTGTTGGATCGACTCGAGTTCGGATTGAACCACATTCAACAGATCGTCTGTCACTTCGATCCCAAATTTTGGCCCACCGGTCCGTTTGGCGCAGAACACACTGCCTTTGGCTACATCTCGGGGACCGACTTCAAACCGAAGTGGAACACCTTTTCTTTCCCATTCAAAATACTTGGCCCCGGGCTTCATCTTTTGTCGGTTGTCCACGTGGACACGGACGGCGCCTTGAAGTTGCGATTCGACTTTCCGTGCGAAATCTTCGACGGCAATGCGGTCTTCTTCCTTTCGCCAAATGGGCACAATCACCACTTGAATGGGCGCCACGCGTGGAGGCAGGACCAGCCCGGTGTCATCCGAGTGCGCCATGATCACAGCACCCACAAGACGGGTCGATACGCCCCAACTGGTTGCCCACACATGTTCAAGTTTTCCTTCGGAACTTTGAAATGTGACATCAAAGGCCTTGGCAAAGTTCTGCCCAAGAAAGTGACTGGTACCCGCCTGTAGCGCC
>PALY01000127.1 GCA_002707085.1 Deltaproteobacteria bacterium
CCTGGTGGTCGTGTCACCCATCAAGACCTCGACGCGTATAAATCAGAGGGCGATACAGCCTTGCCAGTCGTACCTGTGGCCTTACCGCAAGTTACTCCTTCGGGCGCTGAAGAACGCATCAAAATTTTGGGCATCCGGCGCAAAATTGCAGAGCAAATGGTCAAAGCCAAGCACACTGCACCCCACTTCACTTATTTCGAAGAAGTCGATGCAACCCGATTGGTTGGGCTGCGTGGAGCGCTGAAAGATGCCGCCGCCGCACAAGGCGTTCGGCTCTCTTACCTCCCTTTCATCATGAAAGCATTGGTTCGGGTTTTCCGAGAATTCCCGACTGCAAACGCGAATATGGACGAGTCCAGCTTCACTTTGAACGTGCGAGGTGAAGTCAATATTGGCATCGCAACCGATACGCCGCAAGGTCTATACGTACCCGTNATNAAGAACGTNGAATCAAAGGGCATCTTGCAACTCGCTCATGAAGTCGTCGAAATCACGGAACGAACCCGCAATGGAACCGCGAGCCTCGACGATTTTCGTGGAGGTACATTCACCATCACNTCGGTGGGNAANATTGGCGGCCGNTTCGCAACCCCCATCATCAACCACCCTGAAGTCGCCATTCTTGGCGTCAATCAAATCCACGACCGCCCCATGGTGATCGATGGTGAGATCGTCGCCNGGAAAATGATGTATCTGTCNCCATCCTTTGACCACCGAGTACTCGATGGTGCTGTCGCTGCACGATTCGTNTCNGCACTNAAAGCGATTCTTGAGACACCAGAAGTCATGCTGGTGGAGGGCCTGTGAGTGACGTGAACCTCCAAGAAGCNGAGGTGCAACTTACTGCGTTGCTACCAAAGCCATTTCCCATCCCATTGGGCCGTATGTTGCCCATTGTAGAGGGTGGCTTCAAGGGAATGAAGAAGAGTGACTGGATCGTNTGTGGCATGCGTGAACGCGTCGGTGCCGTCTTGCGAGGCTGTTCNCCAGAACGCCTTGTGGATGGACATGCCGGTGCGCGTCCGTACAAAGTCGCACCCGTTTCCGATGCTCCCGGCACACGCGCCCTCCATGCTGTGGGACTGGCNATGGGTTCATCCAAACCCGTGCTGTGCTTTCTCGGTATGGCTTCAACGGCCAGTGGGAGCTTTCACGAAGCCCTCAACTCGGCGGTGCTGACCNACTCACCTGTGATCTTNTTGGTCACCGTACAAGATCTTTCTNCCGACGCTCCTGTCGGTACACAACTCGCGACCACACCCGCAAAGTTGGCAACAGCCTTCGGGATTACAGTCAAAGAAATTAAGTGCGACGCCACCGCGATAGAAAAAGCGGTTCANNCAGCACGAAAAGCCTGCAAACCGGCACTGATTCAAGTGCAGTTGGAGCCCCAAGCATGAAAACCTTGAAGTTCAACACCGTTGTCGTTGGCGCCGGACCTGGCGGCTACCCTTGTGCCATTCGCCTGGGCCAACTTGGCGTAGAAACCTTGTGTATCGAACGTGACTCCTGGGGAGGCGTTTGCCTCAACGTGGGCTGCATTCCATCCAAAGCCTTGATCACGGCGGGTAAGCGCATGGAAGAAATCCGTGGTGCTTCCGCAATGGGAATCNCCGTGGGTGAACCCAGCATCGACATGGTCAAACTCCAAGAGTGGAAACANGGCATTGTGACCAAGTTGACNGGAGGCGTCGCTCACCTGCTCAAAGCAAACAAGGTGGAAACCNTAAAAGGCAATGCCACATTCGTAGGCCCCAAGACTCTGGAAGTCGATACNGCCGATGGAAAGGTCAAAGTCGAATGCGAAAACCTGGTNCTCGCNACCGGCTCTCGCCCCATTGAAATCCCTGGCTTTTCCTACTCAGATGCCCGCATTTGNGACTCCACAAAGGCCNTGGCNTTCAATGANGTTCCAGGTCGCGTGGTTGTGATTGGCGGTGGATACATCGGTTTGGAACTCGGACAAATGCTGCGAAAAGTCGGCGCTGAAGTCACCGTGGTTGAGATGTCTGACGACATTATGCCGGGCTTCGATCCAGACGTCGTCAANCTGNTGAGCCGCAAATTGAAGAAAAGNGGCATTACTGTCTTGCGAAAGACGGCAGCAAAAGGCTGGGAAGAAGGCGATGACGGCGCAGTNGTAAAGGTCGAAGGCCCAGACGGTGCCAAGGAGATTCCNGCNGANGCCATCTTGGTCACAGTTGGACGACGTCCAAACTCCGAAGGTCTGGAAGCCACTGGCGTCACCATCGGTGCCAACGGGCAAATCGAGGTGGATTCNCAGCTTAAAACCAATGTCCCTGGCGTATACGCCATNGGCGATGTCGCAGAAGGCATGATGTTGGCTCACAAGGCCAGTCACGACGGAGAAATCGCAGCAGAGGTCATCGCGGGCCACAACGCCCACAATGATGCCAAGACTGTACCTGCTGTGGTCTTCACCGACCCAGAAATCGCCACTGCCGGCATGATGGAACACGAAGCCAAAGCCGAAGGCTATGAAGTCAAGGTCGGCAAGATGCCATTTGCGGCACTTGGACGGGCAATGACCACCAACACNACCGATGGCTTCATCAAGGTCATTTTGGANGCCGAAGACGACCGTGTGCTGGGTGTAACCATCACAGGTCCACACGCTTCTGACTTGATTTCAGAGTGCGCTCTGGCAGTGGAAATGGATGCAGAAGCCATGGACATCGGCCTGACCATCCACCCACACCCAACATTGGGTGAAGGCGTCATGGAGGCNGCGAAGGCCGCGCTCGGACAAGCNATTCACGTCGTCAATCGCTAGTCCATACGATGAAGTGCGGCGAAGACTTTATTGTCTGCGTCGCACAGCCACCAGCAAGCCCAAAAGCGGCAACGCCATTCCAACAGGGGCCACGCCACCAGTGGAACAGTTGCAGCCGCCTTTCACATCACCTTCGTCGATACCACCACCTGTTTCACCTGGTGTATACGGCGCAGTACCCGTATCGTCACCCGACCCACTGGTGGTCAGATCTACCAGTTCAGCGGACCATTCATAGTTGAAATCATCCGCTCTCGACCAAGAGTACGAATAGCCTTGCGCGTCTTCATATACCGGCGAGACAACCAACTGGATCGGCTCATCCCCCTCAAAAGCGATCTGGGCGGTTCCATCACCATCAGAGTCGAGATCAAACACCACATATTCTTCCAGNGAAGCATTTCCNCGTGCAAGCACAGCGATCCAGTANTCTGCTGAATTCGCACCATCGAAAGTCACTTCAAGCGCTTTGCCCGACTCTCCCAAGTCCTTATCGAACTCGATAATGTTCATTCCCAAACTTTGGGGCCTGTCGTCAGAATTGGCCTCACCATCGGCGGGTAGTTCATCCACATTATCCGCACGCTTGGCGTCCGTTAAGTACATACGATCGCGGTAGTCCATGACAGATGTTCTCGCGAGAAACTCTGCCATCAAGCCGTCGAAATCCTCTCCCACATCTTCAATGATGTCGGGCATCCACGCACAGTACTGACAACTGTAGGGACGGGTCTCTTCCCAGGTTTCCTTGACCAGTTCGTTTCCTCCGACATGTTGATCGAGAAACATGCCCCAAATCCCCATTCCGTACGTGTGCCAAAACAAGTCTTGGCTGCGACCGCCGCCAGCAGAAGCGTTCATGCCTAAATTCGGCGTTTGGCTGAACATGTACAGTGCAGTCGCCCAGTCATTGGCGTAGGGGTACACCAAGTCTTCCACCCAAGTCGCTGTGGCTTCCCACCACCAGAACTCATGGGCGAAGCCGTAGGCGTACTGAATGGCATGGTGGAGCTCATGGCACGCCATGGTCTTGTACCAATTGCCCGCATCAAAAGAGCCGGTACTGGCCACGACATACGGTCGGTAGCCTCCTGAACAATTGTCGACGGTCGTATAGGCTCCAGCGCCACCACCAATGTCGTCAATCATCACCAGCATCTTGAAACGATCAGACCCGCTGGGTTCTCTCCACCCAAGCTCGTTGATCTCAATTTCCCAGGACTCCTCAAGAGAGTCAGCGAAAGCCTGCGCATCCGCTTCTGTTGCCATTCCATCATCCCACTGAACACTAAAATGTTCGGTGTCGATGTAGTTTTCTTTTTGATAGCCCCAACAGGTTGCATTCTGACGGCCTTCTGGGGCCGGTGGGATTGGCTCCACCAAGTCTTCTTTGTACGGCGCCAACGCACCTGTGATCTCAATCTTTTCCGCGGGGCTAAACAATTCCCAATCTGTTTTGAGATCCATGATGAGACCCGTGAGGCACGTGCCTCGCTCGCCTGGAACGTGGACATGGTCCATGTGGTCTCGATACCGAACCATCAAATCATTGTGTCGAACTCGCTCATCGTGAGAAAGTTCGACCGCAAATGTCGGTAAATTGAAACCGAACAAAAACAAGATCATCGTCGATAGTGACACCATCACATCCCCCCCTGGGCAGAATCCTTAGTATTCTACCAGAGTGTCGGATTCGCGTGAGCATCATGTCAATCCGCGAAGAAAGGATGGATCACTCCGGTTACAACAAGTGGCATGAGCGCAATTTTTATCGCAGTTGAAGGTCTCGACGGTTCCGGCGGAACCACACAAACCCGCCTTTTGGCGGAATGGTTTCGCGCCCGCGGCCACAATGAAGTTGCCACCACCAGCGAACCATCCACCGGACCAGTTGGGCGCTTTATTCGTACAGTTCTCGATCCAAACCACGAAGCTTCCGTCGTTGGAGACTCCGTTCTTCCCTTCCTCTTCGCCGGGGATCGCCGAGATCACCTGGACCGAGAGGTCATCCCCAGCCTCCAGCGTGGCGCCGCGGTCATCACGGACCGGTATTATCATTCCAGTTTGGCATATCAGTCCCTCGCGATTGGGCTGCCCGCTGTAGCCGCTCTAAACGAACGTTTCCGTCCACCCGATGTCACCATCTTCCTGGATCTGGAACCCGAAGAAAGTCTCGCGCGCATTCTGGCCCGCGGAGCCACCTTAGAGCGCTTTGAGGCGCTCGACCGGCTCAGGGCCATCTACGAGGCGTATGAAGCCGTCTTGGTCCACTGTAGGGCTCGGGGTGAGCACATTGTACGCATTGATGCCCGAGGAACCATTGAAGAAGTCCACAAACGTGTCCTCGCTGCTGTCGAAGCCACCATGGAGAGCATGGCTTGAACATCATCGACTTGGGGCGGATGGAGTACAGTGCCGCCGTTGAAACAATGCGGACGACCCTACAGGAGCGCATAAACGGCGAAATTCCAGACACCCTGCTGTTGTGTGAACACGACCCTGTGTACACCATCGGGCGCACCCGAGGTGCACAGTCCAATGTTGTGGCACCCGGAGATGTTCCGGTCATCGAAGTCTCCCGCGGCGGAGATGTCACCTTCCATGGACCGGGACAAATTGTGGGGTACCCCATTTTCCAACTTCCAGAACACCGACACGACCTCCATGGATTCATGGGTGGCTTAGAAGAAATGATGATTCGAACCCTGGCCCATTTCGATGTGAAGGGCGTTCGAGATGACCGCAATACTGGCGTATGGGTCAACGGTTCAAAAATAATGGCGATTGGGATTGGCGCAAAAAGGTGGGTGACTTGGCATGGTTTTGCCCTCAACCACACCGTCGATCTGGATTTTTTTCGCCAAATCAACCCATGTGGAATGGATGCCAATCTGGTGACCCGTATGGCTGACCACCTCGACCCACTGCCCAACCGAGAGGCCGTCACCACAATCATCACCAAAGAGTTGATGACATGGTGGGAAGACTGGACCGCTCCAAGAGGATAGATGGCCAGCCTCCGGAGGCACCGATGCTCGATCGCCGATTCATCACAGAACAACCCGACGTGGTTCGTGCAAGCTTGACCAAACGCAATGCGGATGAGGGTACCCTTTCCGCGTTGGAACAAATCATTGAAATGGATCAACACCGCAAGAGTGTGAATACCGAAACAGACGAACTTCGGGCCACCCGCAATTCTCTAAGCCGACAAATCGGCCCCCTGATGCAACAAGGGAAACGCGATGAAGCAGAACCCCTCAAAGCCCAGGTAAAGGCACAGGGTGACCGTTTGGCCGCCTTGGAGACACAACTCAAAGAGTTGGAAGAATCTCAGACTGCACTGCTGATGACCATTCCAAACCTACTGGATGAGCGTGTACCAGCGGGAACATCAGAAGACGACAACGCTGTGTTGCGGACATGGGGAGAACCAAAGCCTCTCGACTTTGAAGCCAAAGATCACCACGACATTGGAACCGAACTCGGAATCCTTGATTTTCCAGCAGCCGCAAAAATATCAGGGGCGCGATTCAGTGTTCTTACGGGTGCAGGGGCGCGTTTAGAACGCGCCCTCATCAACTGGTTTGTCGATCAGGGCATCGACAACGGGTACCGAGAAGTCATGGTCCCCTACATTGTGAGCCGTTCAGCAATGACCGGTACAGGACAGTTGCCAAAATTTGAGGATGACGCATTCAAGGTCAACCATGATGTGGCAGGTGAAGATGCCTTCCTGATTTCCACCGCGGAAATACCCGTAACGAACCTTCATCGTGACGAAATCATCAGTGAAGATGACCTTCCCATCAAATACGTTTGCTTTACTCCATGCTTTCGGGCGGAAGCTGGAAGCTATGGAAAGGACACTCGCGGCCTGATCCGCCAACATCAGTTTCATAAAGTCGAAATGGTGAAAATTGTCACCCCAGAGAGTGCAACTGAAGAGCATGAGTCCCTGACTCGAAACGCCGAAGAATTGCTTCAAGCGCTTGGTCTCCCGTACAGAACCATGGTTTTGTGTGGTGGCGATGTCGGATTCACGGCTCGTATTTGCTACGATATTGAAGTCTGGCTGCCCGGTCAGGGCGCTTTTCGAGAAATTTCTAGCTGTTCACATTTTGGCGATTTTCAGTCTCGTCGAGCAAAAATTCGCTATCGCCGATCAGAAGGTGGAAAACCGGTTCTAGCCCATACCATCAACGGTTCTGGGCTTGCTGTAGGCCGAACTTTGGTGGCAATTCTTGAAAATTACCAGCAGGCAGATGGCTCCGTAATCGTGCCCGATGTTCTACGACCTTACATGGGAGGGCTTGACCGAATCACGGCTGTCGAATAATCACCCGCTGCCTTGTCGGAGGCGTGGCCGAGTGGTCGAAGGCATCGGTTTTGAAAACCGACGACTTGAAAGGGTCCGGGGGTTCGAATCCCTCCGCCTCCGCATCCCTTGTTCTTTAAACATTGTTATGGGAGACGTGACCGAGTGGCCGAAGGTGCTCGATTGCTAATCGAGTGTGGGATGAGAATTCTACCGAGGGTTCAAATCCCTCCGTCTCCGCCACTACATATGAAGAAATGCACCCTTAGCTCAGCTGGATAGAGCGTCTGGCTACGGACCAGAAGGCCGGGAGTTCGAATCTCTCAGGGTGCGCCATCTCCCCTCGTCGCTATGCGGCGAGGGGTTTTCGGCTTTTAGGACCCAACAACTGTGTTTTAAATGACGCCCAGTTCTCGGCCCACTTCCGTGAAAGCACGAACAGCTTGGTCGATATGCTCAGACGAATGCCCCGCAGATAGTTGTACTCGTATTCGAGCCTGACCTTTCGGAACGACCGGAAAGCTAAATCCAATGACATAGATTCCGCGGGCCAACAAGGCATCCGCCATCGTAGCCGCCAGCCGTGCTTCTCCAAGCATGATGGGAACGATTGGGTGTACACCTGGGCGAATGTTGAACCCTGATTGCGTCATTGCCTCTCTGAAATGCATCGTGTTTGCTTCCAGCTTGTCTCTTCGTTCCGTGGTCGCTGAAAGCATTTCAAATGCCTTGATCGCAGCACCCACAATCGCCGGCGCTACCGTGTTTGAAAACAGGTACGGGCGCGAACGCTGACGCAACATTTCCACGATTTCCTTCCGACCGGATGTGAACCCACCTGAAGCACCGCCCAGGGCTTTGCCCAACGTCGATGTCACTACATCAACGCGACCCATGACCCCACAATGCTCAATGGAACCTCTACCCGTTTTGCCTGTAAATCCAGTTGCATGGGAATCGTCCACCATGACGAGAGCGCCATACTGATCGGCCAAATCACAGATTTCTCCCAATGGTGCAATGTCTCCATCCATGGAGAACACCCCGTCGGTGGCAATCATGATCTTTTTGGCACCCACTTCTTTGGCGGCTTGGAGTTGCGCTTCCAAATCAGCCATATCCATATGGATGAAACGATAACGTTTCGCCTTGCATAGACGAATTCCGTCAATGATGGATGCATGATTCAGCGCATCAGAAATGATCGCATCTTCGGGTCCCAAAATGGTTTCAAAAAGGCCCGCATTGGCATCAAAACAACTGGTATAAAGAATGGTGTCATCGGTTTGAAGAAAGCGACTTACCGCACCCTCCAACTCTTTGTGCTGGTCTTGTGTCCCACAAATGAACCGGACAGATGAGAGTCCAAAACCATACTGGTCCATGGCGGATTTGGCCGCTTCAATCAACTCAGGGTTGTTGGACAATCCCAGGTAATTGTTGGCACAAAAGTTCAGTACCTCTTCTCCGGTACTGACGGTAATGTTGGCCGCCTGGTCGGACACGATGATTCGTTCATTCTTGTACAGGCCCGCATCGCGAATGCTTTCCAAGTCTGCCGTTAGTGCGTCTTTTACTGTTCCATACATGGCTTAAGTCTCCTGTCACCCACGGAATCGAATAACGACCTTGGGGTGGTTTTGAATCGCTTGTTCGAAGCTGTTTCGTTCCCACGAATCAATATCAACCAGCGTGCCTTCACCTTTGTTGAGTATCACATCCCAGATTGCATCTTGAATGCCGTTGGACTGGGTTTCCAGAAGGTTCCGAGTAATCTCCCAGGTACCAAAAATCTGTCTGCCAACAACACCATGCAGCTGCATTCCATCCATGATGACCCGATGTGAATCCTCTACAACAGCGTGGCCGTTCTTCACACCAAACAAGACAACATCACCACCACGGCGGGTGATCTTGATCGCATTGTTCAATGCAGAGTTGAAGCCCGCCATCTCCATCGCCACATCCACACCGATCCCATCGGTGAGTTCCATGACTTTTTCTCGAAGAGCGGGATCGGAACGCCAAGGCTCGTCTTCGGGGGGCATACCCGGCGTCAATACGGCATCACAACCCAGCCGGCGAGCAAGCTCCGCGTGGTGGGGGTCCGGTTCCACGCCAATGATTTTGGAAGCGCCCATACCTCGAGCAATCAAAATCGCGAACAAGCCAATCGTTCCGCAGCCAATGACAGCCACCGTTTTTCCACGCAAATCGCGGACCTGACAGGCGTGTACAGCATTCCCGAAGGGTTCTTGAATGGCGGCGACCTCTGGCCGAATCAAATCCACATTGGTGGGCCACAACGCCTTCGCAGGCAACTTCACATATTCAGCAAAACAACCATCTTGAGAAATGCCGATAATCTTGTCCCGGGCGCATACGTGGTAGTCTCCCAAGCGACATTGGTGACATGTACCACACACAATATGGCTCTCTGTGGAGACTACATCTCCGGTCTTGTACCCATATTTAGGTGCGACACGTGACCCCATGGATACGATTTCGCCCAACAGTTCGTGGCCCACTATCCGTGTAGATTTACCCTCATCTGCAAGCGACCCCTGAATCATGTCACCAAAGGATTTACGCCACCAGATCCCTCGATCAGAGCCGCAAAAGCCCGCGTACTGAACTCGAATGATCACATTGGAGCGGTCCGCACCATTTGGCTCATCGAGTTTCGGCACAGCAATCTGTTCTTTGACAAGACCTGTCGAGGAATCCCAGTCCTCTCTGTCTTTATCAAAGGTCAAGGCCCACATTGTTTCACTCATGCTGCCCCCTACCCATCATGGGCGTTCTATCATTTACAGATAGTAGTTGAAATCCCCTATCACAGAACCGTAGTGGTACTTCCAGTAGTTCGTGCGAACCGGTACCGAAGCGCCTGCACCGGCCGTGGTGTTGCCTTTACCTTGTACCCTCAAACCAAAACTAAATTGGTTGAAGCGGAATGCATTCCCTTCATCCCAAAACAAATCTTTCGCATAGGAAGTGGATTCCATAAAAATACTGATGGTGTCCGAAGGTGCCACCGTGGCATTCATGCCCCACAATGTTCTCGGGGAAAAGCCACTGGCGTACAGCATCATATCCATGCCGGCTTGCGCCTGTATGTCGAGCAGAACATCATTGGGCAGTTCAAAGCGCTTGCCCGCTGCAAGCACTGGACGTAGACCGGGGGCGAATGGATTCACATTGATGTGAACATCGCCGATGGCTGTAACAATCATGTTTGTTCTGGTGGACTTGATCAGGGCATACCGTGCGCCACCCTCCAAACTCCAACCGGTGAAGCGATGTTGTACACCACCATGCACACTCAATTGTCGTTGCAATTGATGTTCATAGTCGAGAACCAAGTTGATCCAGTTTGGGAAACCCCACTCAAAACCCGTCCGCAATCGAGTCCGAGGGTCGAGTGATTCCATCAACATCGGTTGCGAGAAATTCAGTTCTTTGTTGCGTTCGTCAACCTGCTGCGTCTGGCCGGCGCTGTACATAGACAAGCTGATTTCAGCCATCCGATCTTCAATCTGCTTCCGAAATACAGATGCTGGGTAGGTCTGTAGATATTCTTCCCAGGCCATCCCCTCTTCGTCTGCACTCAGGCCTTCAAGTTGGGCCAGTTGCTGACGATATATCGTTGCCGAATCCTGTCCTGGACCGAGAGGGCCTTCAGGGTCATCATCATCATCGCCCAACCCTAGATCGATTTGAACGGTTTCGGCTTCCTTACCCACCAAATCATTGACTTCATCCAGGGAACTGTCCAGATCGGAATCGTCGACTTCTCCGAAATCATCGTCTTCATCCACAGAGGGAATTCGAACTCCGTCATCTTCCTCTTCTTCGGGATCTTCGCCGAAAAGGTCATCATCGTCTTGAGCCATGGCAGGAAAAGCCACCAATAGTGACAACATCATCAGAGAGTAGCGTCCAACAGCAAGCATGTAGACTCCAAGTGTACGGGCTGCGGGATATTAAGCTCCCCTACCCACCGTACGCAAGGAAACTCACTGTGGTACCACCCGCAAGCACCTTCAAAGATCCTCACACCCTTCAGACAAAAGCGGAGGAAGTTCGCGCATACCTTGTCGCGATAAGGGGCGGCGCACCTTTCTTATCGTCAGCTGACGGCCGATTATTGGTTCGATGGCTGGAGCAAGGAATTTCGGTAGCACGGATCCTTGCAGCTGTAGACGAAACTGCAGAAAAACGGCGCAAAAAGCGCACACGCAGTCGCCTCAGTCTGACCGCATGTCGCCGTTCCATCGAGAAAAAAACGAAAATCCTGCAAACGAAAGCTCCCAGCGCCAAAACGAGCAGCGAAAACATCCAAATGCTGAAATATGCGGAAGAACTCAACACAATGTCAGTACCAGACAATCTGTTGAGGGCACAAGCCACGCTCGTGAGACAGATTCAAAACCTAGACGGCACCCAAGACCCCGAGGAAGCCGCCTCCGAAGCTGTCTCAGCATGTAGGTACTTTCACGAGGCTGCTTGGCTGGCTTGCAGCGACGAACACGCCGCATTGCGCGAAGAGGCCCTTGTCGAACTCGCGGCCCTAAAAAATATCTTAAACCCAGACGCTTTGGCTGCCGCCGTGGATGAAGTGGCCCACGATATCGTGCGTAGACGAACACCGTTGGTGTCTGCGAAGGTGGTATGGGATAGGGTTTCGGCCGAATGAATACAACTTCACCAGATCACCCTGCTTTCGCACTTGATGCATACAAAATCATCGCCAAAGGTGAGTATGCGTACGCCGTGGAAGGTGACCGACCACAGTGCCCACAGTGCCAAGGTTCAGGCTATGCGCGAGTCAACATAGATGGTGTCATCACCATGGGGCGTTGCCGCTGCATGATGCTGCCGGACCGGATTGCACTGTTCAATAAAGCGGGCATTCCCTCCCGATATGCAAACACCACTTTCGTGAGCTTTGCCCAAGATAAAAACGGGCAACTCAAAGATCTTGATCCTGCAGCCATCCGGGCGCTGGGACACTGTTCTCAGTTCGTCGATCAATATCAAACGGCGGTAGAAAACAAAGGGATGGTGCTGTACGGCGAGGTTGGCCGAGGAAAGACCCATCTCATGATCGCCATGCTCCGCGAATTGGTGTTTAGACATGGGGTGGCGGTACGCTTCGTAGAATTTGCTCGCCTACTTTCCATGCTCAAGGAAGGCTACAGCTCAGGACGTTCGGACGCCGGTATTTTAGGGGAATTGGCAACCGTACCAGTGCTTGCCGTAGACGAACTCGGAAAGGGACGTCTGACCGACTGGGAACTCACCATTATCGATGAAGTCATCAGCCGACGCTACAACGCCATGGGATGTACATTGGCGACTTCAAACTACACCCCAGGTGAACCCACCGGTGCCGCTCCGCCCAACTTGGCCACCAGCACACAACTCAATCAAACCTTGGGAGACCGGGTAGGAGATCGGGTGTACTCAAGGCTTGTACAGTTGGTTGACTTCGTCCAAGTAGAAGGCAAAGACCACCGGGCGATCGTCAGTTCTTCAGTTTAGCGGCCTTCTTCTTTTGGCCCGGCCTTGTGATCCGCAACCGCAAATCACGAACATCCTCCGCCTTGCGACGCGACCACGACCTTCTCGGATCCAAGCCTACAGCTGCAGTAAATAAGGCATAGGCTTCATCTAAATCACCCGCCTCTTGCGCCAGATCTCCTTTGGCATCCAGCGCTTCCGCAAAGGGTCGTGTGTGTTCCAGTAGCGCTGGAAGGTGATGATTCCATTTGCGCGCTTCCAACAACGCTTCAATCTGATCATCCTGCGTCTTGGCCGACTGTGAACGGGTCACATAGCATTGGGCGATTGCCGATTGAATCGAAGATTCGTGTTTCGTGATGTAGTCCTTCCTGAATGGACGGTGCCGTACGGCATTCTTCCATGCAGGCCAAGCCTCTTCACAACGCCCCTTTTCAGCATGTTCTACCGAGGCCTTCCGGTCTACTTCAGCGGCTTTGGCGACCACTTCTCCGCTGGCAATCGTGGCGTTCAACCCCGATGCGTACTCACCCGCCATCCACACCACAGGCACATTTTGCTCTCCTGAATCGGAATCGGAATCGGAATCGGAATCGGAATCGGAATCGGATTTAGCCGCACCCGGAAGAAGGTGGGCCAATACATCTCCCGTCGCTTCCGATAGAACCGCCAGATGTACGGCAACCGGCCCCTTTGGAAATTTCTTGGGAATGGGGACACGGAACTTGCCCTCTACAGTCTCCGTCCGCTTCCATTCTTCAGGTGGATACCAGTCGTACCCTGGCGCAAATGCCCCGACCGTTCGAGTCCCATCTTCCGCAGTCAATGAAATCAGCACACGGAAACCATTTTTTCGGTACGCAGAACGCCATGCTGTTTCCACAAACAACCGACCGCCAGCCTGTATTTCCGGTGAAGGGATGTTGAACTCCAACAACTCTACACCCTTGTCAAAAACGGCAATCGGCACACGGGTGTCTGCGGTATGAACAAAGATTCCTTTTCGAATGTGGTTCCCAATATGCAGCTTTCGCTTTCCGATCGGGTAGCCCGGAATTTCGATGTAGTTCCGCTTGAATTCGGAAATCTTGGGAATCCGTGATGAGCGGGCCCAGCCCCCATGCACGTGTGCAAAATCTGGCTTGCGCTCATCAAATAGATATTCCCGCAAGAACTTCTTGTTGAAGTCAGAATGTCGAGCCATCGGCACATCGATAAGGCCGGCGATGTCCACAATTTCCCAGTCGGTGTAGAACATGTGCGCGCCCATATCGACGTCCAGCAGTGTGATGTGGTCCACATCCAATCGGTTCTGCACCCAACTCATGTACTTCACACGGCGATGAATGTCCCTCACCGTCGTTTCTGGGTTCGTTGAGAACACCATCGACAACCGAACCTCATTGGCAACCCAACTGCCACACGCGAGCAATATCAAGGCCGTTGCAATCCC
>PALY01000128.1 GCA_002707085.1 Deltaproteobacteria bacterium
GCGCTTGGGTCCGAAACTGAGCCGTCAATGCCGCGGGTGGAATGACCCTTTCCCCAACGCCCGCTGCGACCAGAGCAACATCGATGGCCTGGACCGTAAAGGGGACGCCATCTTGAACCATCTGGTATTCCCGTTGATTCGCTTCCGATGTGGTTTCCTCGATAAACCCAGCAAATTCAGGGCGGCTCCATCGAGCATTCATGACGGGCTTGTCGTGCTGAAACTGAAATCGATACACCACGACTTGACCCAAAACCGGGGTCTCATCGCTGATGGTTCCAACAACCGGTTTCCCCCCTTGGTCTTTCGGTGGGTCTCCCACATGAATGGTCACCGGCCCCGCGGTGAGGGTTTCCCCATCGACCACCAGGTTGATGGGGCCAATCTCCCAATCGCCCGGGCGAATCGCGCTCAACTGATAGTTGTACTGGCTAATCCGGGTGGATTCGAAGTTGACCATCATGTGTTTCTGGCTCAGCCCTTGGTACTGAAGCAACAAACCATCACCTGCCGGTACCGGAGGGACCCCCTGCACACTCCCGTTCAGCACTTGAAGGCTGACAGGGACGGTCTGCCCCATCACCAACTCACGGGAGTCAATCTGCAAAGAAAGTTCTGCGGCAAAAGCGATGGAAGTCAACCAGAGAATCACCAGTCGTTTCCTCCTCGGCTACCTGGGTTGATCACAACCCGAGGCTCACCTTCTTCGACCCCTTCGAACATGCGCTCGGCCTCCTGTTGAGAGATTTCTCCCACCTGTGCTGGCTGCTCCTGCGCTATCCCCGTATCCCCGCCTGAACTTTCTGACGGATCCGATTCTTGATCCTGGTCTGATGAAGCCCCCGTATCGCCTCCTTCTGGCTCTTCGGGCGGCTGCTCCTGTTCGGATGGGGGCTGTTCCGGACTGCCCGTATCGTCCGATTTAGGTTCTTGTTCACCCGACTGATCCCCTTCATTTTGGTCATCCGACTTCTGATCATCGGAATCCTGTTCAGGGGGTTCTTCACCCAATCGCTTTTGAATCTCCTGCTGCACAGCGGCCGCGTTCTGCTTGGCTGCCGCATGGTCGGGTTGGTCTTGCAACACACGCTGCCATGCTTCCAATGCTTGGGTAAGCCGACCTCCTTTGTACGCAGACAAGCCTGCGTTGTACCGCGCCCTAGATCGAACCAAAGGATCGGTACTGCGGTCGGCCACGGATGTCATGACCTCTTCCGCTTCGTTGTAGCGTTTCGATTTGTACAGGGCTGTCCCCAACTCTTCCGCGACACCCAGGTCATTGGGGTTTGCTATTTGTTCCTGCATCAACGCATCTAAGTCCGTCGAATCTGCATGAGCCACAGGGCTGGCCAACAGGATGCTGAGTCCCACCGCAGCCACTGCACCGCGCCCTCGAACCGCAAATGCCATGATGGCCAACACCCAAGCCAGGCCCAATGGCCACTGGAATCGCTCTTCCCAAATTTTCTCTCGGCGAACCATCTGCTCTGCCCGTTGCAGACTTCCAAGAATCTCATCTTGGTAAATCGACCGAATATCGCCAGAGCCTGCCACAGAACGGACATAAGCACCTTCCGTAATGCTCGCGATTTCCCGCAAAGTATCCTCTTGAAAGCGGGTCAAAACCAAGTCGCCCTCTTTGGACTTCTTGAATCCACCCGACGCCAGCGGAATGGGTGCGCCCTCATCGGTTCCAACACCTATAGAAAAAATACGAACGCCTTCTTGTTTCGCCTTCTGTGCCGCTTCAATCGCACGGCCACCTTGGTCTTCCCCATCAGAAATAATGATGATTGCACGATCAGCTTTCCCTTCCGGTCCCAACAACGTCATGCTCGCTTCAATGGCCGCACCAATATCGGAACCTTGTGAACCCAGCGTCTTGGTGGTCGTCCGGCGGGTCAGGGTTTTTAAGGCTCCGTAATCAAGAGTCAGTGGCATTCTGGGGTACGCACCACCAGAAAAGATCACAAGCCCCACTCGGTCACCCTGAAGCATTTCAGTGAGGTCGAACACCTCACGTTTCGCGCGCTCCATTCGGTTCGGAGAAACATCAGCAGCATCCATAGAACGGGACGTGTCCAAAGCCACCACGACACTCAAGCCTTCACTGTGCAACTCCTGCCACCGGTATCCCAGTCGAGGCATCGCTAGGGCGGAGAGGATCAGGCCCACCACCAACCACAGCAAAACCAATCGGCGCTTGTTTCGGGACCGACTGTTTTTTCCAACACGGTCACCGATCAACGGGCCAAGTGCCTTCAAGGCTTGCGAACGCGAACGCAATGCAATCGCGATGCACACCGCCAGAACGGGCAACACCCACAATCCCATCAGAACTTCTGGAGCGCCCCAATTCATGGCAGTCTCCGAAGCACGGTTTCGTTCATCAACGAATACATCATCAACAAAATGAGTCCCACCCAAGTCAAAACCTGGAACCGTTCATCTCTGTGAACAAATTCATTGGCTTCAGCGGTCGTCTTTTCAAGCGCATCAATCGTCGCGTAGACATTCTTGAGCGCACGGGTATCGGTCGCACGAAAATATCGACCTTCTGTTTGTGCTGCGATGGAACGAAGCATCGGCTCATCTAAATCAGAACCCGTACGCGAGAACATCCCGAGCAGACCACCTCGGCCCCCACCGTCTTTCGTGCCAACTCCGATTGTGTAAATCCGCACACCCAAGGCCGCAGCAGCCTTGGCCGATACCAAGGGTTCGACATGTCCGGCGTTGCTTTTGCCATCGGTCAGCAAGATCATCACGCGACTTTCAGCTTCCAACTCTTTGAGTCTCTTTCCCGCTACGGCAATGGCATCGCCCACCGCGGTGGCTCGAGAACCGGCCATTCCGATGACCACTTGGTCCAACATGGCCACGAGGGCAGTGTGGTCCAAGGTCAACGGGACCTGAGTAAAAGCCTCTTCACCAAACACCACTAGGCCCACTCGATCGTCGGGCCGACCTTCCACAAAGCCAGCGATGACCTCTTTGGAAACAGCCAAACGGCTGGCAGAACGACCGCCAACCTGAAAGTCTTCGGCCTCCATCGAACCCGAAGTGTCGAGTACGATCAAGATATCAATGCCTTCCCGTTCAACGACCCGTTCACGGTCCACCAATTGGGGGCGGGCCAAGGCGATCGTCAAACACACCATGGCCAAACTGGCGATGATGGGGGGTAACCATGCAGCCAAAACTCGGGTGTTTTTTGGGGCGTGTACAGCTTGGAATGAGGAAAAACGAATCCGCAGGCCACGACGAATCCATGGGGCGATGACTGCGATGGGGAGTCCCAACAACCACAATGGTTCAGCAAGTTCAAGCATCGCCATCCCCCTGAGTCATCGGTGGAGGTTCCATCAAATTGGGCCGAGTGGCATTGATTAGGGCTTCAAAATCTCTGTCCAAAGACGTGAAAAATGCATCCCCTCCGCCTTCACGTGCAAACTTTAGGCGATCGGTTGCATCCAGGATTCGGCCAATTCGAAGACAATCGTCGATCTCCAATTTTTGAGATCCAAAGCCTGACTTTTCGATTCCTTGGATGATCTCGTTTGTGGTACCCGCGGTTGCTGGAAATCCACACTTCGCTTCGATGTACACCCGCAGCACCATGGACAAAGCCAAAGCCAGCGGATGATCTTCTTCAATCTGTGCGCGTGCATCCGCCCAAGCACCTTGCGCCACAATGTGCGCAGGGATGGGAGGCGGCACTGCTTTTGGACGCCGGCGCCACCACCGCCAAAGAAGCCCCAACAGCACGGTACACAACGCACTGCCAACAATCCATCCCCATGGTGGAGGCGGTTCTTTTGGAACATCTGCCAAGCCAGCCATGGGGCCACCGTTGGGTCCAGGAACCCCAACATCGGCAAAAATGGGCTGGATTTCAAACTCCCGCTCTTGATCGCCAGGTCCTGTTGCATGCCCCGGCGATGTGCCGATGACATAGCTGCCCTTTTCGCCGGTCAAGCTGTACATCCATGTTTTGACTGCACGGCCATCGGTTTGAACAGGCCCTTCTTCGGAAACCAGTTCGACACTTAGCCCTTCACCGGATGGCACACCTGGATGGACATCCCACCCTTCACCAGCCCACGCTTTGACCTCGACCAAGATGGGCTCACCCACGGCCACCTTGGCATCCACAGCCTCGACGGTGACTTCCGCCTGGGGTGGAGCCAACACCGGCAACACATCGGTCCCGCACGCAAATAGCCAAAGCCAAATCATCGACACTGCTCCAAGCGGCGGAAATGCCGGAGGAGATGAAGATAAGGGTCTTCGTGGGTTCCCACTGAACTCACATGCGCACCCACCCTTCGCAGTTCTTTGAGTCGGTGGTCCAACATCTTGCGCGGAGTGATTCTTGAAGCGTCGACCAACATCTTTCGACCTGTCTCTGCATCTTCAAGTTCCACCAAACCCACAGAAGGAAGCGACGCCTCCATCGGGTCGTGCACCAAGAAACAATTCACACGGTGCCGTCGAGCCAAAATGGCCAACTCTCGCGAATAATCACTGTCAGATACGAAATCCGACAAGACACAAATCACGCTCCGACGTTTTAGGTGACTGCCCACCTCTTCAAGTGCGGCAGCCAAGTCCGTCTTTTTTCCGGTCGCAGAACGCTCAAATGCAGACTGTAAAACCGCCCAAGCATGCCCCCGTGATTTTCGAGGAGGAAGGAACTTTTCGACCTTGTCAGTAAAGGTCAACAGCCCAACTTGGTCCCCATTGCGAACAGCAGCGTAGGCCAAAGCCCCAGCCAAGCGTGCGACCTGCATGCGCTTGTCTGTGCGACCATCTGCTCCACCACCACCAAAGCCGACAGAGCCGGAAACATCGAGGACCAACTGAAGACAAAGCTCTCGTTCTTCGCGAAACTCCTTGATGTGTGGGGCGCCGGTTCGAGCGGTCACATTCCAATCTATGTGACGCACATCATCACCCGGGACATACGGGCGCACTTCCTCAAACTCCATTCCACGACCACGGAAAGCACTGCGGTACTCTCCTGCAAACGGCGAGTCGACCCGTCGTCCAGCCTGTATGTGCAGCCGCTTCAGCTGTTTGAGTTCTTCAGGCGTCAGCATGTTTAGGGGGTGCGAACCTGTTCTAGAACCTTCGCAATCGCGTCGTCGGCACCGATACCATCTGCCTCGGCTTCGTAGCTCAGCAGGATTCGGTGACGAAGCACATCTGGGGCCATCGCTTTCACATCGTCCGGTGTGACGTAACCACGGCCAGCAACAAGAAACGCATGTGCACGGGCGGTGATGGCCAATGCCAATGTGGCCCGAGGGCTGGCTCCCACTTCAATAATACGGTCGACATCAACGACGGCAGCGTCAGCAGCGGAACGTGTCGCACGAACGACATCCACAATGTAATCTTCAACAACCCGCTCCATTCGAACACGAGACACAACCGCCCGACATGCGGCCAAGTCTTCAACCGATGCCACCGATTCAATCGTGGGTGAATCACCGGACTTACGACGCAGGATTTCTGCTTCCTCGTCCCGGGTTGGGTAATCAATCTTCACTTTGAGTAGAAAACGATCCGACTGCGCTTCAGGCAACGGGTAGGTCCCCTCTTGTTCGATGGGGTTTTGTGTGGCCAACACCATGAAGGATTCGGGCAAGGTATGGGACGTACCATCCAGGGTAATCTGCCGTTCTTGCATCGCCTCCAACAACGCAGACTGCACTTTAGCGGGCGCCCGGTTGATCTCATCCGCCAATACAATGTTGGTGAACAAAGGTCCCTTGTGCGTTGAAAAAGTCCCCTCTTTCGGGTTGTAGATTTGCGTGCCCAGCAGGTCGGAAGGAAGAAGATCTGGCGTAAACTGGATCCGCTTGAAATCCAAAGACAGGCTGTCTGAAAGCGCCTGTACAGCCGTTGTCTTGGCCAGGCCGGGTACGCCTTCAAGCAGAATGTGTCCATTCGATAGCAAGCCAATCAACAATCGGTCGACCATGTCATGTTGACCAACAATCACATTGCCGATTTGAGCGCGCACAGCGTCTATGACAGGTTTTACCCGAGCGATTTCTGATTCGATGTCGGATATGGATTCAGTGTCGTTCACTTGGCCTCCAGATGGTGCGGATAGGGTCTTACCCACCGAAGCGAAGATGTTCAACACACCCCATCAACTGGTGAGACGATCCCAAAACTCTCGTAGAAAACCCTTGTCGACCACATTTGCATCCTGCAAGTCCGCCAACTCGCGAAGCAGTTCTTCTTCCCGGGTCGACAATGATGTGGGTACAGCCACGACGGCTTGAACGAACTGGTCTCCTCGACCACGGCCATCCAGACGCGGGGCGCCTTCGTTTCGAAGTTGAAAGACCTTTCCGGATGGCGTGCCTGCTGGAATATCTACAGTGGTTTCACCATGAACGGTGGGAACCGTCACCTCGGCTCCCAAACATGCCTGCGCGTAGCTCACCGGAAGTTCGCACAACACATCGGACCCCCGACGTTCAAAGAACTCATGGTCATCAACCATGACTTCAACATAAAGGTCCCCAGAAGGAGCGCCCTCACCACCAGTATTCCCTTTGCCGCTCAAACGAAGCACTTGGCCGGTTTCGATTCCTGCAGGAACCGTGACAGTCAACTTGTCTGTGACCCGCTCCCGACCCGTCCCTCTACAATCCACACACGGCGAAGTAATGATCTGACCTCGACCATGACACGCCGGACATACGGTTCTGATTCTCAAGAACATCTGGGCTTGAATCACTTCTCCCACGCCACCACAAGTTGTACACGTCTCCGGAGAAGTGCCTGGTTTGGCACCCGAACCATCGCAAGTACCACAAGCTTGTTCTCGTGAAACACTGATTTCTTGCTGACAACCATGAGCAGCATCCATGAACGGAACCTGCACCCGTGTGTTGAGATCCGAACCTCGTCGGACACGGCGACCACCGCCACCACGACCACCGCCGCCGCCAAACAAATCCCCAAACATATCGGAGAAGTGGCTAAAGATATCGTCGGCGTTCTGGAACCCTGGATTCATGCCCGCACCGTGCAGACCAGAGTGGCCAAAACGGTCATAGGTCGCCCGCTTGTCGTTGTCCGATAGCACCGAGTAGGCTTCAGAAGCCTCTTTGAACTTCGCTTCTGCTTCCGCATCATCCGGATTCCGATCCGGATGATGCTTCATTGCAAGCTTGCGGTAGGCTTTCTTGATTTCGGCATCGCTGGCCGTTTTCGAGACGCCAAGCACCTCATAATAGTCACGTGGCGTGCTCATGAGCGAAGTTCCCCTACTGCATCAATCTTGGTCGATGCTTACGCTTCTTCGTACTCTGCATCGATGACATCGTCACCACCATTATCATCATCACCACCACCGGCATCTCCAGCACCCATGTCTGGCGCTGCACCACCGGCTGCACCATCTGCGTTTTGGTAGGCGACTTCAGCCAACTTGTGGCTCGCCTGTGTCAATGATTCAAAGGCACCCTTGATGGAATCAACATCGTCAGAATCGAGCGCTTCTTTGGCGGAAGCGATGGCCGCTTCTACATTCTCGACCTCATCTGCCGGCAACTTCTCTTTGTTTTCAGAGAGAACCTTCTCCGTTTGGTACACGAGGTTGTCCAACTGGTTGCGGTTTTCAATCACTTCGCGGCGGTTCTTGTCGTCGTCCTCATTGGCCGCAGCTTCCTGCACCAACTTTTCGACTTCGTCCTCAGAAAGACCTGAAGAACTGGTGATTGTGATGTTCTGTTCACGACCCGTGGCCTTATCCTTGGCACTCACGTTGAGGATTCCGTTGGCATCAATGTCGAACGACACCTCAACCTGTGGGACACCACGTGGTGCTGCTGGAATGCCATCGAGACGGAAGGTTCCAAGCAAGCGGTTGTCCTTCGCCATGGGGCGTTCACCCTGGTACACATGCACATCAACCGCCGTTTGGTTGTCGGCCGCCGTAGAGAAAGTCTCGGCTTTCTTTGTCGGGATTGTGGTGTTCCGTGGAATGAGAACGGTGTTTACACCACCAAGGGTTTCAAGACCCAAAGAAAGTGGAGTCACGTCGAGAAGCAAGAGGTCCTGGACATCACCCGCAAGAACACCACCTTGAATGGCAGCACCCATCGCAACCACTTCATCGGGGTTCACCGAGTAGTTCGGTGCCTTCTTGAACAAGGCTTCAACCTTGGACTGAACAAGAGGAATCCGTGTCGAACCACCCACCATGATGACTTCGTCAATCTCAGAAGCACCCAGACCCGCATCTTTCAATGCCTGGCGACATGGTGCGAGGGTTCGTTCGATGACCGGATCGATCATCCGCTCAAACTGACTGCGGCTCAAACTTTGAACAAAGTGTTTTGGACCCGATGCATCGGCCGTCAGGAACGGAAGGTTGACTTCACTGTTCTGACTTGTCGACAACTCAATCTTGGTCTTCTCTGCAGCATCCTTTAGGCGCTGAAGAACCATGGGCTGTGTGGAAACATCAATGGAAGTGTCTTTCTTGAATGAATCAATCATCCAGTCAATCAGGACCTTGTCGACGTCGTCACCACCCAAGTGGGTGTCACCATTGGTCGACTTCACTTCAACGACCGAATCTCCAACTTCAAGGATCGATACATCGAAAGTACCACCACCAAAGTCGAACACTGCGATGATTTGGTCTTCTTTCTTGTCCAAACCATATGCCAAGGCGGCAGCGGTAGGCTCGTTGATGATTCGCTTCACATCCAGGCCGGCAATCTTGCCTGCATCCTTGGTGGCTTGGCGTTGTGCATCGTTGAAATACGCTGGAACGGTGACAACCGCTTCAGTGACTTCCTGACCCAGATACCGCTCTGCTTCGCGCTTGAGCTTTTGTAGAACCATCGCCGAAATTTCAGGAGGGCTGTACATCTTGTCGTCAATCTTTACGCGTGGGCGGCCTTCTTCTGAGCGAACCACTTCGTAAGTTGTCAATTTGAGTTCTTTTTCGATGTCCTCAAACTTTTGACCCATGTGACGCTTAATCGATGAAACGGTCTTTTCCGGGTTGGTGATCGCTTGTCGTTTAGCGACAGAGCCCACCATACGTTCGCCATCTTTTCCAAAGCCCACCACAGATGGGGTGGTACGGTTTCCTTCCTCGTTGACGATAACTGTGGGCTTGTCGCCCTCCATCACTGCAACCACTGAGTTTGTGGTTCCGAGGTCGATTCCGATGATTTTACCCATGTTTCCTCCGGCACCCAAATATGGGCGCACTCGTTAATTCGTTAGGTTGAAGCTCAATCATTTAAAAAAAATGACCCCAAAGAGCTTCTATGCTCCGGCAAACTAATCTCCTTTCGGATGGTGGCAACCCCCTTCGTGCCACGAATTCTTCTGCAAATGAAACAAGTGAATTCGAAGCAACCAGAAATTGTATCGTCCTTAAGAGGGTCGTTTCACGACAGAAATGTCGCGATCTTCCAGACACCAAAGACATAGCGATCAGCCAAATAGCTGAAATTGCGTGGTTCCAACCCTTGGCACGGGGTTTGCATTCCCTATGAACAGACTCAAACTGTTGTCCGATTAACTTCGACGTCCGTGCCCATTTCGACAAGGGCAATGGGGAGGGTCAGGGACCGAGTGCGTAATTCTTCACACCACGGCCCTTCATCAAAGCCCCCTGAGACTCCTCAGGGGGCTTTCCTGTGTTGGACCCAAAAGCTTGACAGATCGAAAGCTTCGGCGTAATCGCAGTTCCAATTGCGTCTGTGGGGGGCGTGTCTCTTTTCGATGCACCATCGATGCTTCCACAGAACGTTGAAGAACTTATCCCAACAAACACCAAGGTGATTGAACATGAAATTTCGTCCATTGTACGACCGCATCCTTTTGAAGCGCGTAGAAGCTGAAGAACGAACACCAAGTGGCCTCATCGTTCCAGATGCAGCCAAGGAAAAGCCTCTTGAAGGTCAGGTAATCGCCGTGGGTTCCGGCCGTCGTCTCCCCGACGGAAGCGTTCGCGAAGTCAGCCTTTCCGAAGGCGACATCGTATTGTTCGGCAAATATACCGGTGACGAAATCAAGCTCGATGGCGTTGAACACATCATTCTTCGTGAAGAAGACGTTCTCGCAGTATTCGACCGCAAATAAACTTTTCAGCTGTAAGACAGCCAAACAGGAGTCATTATGTCCGCCAAGGATATTCATTTTCGCGAAGAGGCCTGGAGCGAAGTGCTCAAAGGTGTCAACACACTCGCCGCCGCAGTTAAAGTCACATTGGGACCCAAAGGTCGCAACGTCGTTTTAGACAAGAGCTTTGGCGCTCCCGTCATCACCAAAGATGGCGTAACGGTTGCCAAGGAAATCGAACTTCCCAACAAGTTCCAAAACATCGGCGCTCAGATGGTCAAAGAAGTCGCAGCCAAGACTTCCGATGTGGCCGGTGACGGTACAACGACCGCCACAGTGTTGGCTCAAGCCATCTACCAACACGGTGCAAAGCTTGTTGCCGCGGGTGCAAACCCGATGGATCTGAAGCGTGGTATCGATGCAGCCGTCAAGGCACTGCTCAACGCGCTGTCCGAGTTGTCTCGCGACACCAAGGACGCACAAGAAATCGCAACCGTTGGTACGATTTCAGCCAATGGTGACGAAGAGATCGGTGAGATTCTTGCCGAAGCCATGGGCAAGATCGGCATGGATGGAGTCATCACCGTCGAAGAAGCCAAAGGTCTGAAGACCGAGTTGGAAATCGTCGAAGGTATGCAGTTCGATAGAGGCTATCTCAGCCCCTACTTCGTGACTGATGCAGATCGCATGGAAGCCATTCTCGAAGATGCACTGATTCTCATCCACGAAAAGAAGATCTCCAACATGAAGGATCTGCTTCCCGTACTTGAGAAGGTTCACCAATCTGGCAAGCCTCTGTTGATCATCGCTGAAGATGTCGATGGTGATGCATTGGCCACCCTCGTTGTGAACAAACTCCGTGGAAACATGAACGTTGTAGCCATCAAGGCACCTGGCTTCGGAGATCGCCGCAAGGCCATGCTCGAAGACATCGCCATCCTGACCGGTGGACGCGCAATCATGGAAGACTTGGGCATCAAGTTGGACACATTGACCGTGGATGACTTGGGTTCTGCTCGCCGCGTTGTCATCACCAAAGACAGCACAACCGTTGTCGACGGTGAAGGCGACACCGATGGCGTTCGCGCCCGCGTGAAGCAAATCCGCGCTCAAATGCAAAACACCACATCCGACTACGATCGTGAAAAGCTCCAAGAGCGCCTCGCGAAACTGGTGGGTGGCGTTGCCGTCATTCATGTCGGTGCAGCCACAGAAGTGGAAATGAAAGAGAAGAAGGCTCGCGTCGAAGATGCGCTCAACGCCACACGCGCTGCGGTGGAGATGGGTGTGGTTCCTGGCGGTGGTGTCGCTCTCATTCGCTGCATGAGCGCACTTGAAAACGTGAAGCTCGAGGGTGATGAAGCCTTCGGCGTAAACATCATTCGTGATGCCATCCAAGCACCCATTCGCTCCATCGCGGCNAATGCTGGTGTGGACGGCATGCTTGTGGTCGACAANGTCAAAAATGNAGACGGAAGCTTTGGCTTCAACGCTGCAACTGAANCCTATGGCGACATGTTCGAAATGGGCGTCATCGANCCCACCAAGGTTGTTCGTACAGCACTGCAAAANGCCAGTTCTGTCGCAAGCCTTCTGTTGACCACCGAAGCCATCATCGCGCAGAAGCCTGAAAAGGCTGGTGCAGGTGGCGGCATGGGCGGCGGCATGGGCGGCGGCGGCATGGGCGGCATGGGCGGCATGGGCGGCATGGGCGGCATGGGCGGCATGGGTGGAATGGGCGGCATGATGTAGTCCCCACTCCGTTCATCCGGAGAAGCGCCCACCTTGGACCAATCCAAGGTGGGCGCTTTCACGTTCAAAGGATCGGTTACAGCAGCAACATCTCGGAGAAACGGTGACCATTCCCCAAGCAAAAAATCGATGGCTACGCATCGCTGCTGCATTGTTCAGTGGTGGGTGTTTGGCTCTTGTTGCACCACCGGCCAATCTTTGGTGGCTGCATTGGTTTTCTTGGGTCCCCATGTTTTGGGCGCTCTACCCTGGAACCGTGAAACAAAACCTCCGCCTTGGATATCTGGCTGGCTGGTTCGGTATGTTTTGCATCTTCTTCTGGGTGGTCGAAACAGTTCAGAGATTCTCCAGCTTAAACCTTCCCTTATCCTTTTTAATATTGGGTCTTTTCGCCAGCGCTTTCGGGCTGTACTACGCCATCACCTTCGGGTCGGCGATGTGGTTCCGAAAAAAGGTTGGCGTCAACTGGGTCTTTGTCGTCCCTGCTGTACATGTAGCGATGGAGAACTTGAGTCCTGCTCTCTTCCCCTACTACGAAGGTGTCACCCAGTATCGAGTCCCAGCGATGTTCCAACTGGCCAGTGTCATCGGTTCACTGGGGCTGACCTATTTACTGTTTCTCGTGAACTGTATTTTGGCCGAAAGCGTCTTCCGCAACATGGAAGGCCGTAAACAAGCCTGGCACCTATACGGCATCGCTGGTGGACTCATCGTGGCCAACCTTGCATTTGGTTCTTGGCGACACGCCGCCGTCGAAGAAGACCTCGCAAAAGCCAGAACCATTCAAACCGCCATCATCCAACAAGATGTCACAATGGAAGAACGGTTCGACGATACAGCCTGGGATCTGATTGAATCATGGAAAACCAGAACGGCATCCATCGCAGACCAAAAACCGGATTTGGTCGTATGGCCAGAGGCGTCGGTTCGACTGGCGGACCCACACTCAAACAGACGTTCAAGAAACTTAAAAAGACAGCGACCCAAAGAGTTTTTCAGCAAGCTGGCTGGAGATGGCGATTTCCACCTATTGATGGGTGGTGGTACCCGCGAATGGGGCAGTGACGATCAGGGAAACAAGTGGGTAAAGGACTACAACTCCGCCTATAGCTTCACAAGAAAGGGTGAAGCTGGGCAACGCTACGACAAAATGGTTCCGCTTCCTTTTGGTGAATACATCCCACTCGCAGATGTCTTCCCCGTTCTTCGAACCATCGTACGCGGCCCTGGAAACTTCAGAAGAGGAAAAGAGGTCACTGCATTCAAAGCCGTGGATAGCGCAGGTGAACAGTACACATATTCTGCTCCCATTTGCTATGAGGGGATCCTCAATGGACAGATGGGCAAACTCTCTGCAGTAGACTTGTTCATCAACATCACCAATGATGCATGGTTTGGCGATACGGGCTGCCCCCATCAGCATGCAATGCTGACTGCAGGACAAGCGGTTCAATATGGTCGGCCACTGTTGAGGATCGCATACACAGGCATCTCTTGGGTCGTCGAACCCCACGGTGACATTCTGTACGAAACGGCACCCTTCACCGAGTCTGCCTCTGTAGAGACCATCCGACTGGGTACTGTGGATACCTTGTACAAACGAGGCGGCTGGCTCTTCCCTTACGTATGTGGTCTTTTCGCAGCCGGAACCTTCCTGTTTTATCGACGACGAGAAGAAGAGGGTGGTGATGAATAAAACCCGTGTCACACTGTGAACATGAAACACTGGTGGCCATTGCTCACACTCCTTGGTTGCAACCCCAAGGTCGAAGAAGCACCTCCGTGCCAAGGGTGGAAAGCAGAGGACGAAGACTACCGACCCGTCCTTGAAATATTGAGCGATGACGGCGAAAGCATTCGTATTCAGGCCGTGTTCTCTCGTATGCCACGCACACCCGATGGCGCCCCAACCGTCGTATATGTCCAAGGGGGATGGGCGCCTGTGATGCTGCCACTGGAAGAAAAAACACCCACCTTACGAGACGATATGGGCTTCACCACCCTGTATATGGATTTCCCTGCTGCCAATTTCCGTGGTGAGGAATCGCGAGATGTTCTGGCGCATGTGCTTCGCTACGCTGCGGGTGAAATCACGGACACGGATGACTGTACAATCGATGACCGTGTCCCTGGAGGTCGTTCGCCCGAGATCGTCTTGGCCGGATTTTCCAACGGTGGAAATCTGGCATGGGCTACAGCCGGCGACTTGGACCTGGACGTGCCTCGCATCGATGGCATCGCCACCTTTGAGACACCTTCGAGCAGCCAGTTCATTATGGTCGAACCCGGTACACGCAGACACCCCAATGCACGATTCGATCTCGATACATGTGCTGTAGTCACCGGTCCTGCAATCAGTTGTGGTGTCGATTACGCACCCATCGATTTCGCACAACACAACCTATGCGAAGCCACCGAAGGATGCCTATACATCGACCTAAATGACGACGGAGACTTTACCGACCAAGACGTCATCATCGGTGGCGTCTCTCATCCCGAATTGGGTGGATGGGTCCATTCTGTACCCGCAACAGTGGCTGCGGAAGATGCCCAAGTCCTCCCAGACTCTCGCACCCGCTCCAATGACGCTCGAGCCTTCTGGAGATCGCGAGAAGCCCCGCGCAGCATGGCAGACGCTGTTGATCGTTTTCCAGAATTAGCTGGCATTGCAACCGGAACCAGGGTGGATCACGTATTGGACAACCTTGATCGCCCTGTTCATGTGACCGGATTGGTGCAATCCATGCAACATGCAGGGGTCGTATGGAGCCGACTTCATGCCGATGCAAGTTACATGGAGGAATTGCACGGAACCAGCAAGACGTGGGTCGAATACCCGGCGAACGAAGCCATCATTTTGACCGATGAACGATGGAAAATGCAGCCCGAAGATGATCACGACGTACGGGGCAGTGACTACCTGACAGCATCCGTCCTGGAACTTATTGACAGGTCAAGAGCGCTGGACTGGTCTAATGATGTGACGGAAACGCTTCAGATGTTTCCTTGACAATTTTCCTTTGCCAAGCGCCAATCTTTGCCCTACTTTATTAATGAAGGCAGAGAAATCTGTTTTCGGGAAAGAACCAGTCCCCTCCGCCGAGTCCGCACACGTAACGTCTCAGCGTCTCCTCCATCTAATTGCGGTGAGGTATCGGAACGGGGGGGGCTCTTTCATTCGATGCCCTTCGCAGCGTCTCCCGGCAGAGACCCTGGGGGCGGCGGTCCACCCGAAGAGTTCGGTGGTGGGTCCATGGCCCGATGCAGATGGGGACGACGGACAAAAACCCGACAACGCTCCGCGATTGAAGCTGTAGAAATGCGCTTGCAGTACCGATCCGAACGGGGATCGACTTCTCGGGTGACAGTCAACCAAATGTAGTCTTGGACTCGCTGATCTGACACCCCTGACTCGATGAGTTCAATGGCGTCCGCACCTTGACTGCGGAACAAATCCACAGCCACCTCTGCCCAACAATTGTCACGGGACTCCCCTTCGCTCATCGCCGCACACCGTTGGGGGGTTGGCGGACCAAAAGTACACGCAAAAAGCAGCATGAATAGCGACGACATGTAAACTCCGACTTGCATCACCGTGAACAGCGGTGCATGTGAGCATAGTCTCTTGAGGAGTCTTCCGTGATCAATGCACTGGTGACCGCATTCTCTGGCCCTGGCGCCCCCTTTATGTATGCCATTACCGCGGTGGGGGCGTTTTCCCTCACTGTGGGGCTTGAGCGTTTTTGGATGCTGGTCATCCGCTGGAAGATCAACGCGGTAAAATTGTTCGATGCTCTTGAAGTCGGTACTGAGACAGAAATCTTGGCCTGTGTCCAACATAGCCCGCTTCACACAATGCTTTCTGCTGGGACCCGTGGGGAAACCACAGAAGAACGGTGGAGAGCAATGGGGTCAGAGGCCGGGTGGGTAGAACACACCCTGAGTCGTCGTGTTGGCGCACTCGCTTCAGCGGGCAACATCGCCACCATGCTCGGGCTTCTGGGGACTGTTTATGGGCTGATCGTTGCCTTTGGTGGCATGACCGACACCGCGACCGCAACACGCGCCGTCCAAATATCGGAAGGGATCGCTTCCGCAATGTCCACCACTGCGTGGGGCCTAATTGTGGGCATTGCCTCGTTGACCCTGCACGCCTTCATCGAAGGACAGGTTCGTTCCATGCTTGCACTGGGAGAAACCGCTGCAGCACGAATGGTTCGTACCCGCTCATGAATCGCCTATTTCGTCGAAGGACAACCTCCGCCGACATGCGACCCTCGATTCTTTCCATCGTGGCGCTCATGGTGCTGTTGGTGCCCACCGTATTGCACACATCCACTGGAACAAAAACCGTAGCGATGGGGCTGGATTTAGCCGGTCACGAGGGCGCTCGAACACACGACGGCCCACTTACATCTGTCACTGTAACGGTGAATCCTCAGGGTTTTCGAGTCGATGCGACAATGAAAAGCACCGACGTACGAAGTGAACATCTGATTGAAGAGACTCATCAACTCGGCAATCTTGAGGGACTCCGAGAACACCTGTCCAACCTGAAAGAGATCGACCAAACACAGACACACCTCACTTTGGTCCCAAGCCCGGACAACACGACAGGAGAAATCGTTCTCTGGATGGACTCCATCCGGACGGGCCCCCAAGGCGAACTTTTCCCACATGTGACCCTTGGTACCGCATCATGAACCGTATGTTTGGGCGCCGACCCATCCCCGCCACAGATTTGGCTGCGCTGACACCTTTGGTGGACGTATTTACGTTGGTACTGATCGCAGTCTTACAGTCATGGAGCGTCCAGCCACCCGTCACATTGGCTGAAAAGGACATGCAACTTCCCGTCAGTCGGATCGAATCTGGACCCACCAATGGAGTCCTTGTGGACGTGGGCGCATCGGGCGTTCACGTGAACGGATGGCGGGCGGCTTCCAGTACTCACTGGAGTCAAAGTGATTCGGTAGACATTCCTCCACTCGCCAATGCATTGCACCAAGAGGGTGGAACACGAGCGCTCGTACGAGCAGACACAGAAACACCCTGGAAATTGGTTGGCAAAGTGCTGTTCACCATCCAACAAGCCGGGTATTCGGATGTGGAACTGGTGGCGCTTAGCCCTTCGAGCCTCTGACGTTTTGCTCGCAGTCTAAACGAAGTCCTTGGTCCACAACCTGACCGCACACCCGCGCCGCGCCTTCCGGATTTACGCGAATCTGCTGATACGCCACACCCAATCGACATGGGTCTGCGCCAAACTGTAAACCCGAACATACATCAGTGAATTGCATGCCTTTTCGTTCGGCACCCGCCCAACCCAAACCGTGTACGCAATTGTCACGATTCACGCCCACAGGAACGCGATCACATGCATCCTGGGCCCGACCGGTATCTACACGTCCCAAATACTTTCCAATCCCATGCCAACAACTCTTGGTGGCCAACTCACCATCCGTCACCGATGCACAGTGTTCCAGCGCCAACTCCAAATCAAACAAGGCGATTTCACCATTTACGTCATGACGACAAAAGTCACGCCACATGCCCGCAGCCGCACACTGTTTGTAGGCCCAAGGCGGATCAACTTTCGCCAAGGCCAGACCGATTCCAAACACACATTGATCGGACCATTTCTTAGAGGAAATCGTCGGACAAACCGCGAGAGCCGCTTGTCGGTCAGTCGGAGCGTGGGTCTCGGCCACTGCGGCCACGCACTCCATTCCCCGCGACCCATCGTTCACTTCCGAACAAGCCAAAATGGCTCCATCCAGATCCGTTACCGCACGGCTTCGAGCCAGCTCCGAAAAACAAATGTCCCGAAGACTCCCGGTTCGGCTGCGGCAATCAAGTTCCGAAACCTGCTCACCTTGGCCAGCGGACGGACGCACACCTTGCGGACGAGGCGGTATGGCCACAACATCAGCAATCGGAATGGCCTTCAAAACGACTGCACTCACAGGAACCATTTTCAACGACTCAACCACGCCCAGACAAAGCGCCAAACACATCGAGTACAGCAAAGAAAATGGAAGGCTATTCATCGGTACATTGTCACCCGATATCGGTCCCTAACCCCATCAGAAACAGGACCCTCAATGGCTGCAAACCGATACCCATCCCCACTGACAATCGCACCAATCACGGGTACAGAACCCATGCATGCTTGCGGTAAAACTGCGGTCTGAGAACTCCATTTCGTGGTCGTCTCTGTAACGGCGACCCCTCTCCACCCATCCAAGGTCTGGAAAGGAGCAGGCCCATTTCCTTTCAAATCACGTGCCGTGATTTTCAAAATGGAATCATCAGCAGAAAAGGCCAAACGGACCGTTGAAGAGGGACCGATGTCCTCTTGCCACAACACCGAACATGTCTGTGTGTCGGGAGCCGTACCCACTGCCCGGCCATTTCTCCCTCGGATTTCCAATGATTCACCAGCCCGCCATTCACGAATCAGTAGCTCTCGTCCATCATTCAACAACTGCCCATCGGCACCAATACCACCATCCACAATCACACCATCGCGAACGAACTCAATGCCCGCCGGGGCAAGCTCAGGCGCGGTACAACTCAAAACAAACAGGGTGAATATGCCAATTCTCATCTCAAATGAATATGGGATGAACATGCGCCTCTGCAAGCCATCTCTCATCTTTCTTTTGCTCAGCCTACTTATGGGCTCTGCGTGTAGCGAACGCGTGGAAATGAAAACCGTCGAATCCAAGAAAAAAGCATCCACAGCATGGAGACGCGTCATCCAAAAGGTGAAAAGCAAGGATGGCATCGACTTCAAAGGCGTCAAGAAAAACCGAAAAGCACTCAAACAATATCTGGCCTACGCCGCCACTCATGGACAACACACAGACTCATGGAAGGAGTCTCATGAAGACAAGCGTTTGAGCTTTCTGATCAACGTCCACAACGCGATGGTTCTCAACACCCTGTTGCGACATAAGATGCCCGATAGTCCGGATGATGTGAAAGTCGGTATGTACCAGTGGCCCGGCGCTGGCCTGACTTGGGGGACCAAATACAAGGTCGACTCAGAATGGACGAGCATTGGTCATTTGGCCCTGCATGACACGGTCAATCGCTACCAAGAACCATTGCTGTGGATCGCCCTACACGATGGGACTCGAGACTCGGCCCCGCTTCGGTGGTGGCCACCATCCAAACTGCAATCCATTCTAAAAAATGAAACACGACTGTTCGTAAATTCTGAAAGAGGAATGCAGAAAACGGAAACCGGCTGGTCCGTAAATCCATTGTTTTTCAAACACAAAGACGACTTCATTGTGTGGACACAAGCAACGAATTTATGTGAGTGGATGGTCGAATACGCTTCGGGTCCAAGAAAAGAATGGCTGTCTGAGAACGTAGAGGCTTGCCCACTTGAACAGAGGCCTGCCAATCGCAGTGTAGACCGCCGAACGACAAAGAAAACCGAAAAACCGACCGATGGACAGCCTGTAGCTGACTGAAAAAAGGATCGATCTGCCCAGTTCCCTGGGTTAGGAAAAATCCCCAAGGAATGGCGCCCCCAGAAGGGAGCCTAAAGGATGGCATGCACCGCACCAAGCCACCATGGTTGAAGGTCCGCGCCCCAGGGGGTGAAAGATACACGTGGATCAAGCACCAGGCCCGTGAAAAAGGCCTACATACTGTGTGTGAAGAAGCCCATTGTCCGAACATCGGAGAATGCTGGAGTAGCGGAACAGCCACATTCATGGTGATGAGTGACATTTGTACACGCGGATGCCGTTTCTGTGCAGTCAATACCCGACGGAACGGCCCACCGTTGGACGTAAACGAACCCACCAAACTTGCGGACACGATCGCAGCCATGGGACTTGATTACGTCGTGGTGACCAGTGTGAACCGGGACGATTTGGATGACCAAGGTGCAGGTCACTTCGCTGCATGTATTCGGGAAATCCGGCGCGCCAGCCAAGACACCATGGTCGAAGTTTTGATTCCTGACTTTCAAGGTCGCAGAGACCTTGTTCAGCTGGTCGTCGATGAATCACCCGAAGTCATCGCACACAATATCGAAACCATCGAAAGACTCACACCATCGGTTCGAGATCCCCGAGCGGGCTACCGCCAGAGCTTGGAAGTACTACAATCCATCAAAGAGGCAGATCCTCTTCGTTGGACCAAATCCAGTATCATGGTTGGACTCGGCGAAACCGAAGCAGAAGTCACTGAGGCAATGGCAGATCTTCGTGCTGTTGGAACCGACTTTCTTACACTTGGCCAATATCTACAACCCGGTGGAAAACACCTAAAAGTAGAAGAATATGTGACCCCAGAGCAGTTCGATCGCTATCGTATTCTGGGCGAAGGCCTCGGATTCCGCTACGTCGCGTCAGGACCATTGGTTCGCAGTTCCTACAAAGCCGGTGAATTCTTTATTCGCCAGCATGTACTCAACACAGAATCCACCAAGAAGGCAATGGCATGAATGGGGCACAACATATCGAAGCAACATTGACCGAAGCGATGGCGGCCAACGATGCCGTACACATTCTCGGCGAGTCGCTTCCCCTGAGTCCCGCATCATCTCGTCTGTTGGAACAATACCCGGACCGATGCCACATCTTGCCTGCCGCAGACGCCACACTGATAGGCCTTGCCATCGGTATGGCCATCTCCGGCAAAACGCCTGTCGTCGAACTGTCGGGTACAGAAGCGTTGTNGGGTGCATTGCAACAACTGGGACAGGAAGCCAGCAACCTCTCTGGGGAGTTCGCTTCCACCATCGTTGTCCGTGTCCCAATAAGTGCGGACTCTTACAATCCGGCAGCACTTCTGGAAGGATTGAATGGAGTTGCTGTCGCCAGCCCTTCAAATCCCGCTGACGCAGGCGTTTTGGTCAAAGCCGCACTGGCACATCGCGGTGTGACGGTATTGCTCGAACCGGTCAGTGTTTTGTGCGCTGAAGGTGGCGTTGCAGGCCCCCCCACTCTTGGCACAGCTCACCTCGTGTCAGAAGGTGACCACATTACACTCCTCTCTTGGGGTGATGGCGTCGACGCCGCATCCAAGGCCGCCCGAGTTCTTTCATCCGATGGCATATCTGCAGAAGTCCTCGACCTGCGCTCTCTTTGTCCCCTCGATACAAACACCATCGGAGAATCAGTATCGAAAACCGGACGCGTACTCGTCGTAGGCGCCAGTAACGCTGTACTTGCAGCCTCTATCGATGCCTCTTTTCTTCGACTCGAAAGCCCTCCGGCAGATGCCGGAATATCGGTCAGTGTCATTGCTTCTAAGGCCCGTGCGGCCGTTCACTATTAATCAGGCGGAACTCTGATGTACGTATTTGAACTCCCAGAAATTGGTGAAGGTGTGGTTGAGGGCGAAATCGTCCAGTGGCTCGCTCAAGAAGGTGACTACATTGATGTAGATCAACCACTTTGCGAAGTCATGACCGACAAAGCCAATGTCGAGATCAGCTCCCCCAAGGCCGGCGTTGTCAAATCTCTTCACGGTGAACCGGGCGATATCGTCGCAGTACACTCACCACTTGTGGACATCGATACAGAAGCCAAGGCAGGCGCGGCAAAACCTGCACCCGCCCCCAAAAAGCCCGCAAAAGCTCCCGCGCCGAAAGCCGAAAAGAAAAGCGCAGCACCCAAGGCCGCAAAGAAAGCCGCACCGGTGGCCCCACCCGTCGCAGCGCCCACACCCGCACCTACAACTGGAAAAACCCTGGCGACCCCCGCTGTTCGCTCCCACGCCCGTGAACTGGGTATAGACATCAACACCATCTCCGGTTCTGGAAAAGACGGACGCATCACGAAAGCCGACATTGAAGGGTTTGTAAGCAATCCAAGTGCCATCAAAGCACCGCCAGCGCTCGCATTCAATTCCGTGGAAACACCGGGATTCCCACGACCAGACGAAGCCGTAAAGATCATCGGGCTTCGCCGGAAGATCGCCGAAAAGATGGTGGAATCTTATCAAACCATCCCGCACTTCACCTACGTGGAAGAAGTCGATGCAACCCGATTGGTTGGGCTGCGTGGAGCGCTGAAAGATGCCGCCGCCGCACAAGGCGTTCGGCTCTCTTACCTCCCTTTCATCATGAAAGCATTGGTTCGGGTTTTCCGAGAATTCCCGACTGCAAACGCGAATATGGACGAGTCCAGCTTCACTTTGAACGTGCGAGGTGAAGTCAATATTGGCATCGCAACCGATACGCCGCAAGGTCTATACGTACCCGTGATTAAGAACGTCGAATCAAAGGGCATCTTGCAACTCGCTCATGAAGTCGTCGAAATCACGGAACGAACCCGCAATGGAACCGCGAGCCTCGACGATTTTCGTGGAGGTACATTCACCATCACTTCGGTGGGCAATATTGGCGGCCGTTTCGCAACCCCCATCATCAACCACCCTGAAGTCGCCATTCTTGGCGTCAATCAAATCCACGACCGCCCCATGGTGATCGATGGTGAGATCGTCGCCCGGAAAATGATGTATCTGTCTCCATCCTTTGACCACCGAGTACTCGATGGTGCTGTCGCTGCACGATTCGTGTCAGCACTCAAAGCGATTCTTGAGACACCAGAAGTCATGCTGGTGGAGGGCCTGTGAGTGACGTGAACCTCCAAGAAGCTGAGGTGCAACTTACTGCGTTGCTACCAAAGCCATTTCCCATCCCATTGGGCCGTATGTTGCCCATTGTAGAGGGTGGCTTCAAGGGAATGAAGAAGAGTGACTGGATCGTTTGTGGCATGCGTGAACGCGTCGGTGCCGTCTTGCGAGGCTGTTCCCCAGAACGCCTTGTGGATGGACATGCCGGTGCGCGTCCGTACAAAGTCGCACCCGTTTCCGATGCTCCCGGCACACGCGCCCTCCATGCTGTGGGACTGGCGATGGGTTCATCCAAACCCGTGCTGTGCTTTCTCGGTATGGCTTCAACGGCCAGTGGGAGCTTTCACGAAGCCCTCAACTCGGCGGTGCTGACCAACTCACCTGTGATCTTTTTGGTCACCGTACAAGATCTTTCTACCGACGCTCCTGTCGGTACACAACTCGCGACCACACCCGCAAAGTTGGCAACAGCCTTCGGGATTACAGTCAAAGAAATTAAGTGCGACGCCACCGCGATAGAAAAAGCGGTTCAGGCAGCACGAAAAGCCTGCAAACCGGCACTGATTCAAGGGCAGTTGGAGCCCCAAGCATGAAA
>PALY01000129.1 GCA_002707085.1 Deltaproteobacteria bacterium
TGAACAGTCTGGTCGAGAACGAAACTATTCATTGAACAGAACATACGTCGCGAATCAGTTGAGAACACTAGCCGATAAAATTGAAACCAACGTGGAGCCGATATGAGTAAGAAAGCCTGTGAATGTGATTGTAAAACGGACGAATGCTGCGCCAAGCAGACCTGCGAGTGCTGCAAGGAGTCCTGCTGCTGCGGCTAACCAAAAGCCCAGTCAGAAACATGAAGCCTGCCATCGTACCCTGTGTACGGTGGCAGTTGTGTGTGTGGTTGCCAGACTGACGCCAACCCGAAAACCCATACGGTTTCACACACAGTCGATGCTCACTTAAGTCCACCTCGGACCAAAAAACCAGGCCACCAATGCACGCCGGGTACCCGCAGTCACCGGATGAATCCTGTGCCGAAGGTAGGACGGAAACACCAACACCGTCCCCTTTGACCGAAAGTCGGCATTGGTTTTCAATTCTTCAAATTCAAAATCACCGCCCTCATATTCATCCGCACCGCTCAATTGAACGGTGACGGACAGTTTTCGGTCGAGGCCGGACTGACCGTTCCATTGCACGTCATGATGCCAGCCATAATGTCCGCCCTGTTCGGCGGTGTACTCAGTGAACTGCATCTCTGATTGACGGTCGATGGCCACATTAAATCCACGGTGGTTGGCCTGTTCCACGTACGACCAAAGCAAAGATTGAATCCAGTCATCTTCAAGCCAGCGCACAGTACACGAACGAATACCTTGCATGGTTTCAGCCGATGAAAACACAGTGGCTTTTTCGGGGGTTTGACGCAACGCAATTTCGGTAATCTTATCCACCTGTCCGGTGGTTAAGGTGGATGGCCAAACGTGGTAAAGATCGCGCATACTTACCCGTCTATTTCATCCACCATGGGAAAGCTGAATCCCTGCCGTATTGTGGCGACTTTTCCGAACCAACCAGACCCCAATGGCAGTGCTGAAGGCATAGGTACCCAGGTAGGCAACCACCGCCGGCAGCCCATACAAAAACTGAACCAAAGCATCATGAAATGAACTCAAGCTGGATGCCCATTCCATCATATGAATGAACACCATAAGATAAGCGCTAAGGTGACTCTCGAGATCCATCGGCCCCACGACGAAGGCATGAGTGGCAGCAAAGAGTCTCCAAACATCTCCCCAGATGAACAGATACCCAAGATTCCTGAGAATCGGCTCTCTTCTTTTCGCAAGATAAGATCGCATAACGAGTCATCCTCGCGGTATCGGTAGCTGCTCGGGTCCCCCATCGAACCCATCTAACTATACAAAAAAGTATTCGTTCATGTTTCTATGACCATATTCCAATAAAAACCGGCCATACACATCCACAACTGCCACGACCCCTCATTCAACTGGAGGATTCCATGCCTGAAGTCGAATACCGAACCATCGAAGGTGTACCCAACAAAGAGGTTTTGTCTTTGGTCCTCAAGGTGAGCGATGACGCTTTCTCAAACAAAGGAGACATCACTGAGTACCAGAGACATCTAGCAGGCAAAAGGAACATCTTGACCTGTTTGGCACTCAACAATGGCGAACCGGTAGGGTTCAAAATTGGATACGAAGACCGACAACACTACTTTGAGAGTTGGCGTGGTGGAGTGGTTGAGAACGCTCGACGCAAAGGCATTGCCGACCAACTTACTCGGCATCAGCACGCATGGTGTGAACAACAGGGTTTTCGGATCATTACAACCATCTGCAGCAACGAAAATGTTGCAATGCTGATCTTGAACTTTCGTCATGGGCTGCGCATCACGGGCAGCTACTTTGACCGGGGACAACACCTCAAACTGATCCTACAAAAACATCTCACTTAGGAACCACAATCCTCAGATTCCAGTGGTGACACAATGAATCGGTGCTTGGCAACAAGACACATTAAGGTTCACCCATGCTGGTAGTTTTTGATTTAGACGGTACCGTGATTGATTCGTCCAAAGCGTTGTTGGAGTCACATAAAGAAGCATGGGCCAGCCTTGATCTGCAATGCCCGCCGGATGAAGCCATCTTGAATCTGATTGGCCTTCCGCTGGTGGACACCATGCGCATGCTCGACCCCAAACAGGATCCACACGCCTTGGCTGAGGCCTACTCCCAAGCGTATATGCGGATGTCGTCAGAACACGAACGACTCTTCGATGGAATCACTGAACTGATGGCCCGACCCTTTCGTGCGGCAGTGGCCACGGGCAAGAGTCAACGAGGAGCAGACAGGGCTGTGAATCAACATGGTTTTGCCCATCGTTTTGAAGTCGTACTTGGCGGAAACTCCGTACCTAAGCCCAAACCAAACCCTGATCTCCTATACGCCATCATGGAGGCCACAGGAACGAAGGACCTCGTGATGGTTGGAGACACCACCTACGATTTGGAAATGGCCCATGCTGCAGGTGTAAAAGCCATTGGTGTGAGCTGGGGTCACCACTCCGTCGAGAGACTAAAAAAATGGGCGCCTGTGGTCGATACGGTTGAAGAACTGGGACACAGTCTTGGGGTCTAAAATGCACACACTCCGAATCGTTCGGCCCACAGACAACCTTCAAGAAGTGGCGAAGATGTATCAAGTTGGACTGGGCCTACAGGTGCTGGGTTCGTTTGAAAACCATGACGGATTCGATGGCATCATGCTGGGTCACCCACAATCGCCCTACCACCTTGAGTTCACCAGCAAAGCAGGTCATGAGGCAGGCCAAGCACCAACCCCAGAAAACCTATTGGTCTTCTACATTCCTGATCGGGTTGAATGGGAGACAGCGTGCGCAAAAATGGTGGAATCGGGCTTTGTATCGGTTGAATCTTTCAATCCATATTGGGACCGAAACGGACGCACATTTGAAGATGTTGATGGCTATCGGGTGGTCCTACAAAACAGCGAATGGAACCGCTAGTTATGTACACAGCCCACCAATCATGAGACCATGATGCCATGCGAAACCACGGTCATTTTCAAGAGTTGATTCCCATTGCTCTACGGTCGATACCCTACATCCTGCAGAGTCATGTATTCAAGGCCTACTGCGCCCTTGAGAACTTGTACGCAGAAAGGCCACATTGGAGTCAACAAACATGGGAATACTGTACTGAAATCATTCGGACGGACGAACCCAAGGTCCAGGGAATCATCGCACCAAAACTGATGGAGATAGACGAAATCGTCGATCCTACATCCGGAAGAGACTTCGGACCCGACTGGATCCTTGGGAGAGGTTTGATGCCGCTCTCCTACTGGGCAATGCGCCAAAAATACGAAGAAATAGGATTTGCGGACCTGTTTCAGCAATACCTCAACAAAGCACTGGACCACCCCAAGTACCTCGGCCATGAGATTTCTGTATTGGCCGGCAACTGGCAGTTCTACAACGATGTTCTCTCTTCCGACGAAGCTTCTGAGCGCATGCAATTGTTTCTGCAGCGCTTCACCGAGTTTGCTGTCACGACCTTTGATAGTGGAAACGATACGGTTTTTGACCACCCATCCATAGATGCGACCCCATCCGAAACAGAGATTCTCCACGAAGCATTGTCCAATCCAGGATTCTTTGGACACAACGTTCTTGCATTCGTATGGTCCCAACGCATCCAATCAATCATGGACGAAGAGCAATACAAAGCGTCGCTGCACAACCTGACGGTGATGAATCGCTGGCACAGCTTTGGAGAAGCGCCCAAACAGGTGAATCCACTCGACGTAGATTGGACCGAATCGATGCTGGATGAACGTTTTGAGCGCTACTTTGCTGACGGCCCCACAAATATTCACCAAATCACGCTGGCCGATGCACTGCTCTGGGTTTGGAATCATCACCCCGAATACCGAAGGCTTTGTGCAGCCAACATCGTGTGCTTCACCAATGGCGTGAGTCCAAAATGAGACACAGGGCCAGTATTCGCCGGCAGACTACTCCCAGCCGCACCGACCATAAATACAGGCTGGCTCGCCATCAATTGGGCAATATCCAGTGGTATCAAACTCAATTGTACAACCGGCGGCTTCAGCGTCATCGATAAAGCCCAACACGTAGCTCGCATTGTAATCATAGCGAACCACAACATCGTCGGTGTCACAACCTACGCCAGTGTCAGGGATCACCTGATCGCACTGCTCGTCCACCACACACGAATCGCCGTAATCAAGCTCGACATCAATCATTAATTGGTAATCAGAACAGGCGATATCGGTCGTAGAAGGATCTGCGGCGGTATCTCCGCCACCACCACAAGAACCCATCAACATAAAAGACAAAGCTACAGTTTCAACGGCATTCATTTTACACTCTCATTTTTTTAGACACCGTTATCTACCCGTAAGTAGATATTTTGCAAGTGACGGTTCAGTGCCAATTAAAACGCGCAGCATTTCTCGCTTGAGTCAGGATCCCAGTTCGAATTGAGAGACCGAAAATGTTCATCCAGGCCTCACGACAACAGGGATGAAATCGACCATCACCCATGATATTGGTGCTTCCTAAACACTCTTATTTCTCGAGTGTTTGTATGAAAAACCTCCTTCCACCCCACCCTAGGAACATCACATGTCTACCTACCAAAAATGGTCCGCTGGAATCGACAAACGAGACGCTGATGCGTTGATTGCCTGCCTTCACGATGACTACACATTTGTCCGGCATCAATCCGGAACCAGCATGAACAAAGACCAAATGGCAGAAATGCTTCGAGGATTCATGAGCAGTGACAGTGTTGTGGTTCGCGAACAGCGTTGCCTGTACGAAAATGAAGACATCATGGTGGAACATTCTGTGATGGACTTCGCTGACGGCAGCACTGAGTCCATCATCGGCTTCAATCGCCTCAAAGACGGCCTGATTGTTCATACAGAGACGGGTGCTACTGCGATCAACAAATAGCGAATCCATTTGAAGCCAAATCGGAACCCAGGGCATGGCGTCCGCTTCCATAGCGGCGCCCTTCCCTTTGTACCTCCGTCGAATCGTTAAGCGGCCAGGTGCAACCCACATCGGCTCTCATCACATGCCCATGTTACCCGGCCCATCCACGGCTCCACCACTCCCAAGTGACTGGGCTAAAACCCTCTATTTGTTTTGCCATACGACAATTCGGACAATTCGTGGTGCCATAGACTGCGTACAAACCAAAATGCACTCCGGCACTGTGGCCTGAAGCTTGCGACCGCTGCACACGGCTGAATATGACTCTCACCAAGATTGAATCGCAAAAACCTGAGGTTTAGTCCATACAAATCACGGGCCACGAACGCAGTCCTTTGAACAACCGCTGGGCGCAGCTCCGTTCATCACACTGGAATACGGTACCGTAGAACTCGGAGGGGAGTATGCGAGCAATACTGTATTGGCCGTTATGTGTGGCGGTGGCACTATCTTGTGGGACCACAGAAGATAAAGAACCCGGTGTCGATACGAACGCGCCTTCCGATGCAGATGCAGACAGTGATGCAGATGCAGACAGTGATGCAGATGCAGACGCGGACAGTGATGCAGATGCAGACGCGGACAGTGATGCAGATGCAGACGCGGACAGTGATGCAGATGCGGACGACACGGGCGACACGGGCGAACCCATCCCCACAGTGGAAGGTGTGGACGCTCAAATCAGCCCTCGCGACTACGGATACCTCTTCTGGCCCGGCAACCATTGGACCCGATGGACAGTGTTCGACAACATTCAACACGTGCAGACTGGCTACTACGGACTCTCCATCGATTACACCGCAGCAAGCTTCAACCACCTTGGGCTGATCTCTAGCGAATCATCCCCAAAAGAGGCCCTACATCAAGACAACAGCGTGATCACCGATCTTGCCGAAGCATCCGTCCGCTACTCTTTAATCGAAGGCAGTACCGAACACTTGGCAACCGGATTCTTCAACTCAGAAGGTACGGCATCGAACCCTTCCAGAATGATCGACATGGGACGGTTCATGCAGCGGGTCGACATCCCGAATGTACGCTACGGTGACAGCCCGCTGTACACGGGCAGCATTCAACTCGCTGCAATGACGCGCCACTTTGTACTGACCCATCGCACAGCCAGCAGCAGTAGCGGGGCTTCCCTCATCGTGAAAATTGATCTTGAAGGCGACGCCATTGAACAATTTACTGAAAGGGAATGGCTCGACGAAGCCCGTGCTGTGTCAATCCGAGACAGCGTTGGAGATGGCTGGACATTTATCATTCCTGAAACAGCAGGTGGGACACCAGAAATCTTTAGTACACCGGAAGACGGACTCAGCTTTGAAATGATATTTGAGGAGTACACCGCAGATGAAGAGATGGTCCTCTCCATCATTGCAATACCCTCCACTGCTGCAACCGATGAGCAGATCTCGGTCTGGCTCCATCCAGCAGAAACAGTGACCGTACAGTCGGCTCAACTCAACCGTGATGGTTCTGGCGGCGAAGTACTCACCGATGCCACCTGGGATCCTGAACGAGGCCTCTACCAAGTCGACATCCAAGATCTCACATCAGTCGGCGCACCCACATGGCCCGACTGGACCGACGCCAGCATGCACAACTGGTACAACCGGCACCGCATCGTCATTGAGAACGAAAACAGCACCCCAGTATCCATCCCTATCGGTTTCAATGGTGGTGGAAACGCAGCATTTTACATCACAGGTGGAATTCCCCTGCTTCGTTCGACCGATGGAGAACCCACCGGAGTTCCCGTGCAAATCTCCAAAAACTGGCATGACCCGCCACACTGGTACCACCTATACAGCGCCCTGGAACTTCCTCCTGGTACACACGAGTTTGAACACACTTTCGCCCATTCAAAATGGGGTGAAGCCTACGCAGCACAACATGCACAACTGAGCCTGATCGGGTGGGGCCAGAACCAGCAATGGGACGAGTCTTCCCTTGGCGCCTGGGGAGAGTCGATCACCTATGACCCCGACATGACACTGGGTCGCTCACAGATCGACGATGTACGACCATTTCTGGTTGAGTCCGCAAGCGCATGGGGCTGGACTGGAAATGTAGGCGGGGCAAGCTTTCTCGTGTATGAAAGCGCTGCAGGATTCGATTCCTTTGCCTCTCACCAACTGGGCAGAATGCGTTCACACTATGCCTATACAGGCCCCAACCTGACCAATGTGATCTACGCAGGCCTCTCACGAGATGGCAAAATTGAAGCAGAGCTATCTACACAGTTGGGACGTACCGATGACATGGTTCGCGCCTACTACCACTTGAAATACACCTTCCTTGAAGACGTCAGCTACGACCGCTTGGCTCTCTTCCAAGTCGCAGCAGACCGCTACAGCGACAATGGTTTCTCTCGCTATGCATACGGTGACGAATCCGGTGTCACCTTCGATGAACCCATCATCGACCACGTGACAACGGGCTACGCCAGCGCCGCGGACCGAGGGATTGAACTCTCTGGTGATGCTCCCTGGGTCATGCTGTACGACAACACCCGGACCGGTGACAGCTTGCCTGAACACAAGGCCAATATTGGTTTTGTCGTTCGCGATTACAAGGCTGTGATTGGAGAAGAAGTCATCACCACGCCCCATATAAACATGGTTCGCACATACAACGGTGGATGGTCCCAAATGGGGTTTGAACTTGGCCTTCCCTACGAAGGTGGAACAGGCTTCGTTCCAGCAGGAAGCGTGGTCACCGCAACCGTCGAATACCTCGTACCACCCGCGGACAAAAGCGCCTATTTCGGTTCAAGTGACTACCTCCTCGAACTGCCAGCAGACGACTACCAAAGTACGAATATGATGGAACTGCTCGCCACAGAAAACCAACTGGATGTGGCAGCCACAATCGGAACATTACGACGAAGCCACCCCATCGAGTTGGACGCAACTTCTGGGTTTACCGCCGTTCAATTTACTGTCACCGGAGGCCTTGGCTACACCCCCGTCACCATCCATGGACTCGCTCGGCCAGATGGCTGGCGTTTGGAGAAAGATGTGGATGGTGAATGGGAACGGGTGTCACAAGAAGTAGAGGGGAATGACTACTGGCAGGCACATGATGATCCCGCTTCTGAAAGCTTTGACCTCATCTTCAATGTCCACAACCGAGGCACACAAGAGTACCGTTTGGTTCGCGAAGAGGAATAAACAACGGTAATCATACTGACCACCGTTTACAGACCCAAAACCGGTGACAGGTTTTCCCATGCACATCAACACTCTTCGCTGTGAATTCGCAAAGCCCGCCAAAACCAACGGCAAACTCGTGGTGGTACTCCATGGCCGAGGAGACAGCTCTGCGGGCTTTCACTGGATGCCAAACACCATGGCATTGCCAGGGGTTTCGTGGCTCCTGGTCAACGCCCCCGACTCCTGGTACGGCGGATTTAGCTGGTACGACATGCCGCCAGACCACGGCCCCGNGGTGGAAAGAAGTCGTCTACTGTTGGATGACCTGTTCGACGAATTGGCCACACAAGGTTTCCCCCCAGAAAACATCGTCCTCTTTGGGTTCAGCCAAGGCTGTTTACTCACGCTGGAATGGGGAGGAAGAACCGAACGCCCCCTCGCAGGATGTGTTGGCGTTTCTGGGTACTGCTACGACCCCATCGCTTTAGGCGAAGAAGCTTCTGAGTCCGCCAAAGCACGTCCATGGTTGGTGACCCATGGCTTTCAAGATGATGTCTTGCCCTACGAAGCAACCGCAGATCAAATTGGCATTTTAAAGGAATGTGGACTTCCCATCGATTTCAGAAGCTACGCAAAGACCCACACCATCGACCCCGACTTGGAAGACATACGGGAAGCGATGGTGAAGATGCTCACACTCGATGCCGACCCCTCATAAAACAGTCAATCGGATCTGTTTTATCCACTGAAGTGTTCTGCCCGTATGTTCAAGAAAGCCACACAGGTCCAAATGAAACTCCACCGTTTCAGCACCCTGACACCGTTGCTTGTTCACATGGGGTGTGCGACCAGCAAAGCGATCACTTCTCCCGCCTACACCCCACCGGGAGCACCAGCCATTGCCAAGCGCATCCCTGAAACCCAAGGGGAAAAAACATTATTGGGACGCTTTGGGCCCACATATTGCGTCGACAACCCAGATGCTGACGCCCTTGTTCATGCTGACGTCACGGAACCAACGCCCCCCCAGACCGCACCATGGAGAATTGAAAATGGGATGGTCGGGGAAATCGCTGTCGGAAAGCCCATCCCACAATCCGCCTTCGATATTGAAGGAAAATCAGCTCGACAATTGTTGTACAGAAAGCTGCGATGGAAGAGCTATCCCAGGGCCATGAGAGCCGGCCTCGTGGACATGGATGGATTCAGGGTGATGAGACTCCCCACCTTAGATCTAGAAATCCGGCTCACGCTCAAAGACAACGTTTTCTCCATCGAACCAGGACCAACCGTTCGGACACCAGACGGCTTGGGCATCGGCAGCACCATCGAGGATATGGAAAAAGTCCATGGCCAAAGGAACCTGTCTTACGTCCCAGAACCATTCCACTGTGTAGCAACCATCCCCGACCACCATACGAGCTTTCTGTTCCTGGATTGTACAAGTGCCTGTGCTGGAGCAGGCGCACGCGCTGTCTACATTGGTGGCTATGACGGACCCGAAGATGAACTTCCATGGGGAGATGATCCGCCCGGAACAGAATAGCGGAACGAATGCATCAACAAAAACTCAAAGTGAACACTTCTGGCCGAGGATTCACCAACATCACCCAACAAGTCGCACAGGCAGTCGATGACGCGACCACCCATCAAGGCCTGTGTCATGTGTTTGTTCACCACACTTCTGCGTCGCTTATCATTCAAGAGAATGCAGACCCCGATGTACGCGTGGATCTAAATGCCTTCTTCGCTCGGTTGGTACCCGATGGTGATTCCCTGTATCGACACACCGACGAAGGGCCGGATGACATGTCCGCACACGTCAGAAGTGTTTTGACGGCCACCGCCCTCACCATTCCCATCGACCAAGGACACTTGGACTTGGGTACGTGGCAAGGCATCTACCTTTGGGAACACCGAACCAGCCCACATCAACGGCGCATCACAGTGACGATTGTTGGTGCCTGAGGGTGACCGAATCAAAGAAACTGCCGGTCAATGGATGGCTGGACCCCACCCCCTTATAGGAAAAGGGTCCCATTCCATGAGGTTGCACCGTGTCGAGACGAATCTGGGCCACACTTGATGATTTCCTTCCCCCATCCAAAAGCAACCCATACGTTGGTCGAAATGTCGCGAACAATGTCTTCTTCAAGGCACTTCTGCGCTACAGCACCTTCGACGAATTCCATTTCTTTCTGACCAATCGCGCCCACATCCGGCTGTTCGAACAAGAACATGGTGAATTCATCCAATCGGTGGATGCTGGACCAAAAATCAAAGTATTTCTGCGCGAACAATTGCCAGAGGTGATTGCGCAAGTGGACTACACAGTTTTCCACCAAAGCGACCATATTCGGGCATTCAATTCGTTGTGCTACCTGCGAAACCAACTGGGACAGTTTCCCGTTACCGCATTCATCCATTCGCTGAGCTACCAGCGCTATATGCACACCTATATGGCCATGAGCCAAGGTGGCGTGACAGCATCAGATGCCATGCTGTGTTCAACCGAAAATGGTGCAGAAGTGGTGCGCAGATGCCTCCAGCAAGCCTCCACCGGCATTGGCAAACCCATGCCCGATGTGCAGCTCCAGGTCCTTCCCCTCGGCATGGATGGCGCCTCCATGGACTTTGGTGACCGTACCGCCAGCCGAACTGCACTCGGTTTCGCTGATACAGATGTCGTGGGACTCTGTTTTGGACGATTCTCCGACTACGACAAAATGGATCTCCTGCCCCTCCTTCAGGGTTTCCGGGATGCGTCAAAAGACCACCCCAACTGGAAACTCGTCCTCGCTGGCTACGTCCAATCTGAAGACTATTTGAAGATCGTCGAAATATGGATTCGCATCTTGGGGCTATCGTCCTCGGTCATTATCGAAAGGGCCCCATCAGACGACCGAAAAGCCAAGCTCTTCCGTGCTTCGGATATGTTCATCTCTCTTTCCGACAACCCCCAAGAAACCTTCGGACTCACTTTGGTTGAAGCCATGGCCGCCGGCCTTCCACTCTTGGTCTCTGACTACGATGGGTACAGGAACTTGGTCACAGAAGATGTGGGCAGACGAGTCACAACCTCTTGGGACCGAGTCGATGCACTGGCGACACTCGGACCCATCTTGGATGAAGCCACATACCACCGCTATCTGGGTCAATCATTGGTGGTCGACATGACCGATCTTCGTTCCAAATTAACCGAGTTGTATGACAACCCAACACTGCGAACGGAACTCGGACAGGCCGCCCGGAACAAGTTTTTGGCAACCTACGACTGCCCCGTTGTCATCGAACGCCTTGAACAGTTCTGGGACAAACTTAAAGCCGCATACAAACCCATCGACAGTGCAGGTCCAGACCCGAGTGCGATGGACTTCTTTGAAACATTTGGTCACTACCCGACCCATATGGCCAAAGACGATCAACCGTTGCAGATGAGCGAATTCGGACAGTTCCTGGCATCCAAAAATTCAAAATATCCGCTTCTTGCGGGCATGGAAGGCGTCATCTCTCATGATGTCATCCATTGGGTCAATTCCCACCTTGATGAACACCCCACAGTGGAAGCACTGGTCCAAGCATGGCCACATTCCGAATGGAGGATGAGGTATTGTGTGCTGTGGATGCTGAAGCACGACCTTATTCAGCATCAGCAATAGGACACGAATGCAAGACACCACCAGACTCGACAAGCCAGTATTTTTTATATCTTTGGGCTGTCTGGTCATCGTGACCGCATTGCTGACACTGAAACCAGAATCCAGCCTGGAACAACTGAAAACCATCCACCATTTTATGACCCATGATCTTGGATGGATGTTTCTGGGCTCCGTTTTTGTGGGTATTCTGTGGCTCGGCTGGCTGGCTTTGGGGAGCACGGAGACATCGTCCCGGGAACCCAGGATGACGGTCCTGTCTATTCGAACATCTCGTGGTTCGGCATGTTGTTTTGTGCGGGTATTGGTAGCAACCTGCTGTACTTCGGGACGACTGAATGGATTGGCTACTACCTGACGCCTCCCCCCATTTCCGGGGTTGCGGCAGGAACCCCAGAAGCCTTGGACTGGGCAGGCTCGTACAGTTTCTTCCATTGGGGAATTAGCGCTTGGGCCACCTACGCCATCGCAACCTTGCCCATTGCCTACATCCTCCACATTAAAAAGAGTTCAACGCTTCGGGTAAGCACCGCCTGTGAAGGCGTTTTGGGAAGTCATTCCAAAGGCCCTCTCGGCAAGTTTATCGATGTACTGTTCATCTTTGGTCTCGTGGGCGGTGTGGGTACATCTCTCGGTGTTGGGATTCCCATGATTTCCGCTGTTGCGAGCGACCTCTTTGGAGTGTCCAGAGGTATGGGCTTAGACGTAGGAATCCTTATCGGCCTCACAGCGATGTTTAGCCTGAGTGTGAGCGCAGGCCTAGACAAAGGGATCAAACTGTTGAGCGACATCAATGTCGGTCTCGCCATCGCCCTGTTGAGCCTAATTTTATGCGTAGGCCCCACAAGCTTCATCATCAATCAAGCCTTCGACAGCTTGTCTTTGATGCTTCAAAACTTCATAGAAATGAGCTTGCGTACCGATTCTGGTAACGACGTCTCTTTCGCCCAGGACAACACCATCTTTTTCTGGGCATGGTGGATGTCTTGGGCGCCTTTTATGGGCGTTTTTGTCGCTCGTATTTCTGGTGGACGCACCATCCGGCAGCTCATTCTGGGTGTTGTAGGCGGCGGTAGCATTGGCTGCTGGGTCGGTTTTTCGATTCTTGGACACACAACGATGAACTTGGCTGAAACCGGTTCTCCACGCCTCACTGCCATCCTCAATACAGCCAGAGAAGGTGGCGGTGTCGATGCACCCCTGGTGGTCGTGGACCTGCTTCAAAGCCTTCCCGCCCCCACGCTGATCACAGGCATATTTTTTGTTCTCTCATTCATCTTTGTCGCCACATCCCTTGATTCGGCGGCATTCACACTCGCCGCCACCGCATCCGACGACCTCCCTGTGGAAGGACAACCACCCCGGTGGCACAGGCTGGTCTGGGCATTTGTTTTGGCAGGTACAGCCTTGACCTTGATGTACATTGGCGGCCTTCAGGTCCTACAAGCAGCATCCGTGGTCGTTGGACTTCCCGTTCTTGGAATCATGGGCTTAATGGTGTGGTCATTCATGCGCGGCATCGACAAACAGGACGCCTGAAAAAGCCGCGATTCATCGACCAAACATCATGTTCTTGAACAGGGCCTGATCATCCTCGTCCAGGGCGCTCCAACGGTGAAATTCCAGGTGTTCCCCCACCGGAGTACCCAACACATCAATCCCCCACAGGGGTGCAATCGCATTGGGCAGTGCAGCATAGCGAAAGTCAGAAAGAATCCCACAAGCCCGCGGATCCTCAATCAAGTAGCCCGCAGAAAAGGTATTGAACCGAGCAATATCTGCCTGCCGAAGCTCATCGAGCGCGTAGTTATACACGTACTTTTCAAGGTCCAACACACGGATGTAATCGCCCTTGTACACCTTTGAAGGACCAAACCAAGGCACCCGAATTGCATCCACATAATAGTGACCGTCATGGGTATAAAAAGCCCGGTACAAGATGTTGCTGGCAATCGCTGGTTTGACTTCAGGGTCGATCCCCTGATGCCCACGTTCTGCAATCAATGCCGCGTGTGCATCTTGCACCCGCTGTTTCTGAATGCCACAAAGCGCGAGATAGACCATGGCCACCCCAAAGCCCAGGCGTGCAGCCAACCGTCTCCGTTTCCAAGTGGCCACCACAACACCGACAACCAAAGCCAATGTAAACAGCGGATCGACGATGGAAATCAGGTGCCATGCGACTCGATCATCCGAAAATGGCCAGTACAATCGTGTTCCATAGCTGGTACACGAATCCAATAAACCATGGGTGGCCATCCCCAAAAAGCTGGGCCAAAAAAGCGCNGAAAGCTTCTCTTTCTTTCGGGTAATCCACCAAGTAATACAAGCCGCCAGTGCTGCACCCACAGGGATAAAAATCAAAGAGTGCGTGAAGTGTCGGTGGTACTCAAGGTTGAACAACGGGTCGGATGGGAGCCGAATCAAAATATCAGAATCGGGCAACAGGCCACCAACCGCACCCGCCAAAGCAGCGATGCGCAGCCGATTGGGACGGGCGCCACACTGAGCGGCAGCGGCACCAATCACACCTTGGGTGATCAAATCCATGTGCGCCCTTATCCCGCCCACACACGCTTGGTGGATGAGTAAACTTCAACAGAGCCGACCACGCTGAACAGCGTCTGCGCTCTGCAGGTTACTCATTTGTCGAGCTACACCACTTTGTCGAAAGGAAACCATCATGTTGAAAAGCTTGGGGCGCTTCCTCGTTGGCATGTCATTTGTGACGGTAGGTGTCACCCATTTCACCAACCCTGNTCCATTCTTGACCATCATGCCTCCAGCACTTCCGTGGCACTTGGAGTTGGTCTACATCAGTGGTTTATTTGAGATCATGGGCGGCCTGGGCCTATTGCTGACCGCCACTCGTAGGCTCGCAGGCTGGGGACTTCTGGCACTCTTGGTGGCAGTCTTTCCCGCAAACATCCACATGTTGATGAATGAAGTCTACATCGGTGACATGCCGCAAGAAAAATGGCTGCTCTGGCTCCGAATGCCTTTTCAGTTTGTCTTTGCCTTCGGTGTTCTATGGGCCAGTGAAATATGGCCAAAACCGAAGAAAGCAGATTCGTAAACACGCCTGACATACCTCAGTGAATCGAGCATCGGGCCGCAGGAACGGATAGGGGGGGCGTGTACAGCGTACTGACACACGGCTTAAGGCCGCACACGAGCGGCATACGGCCCTCCTGTTTCGCTGATTGGAAGACACTCTTGACCAGCTTCGCAACGCTCGATCTTATTGCGCCAATCCAACGCGCCATCGCTGCTGAAAAATACGAGAACATGACGCCCATCCAGGAAAAGGCCATTCCGCCACTGCTGCGGGGCCGCGATGTGATGGGATGCGCTCAAACTGGAACAGGTAAAACTGCTGCCTTTCTACTTCCCATTATTCAGCTTCTTGCCACCAATCCGCTTCCAGGAAAACCCCGGATTCGCGCATTGGTTCTTACCCCTACACGAGAACTGGCCGCCCAAATCGGTGATAGCTTTGCAGCATACAGTCAGTTCCTGAAACTCCGGCACCTGGTCATGTTTGGCGGAGTTGGGCAAGGCCCCCAAGTCAGCGCTCTGCGACAGGGAATCGACGTTCTAATCGCTACCCCTGGCCGCCTCTTGGACCTTCACAACCAAGGCCATATCGACTTCAAGAATGTCGACTTTTTTGTCCTGGACGAAGCGGACCGAATGCTGGACATGGGCTTTATTCGAGACATTCGTAAAGTCATCGACATGCTTCCACGCAAACGTCAGAACCTGCTGTTCTCTGCGACCATGCCAGATTCCATCGTGAAACTTGCACGGGCGTTTCTGTACGAACCAATCCGAGTTGAAGTGGACCGCCAATCCACAACAGTCGACCGCATCATCCAAAAGGTGATGTTTGTCGACAGACCCAACAAGAAACGACTTCTCCGAGAATTATTGAAAAGTGACGATGTGGAAAGTGCAATCGTGTTCACTCGCACAAAGCACGGCGCCAACCGCGTCGTCAAAGACCTCACCAGGGCTGACATCAGTGCTGCCGCCATCCATGGCAACAAAAGCCAAGGCGCCCGCCTTCGTGCCTTGGCTGGATTTAAAGCCGGCGACATCCGAATTTTAGTGGCCACCGACATCGCATCCAGAGGCATCGATGTCGATGGGGTCAGCCATGTTTTCAACTATGATTTGCCCAACATTTCCGAGAGCTACGTGCATCGAATTGGGCGAACAGCCCGCGCTGGGAGAGATGGGGTTGCCATCGCATTTTGCGACGAAAGTGAAACCACCTATCTGACCGATATAGAACGACTCACCAAAAAGCCCCTCGAGGTTGTCTTTGAACACGAGTGGCATTTTCCCCAAGCCATGCCACAACCAGGCAAAGCACAGCGCCGCCCCAAACAGAGCCGGCCACAAAGACCAAACCGCCGCAAACAAGGTCAGCAAAGTCGAGGCGGTAAGAATGGAGGCAACGACAGACGCCGGAGTGGTCACGGTCGCAACCGAAGCGGTCGTTCCTAAGTAAAAACACCATCTCCGCTACGTGCCAGTTCGACACGACGCGTCCTCTCAGTTGCGCTACACTTACCCATGCCTGACTTCACTCAGCCATGGTTCACCTACTCTGTATGCGCACAGATTGTCTGGCCGTTTCTTGCCTTGTCACTGAACAAGTACACCAACCGACTTCTTACGGTTCCGATTGCCACGTTTATCTTTAGTGTATGCGCTGTACTTCCATGGACCGTCCCAGCCAGTGAACCCGCAGTCCGGTTTGTCCTTATTATCCCGTGTTTCTGGGTTGCTGCTCGGACAGTCGAAATCATCGAACGACACGCACGAAATGATGACGTGTTTATTAAACCAAAACGCTTTTTGGTCTGGGTACTGGTCTTCGGAGACGCCGTGTGTGTCGACCAACCTGAAAAAAAGGATGAGTGCAGGCAACGAGGACGTCGAAGCGCAATACGCGTCGCATTGAAAGCCATCGCTGTGACAAGCCTATTGGCCATCAACTCATCCTTTCCTCTTCAGCAGTACTTTTGGCTTGAACTGCTGTGGATGATGTTCATCGTCTATACGGTCTTCTCGGGCCTTACAGACCTCATTCACACCCCATTTTTACTGATGGGTATCGATACGGCACCTGTATTTAACGCTCCTTTTTTGGCGCGAAACCTTCGGGATTTTTGGGGACGTCGCTGGAATCTGTTCTTCACACGAATATGCAACCGCCTGATATTCCAAAAACTCATTGGCCCTGAACGTCCAGTATTAGGCGCAACGACAGTCTTTCTATTTAGCGCCATACTTCATGAATACATGGTCTGGGTCAGCTTGGAGCGTTTCGATGGCAGAATGCTTCTATTTTTTACGCTCCATGGGTTCGCGACCATCGCCACAACCATGGTTGCCCATTGGGTCGGACGTAAAACTCTGATGCCACGGATCCCTGCTATCATGCTCCATTTTGTATTCTTTACTGCCACAGCCCCATTGTTTTTTGGACCAGTAAGCGAAATATTCCGTTTCCATACATGGACGCTCTGGTAAGGCCAAATACCGTGCCAACATCGCCCAAAGAATTCAAACTTTACCTGTAATTACAGGCACTAAGAGAGCATCAGCCAAGACGCTGAAGTGACTCCACATGACACATAAAATCGTCCAGCAAGACGACTATTTTTAAAAGCTGTTCGATAAGTTCAATCTTCCTTCTTGCCACTGGCACAAACGGGGATAGGAGTTCGCCTCTCTAGGAGATGAGAAATGTCTAAATTGTTTGTGGGTGGTCTTGCATGGGCGACCAGTGATGCATCCTTGCAGTCACACTTTGAGTCGTTCGGTGAAGTCACCGAGGCAAAAGTAATTACCGACCGTGATACCGGTCGTTCCCGAGGCTTCGGCTTCGTCACGTTTGCCGAGGCAAGCAGCGCTACAGCAGCCAAAGATGCTTTAAACGGCACTGAGCTGGACGGTCGTACGATCCGTGTAGACTCAGCAACCGATCGCAAGCCTCGCGGCGGCGGCGGTGGTCGCGGCGGCGGTGGCGGCTACGGCGGCGGCGGCGGCGGCTAC